>NZ_CP194516.1:1514626-1817551 GCF_050931845.1 Poriferisphaera sp. WC338
TGATCACATAGGCAGGTTAGGATTTATTTTAATGTGTTGATGGAGATCTAAAGCAGACACAGAAACGTGTCTGCTTTAGATCTAGTTGGTGTCGGTCAATTTTTTGATCGAGTAAATTCCCGGGTTTTAGGTTATGAAGTTTTGGGTTGTAGGCATGGCTAAAAAAATACACTAATAGATAATATTATTGATCTCAAGATTTGATCAGGTGGTTGTGATGTAGGTTTTTAATATTTGATCTGTTTTTATATGTAATTTTATTTTGATTCTATTGTTGGCCCAGTGTGTGTATTCTTCTCAAGCTTAGTTTTGTTGCTTTATCTGACATTTTTTTCGGGGTTATAAAGGGACTGGCCGTGTTAAAAAACAATTATTATTTTGATGTGCAGGCCATATCAAATAAAAAAGCGAAATGGATGTTCGTTTGTTTCTATTACGCGCTTGTTGCAATGGTCGTTGCGGTGTGTATGTTATCGTTCATGTTGCCGTCTACGGTTGATGCCGACGGTTTGGAAGCTAATTTAATATACAAGATATCTTCGAAAGCAAATGGTAATGTGCTTGAAGTTCAAAGCCATAGTCAGAATGATGGTGCGTCTGTTATAGAGTACGTAAATTTTGACAATCCGAATCAGCAATGGCGGTTGAAATATCTGGGCGATGGATATTATTCATTGGTCAATATAAATAGTAGCAAGTATATGGATATTGCTGGTCAGTCTTTGATTAGTGGCGCTCAAATTGTTCAAAATACTTTAGATCATAATAGTGACAGTCAGAAATGGATGATTGAGTATGTCTATCATGGATATTGCCGGATCAAATCTAAGCATAGCGGTAAATATATCACGACTAGCAGCGGCATCACCGTGGAAGACTGGGATGTCGGGGAGATCGATAAGCAGGTGTTCAGGTTTGATCAGGTGAGGGGGGAAAACCTGATAGGTGAACATATTTATGCGATTTTACGGAAAGGAAGCCAGAAAGCGTTAAGTGTGGATGTTGATATGACTGATTTTGAGAGGCGGATCGACCAGCGTGATTATGTGGGTTTGGCGAGTCAGCAGTGGCGTTTGCATTCAAATGGAGATGGCTCTTTTGCGATTATCAATATTGATAGCGATAAGTGTCTGGATGTGTTGGCATATACGCATAATGATGGCGGTGAGATTGTTCAAATCCCTCATAATGGTGTGACATTCAATAATAATCAGTTGTGGGAGATTAAACACGTTGCTGATGGTTACTATCGCATTAAATCAAAACATAGCGGGAAGTATCTTACGATTGCCAGTTCGGCTTCTGGAAAGCCTTTTTATGATATTCCGTATAAAGATTACAATGGCGAAACACTGCCTTTTGTTGATCCGTCTATTGCTAATCCCAGTCAGGGGCAAAAAGAAAGGCTTGTGCAATATCCGTGGCGAATGCATGATCGTCAGCTTTTCAAGTTCGAACAAACGACAGGTCAACAGCAGCAGTTGGCGATGAGCAATCATACAACGTGGGGTGACTCAACCATCATTTGGTCAGAGGGTCACTATTACGCCTATTTCAATGATGGCATCGTGAAGCGATCCAATGATTTGTCTGATTGGGCGAGCATTGCGCCAAATGATTTAAATAGCTATAACGTGACGTATCCGCATATTAGAAAAATTGTGGGTTCTTATTATCTTTATTACAACGAAGACAGTACGAATGGTGATAGCGAAATACACTTTACGAAAAGTGAAAAGCTGAATCCGAATGACAATGATTATGGATGGGCAAGCGAGCAAGCGGTTGCTTTGCCGTCTGGCAGTTCTTTACTGGACGCAAATAATCCGCACATGCTCAATGATGCGGTTGATGATCTATGGATGGTGTATACGAATAGCTCCAATACTATTTTCAAGATTGCGCGAATGGATCAGGGCACGGGGAATCTCAAAGATAGTCCAATTCAGATCGGCAGCTATTCCGATTTGGGTAGTAGTTTTAATGATCCTGTGATTGTCTATTGTGATGGTTGGTATTACCTATTTTTAAACTATTTCAAATTGGGGTCTCATAGTGAAATCGTTGTTGGCAGATCAAGGAATATTGTGGGGCCATATAAAGATCGAGATGGTGACGGTTTATTTGCTGTGCATGGCGGTACAACTGTTGCGGGTACGGATGACGATGTGAAATCCATTGAATCCTTTAGCATTGCTCATGGTCTTAACGGCCGAGATTATTTGTCTGTTCAGAGTTGGTATAAGAGCGGTTCGGCTCCGGATTATTTTTCAACCGCGATGTGGGGGATGACTTATCCGCTTCAGTGGGTTGGGGGTTGGCCGCACGTTGAAGCGGAAATATTGACAGAAGGTGATCCTGCCGATGGGGTTGTTGCAGATGGCGAGTATAAGCTCGAACTGGTGGGTGGCAATACCGGAAGAGTGTTGCAGGCGGATTCAGGCGATGGGAAGCCGATTATTTGGGATTCGGTGGCGCAAGAGAATCAGGAATTTACACTTACCTATCTGGACAATGGTTTTTATAGCATCAAGGTGACGCGGGGTGGTGTGACGACAGTTGTTGCGGTCGCAGATAGTCAGAAGGGGTATGCAAATGTTCCGGATACAGATCCTACCGTGCGGATTGTTACCGATACATGGGATGAAAGCCATGAGCAGCAGTGGCGGATTGAGGAGGTTGAGGCAGGTGTCTATAAAATTGTGAATCTCTTTAGTGGGCGAGTCTTAAGTGTGCAGCATTGGGCTTCACATAACGGGGCTTACGTGATTCAAACAGAGTGGATTGATCATCCGAATCAAAAGTGGCAGCTAATCAGTACGGGGAACTGATTGTTTTGGTGGATTGTCTTGCGCAAATCTTTGGATGTTGCGAGGCTGTCACTGTCATTAAAGTTTCTGCGTTTTGTATGAAAACTGAAATCTCGTTTTCGATATTGAGCATCAACGATGCATTAAAAATCGGCATAAAACCGGAGGTTTGATCTACCTTGACCTCTTGGATGGCATAGAAAGGAATATCCGTGCTAACGAATCAGAATAGAATCAGATTTGAGAATAGATCTATATTAAAAATATCTGGCGTATCCTTGGACTTTGCGCGAAGTTTGGTTTTCATTCTGTTTGTGTATTTACTCGTTTTTGCATCTGCGGCGGATGTTCATGCGGATGTGCCGCTGGATATGAATGTTTATGCCATTACGGTGAAGGCAAAGGGGAAGAAATCTGGTGCCGCATATGATCACGAGAAACCTAGGAGGCATTCATTAGGTGTGAAAGGCGATTCAATTGCCAACGATGCGGATATTGAACAGGTGGATTATTTTGCTCATCGAAGTCAGCAGTGGCGATTGGAAGCTCATGGCGACTACTATACGATCGTGAATCGAAATAGTGGAAAATGTCTGGATGTTGATTCCGAAAGTTTAGAAGAGAATAAACGTATTATTCAATGGGATTGGTGGGGAGGGAATAATCAGCGTTGGGCGATTGAGCATGTTGATGACGGTTACTATCGCATCAAGGCAAAGCATAGTGGAAAGTATCTTACGGTTAAGGATGTGCAGGATGGCGCGGGGGCAACGCTAGTTCAGCGTTCATGGCATGCGCATGAAAGCCAGCTCTTTCGTTTTGATAATATTACGCATGTTTTAACGCGTCTGCCAATGAGTTTGGATTTGTATTGGTCTACGCCAACCATCACAAAGTGTGAGGACTACTATTATGGCTATTTTCTGAATCCCGGGATTGGCTTTAGAAAATCCAAGAACCTGAAAGATTGGAGTAATGCTGGTAGTGTTTTAGGATCGCCTGGTAATCTTGGGGAGATAACATGGTGGCGGGATGAGGTTCCCACGAGCGATGGGTCAGCTTGGGCGCCGGATATCGTTTATATCAATGGCAAGTATCATCTTTACTATTCCATATCAAGTATGGGCAGTCGAAACTCCGCAATAGGCTTGTTTACAAATAAAACACTGGATCCAGGTGATACCACGGATTATCAATGGGAAGATAAGGGGATTGTTTTTAAGACAGATGATTCAATGGGGTATAACGCGATTGATCCAAGTGTGATAGTAGATCCAACGGGCGATATCTGGATGTCATTCGGGTCTGGATGGGATGGTATTATGGTGGTGAAGTTGGATGAGCATGGCATGGTTCCCGATGAATCGCTTGATACAAACAAAAAATTGAAAGAAGGTTCTTTCTATCGACTTGCGGTGGCGACCAATCTATTTATCAATCATCCATCAGCAGGTACATTTTCTGAAGCACCGATTCTATTTTATCGAGGTGGGTGGTATTACCTTTCTATTTCGCATAATGATATTGGGCATTGGGAAAGTGGGGGTGGTCAGTATGCCGTGAAAATAGGGCGATCAAAGAATATTACGGGGCCATATTATGATCGAGAAGGCCGCATGATGTTCTCTCCCGAACGGGTCGCGAGCGATTCACATGAAACACAGCGTGACAAGCAGGGCGGCACCTTCTTTTTTCGGCCATATGGCAATATTAGCCGTTTAGGACATCACTGTATGTTCAAAGGAGAGGGCGGTGTCGATTATTACAGCTTTGAATATACATATGTGCGAGACAAAGGCATGCCTTATTCAGGCGGAGGTATACGGGGGATGATTGTTCCGATTCATTGGGTTGATGGTTGGCCGATTGCCGCGAAGGATGAAGCTCCCAAAGAGGTCCTCGACGAGGTTTACACCATTAAAAATTCAAACAGCAACGCGTTGCTTAAGATGGCTTCAAAAAAGCCAACTGAAAAACTCACACTTGGCGCGGGTGTCGCCGAGGAAAACAACTTCAAGCTCATCGATTTGCACAACGGTTATCACAAGATTGTGTCTGTTCACAGTGGTCATACATTTGCGCCAGTAGGCGGTTCTCATAACCCGAATGCTGAGATTGATCAGTTTTTTTGGGGAGGGGGTGACGGGCAGCAATGGCGAATCAGAAAGCTGAATAATGGAAGGTATGAAATTGCCAATCGTGCCAGTGGGCATGTTCTGGGTGTTAATGGTGTTAATAGCGTTGTTCAGCAGGCCTGGACAGGAGATGAAAGTCAGCAGTGGAAATTGACAGATGTCGACAATTTTCAATTGGCAGATGGTGTTTACCAAATTCAACTCACTGACCAGGATTTAGACGTGGTCGATCCAAATTTAGGATTGAATCGGCAGTATTGGAAGGTCTTAGGTATTCAGAATAAAAGTACAGTGGCGGAGACTGAGTTGGTCGTACATGATTATGTCATGGATGATTCTCTGAATGGCGATTATCAGCATTTCTATTTTGAACGGCTGAGTGCGGATGGTGTATCGCCAGGGATCTATCGGATCAGGGTGCTGCACACGAATATGTGGCTCGGTAATAAGGGCGGGCTCGATGATAAGGTCGATCAGTATAATCAATGGTTTGGCAGTGGTGGTGGACAGAAATGGGAAATTGAAAATCTACATGGCGGATTATTCAGGATCAAGAATGTCGATTCTGGTAAAGTTTTAGATCTGGATAATGGTTCCACAGCAGCAGGTACCTCGGTCGTTCAGAATACAGTCGATGTGCAGTCCGAGAGTCAAAAATGGCGGTTGGTTGAGGTTCTTACCCGGTATGATCTTGCGGAGGGGACATACGTCATCAAAACGACAGACGGCAGTGGCAGGGTGTTGGAGATCGAGAATGCAGACATAGGTAATAATAAAAAACTGGTGCTCTCGAATGTTGCATCTGCTGCGAGCAATGAAGCAATCCATCAGCGGTTTAATGTTTTGCATGATGGTTTTGATGGCGTGTACCACATTTTAGCTGATCATAGCGATAAAGCTCTTGGTGTGGGTGGAACAACAGGGACTGATACCGTTGTTGACCAATTTGATTGGTTTGGAGGTGTTGGACAGTATTGGCGATTTGTGAGGCTTGATGATGGCAAGTACAAGATCATGCATGCACAGTTTAATCTAGCGCTTAGTATTACCGAAGATAATGGTGTGAAGAAAATTGAGCTCAAAGCTTGGGCAAATGAAGCGGGGCAGAAATGGGAATTAGCAGAGGCTCCCTCAAGCCCATAACGTGTTTTTAATGTGAAGGAAGCATGTAAGCCAAGGTTGTGTATTTGGCCTTGGCTTTTTTGTGCTTTATGTTTGTGTGGCAAGGTATTGGTACTGAGATGATTGTCTTTAAGGCGTGTTTATGAACCGAAATTCACTGGCGATAACTGTGAGGTGTTTTGTATGATGAGTATTTAAAACATGACAGGGTGAAGTATTTGTACGCTATGTGTTGTGTTAGTATGAGGAGTAGATCGATGGCGATGAAGCAAGCGTTGATTCTGGCGGTGTTGGATCTAGATATAGCTCGCAAGTTTTATATGGAAAAGCTGGGTTTCAGCGAGGTTTGGCGAGAAGGCGGATGGTGTATGGTGCAGCGGGATGAAAGCTATGTGCGTTTGGGGCATTGTCCGGGGATACGGTCGATGAGCGAATGTTCCGAGCACTCACTTGTTGCGCAGTGGGAGGTGGATGATGCAAAGGGATTGTGGCATGAATTCAAGGGGAATGGTGTTGAGGTGGGTGAGATAAAGGATCAGCCGTGGGGATATCGAGAGTTTGTGCTGAGTACGCCAGACGGACATCGGTTTTTGGTGATGGAAGCAATAGATGGTGAGTGATGATAGTTGTTGAAGAGCATTAAAAGAGAGATGAGATGGTGAATCGGCTAGATCGAAATACGATGATTGGGTATATCAATCAGATGTTAGATGGGCAACTTGATTGGCTTGGATTTATCAAGCAGTCAAAAAGGCTATTCAAGGATACAGATGATCGATCGTTGCAAATGATGCGTAAAGAGATTGGTGATGGCGAACTTGATTGGGAAGAAGACTTTGCATGGGATACGTGGCAGCGATGGTTGCTGTTTTTGCATTCAGATGAGGAACTCGCGTTCAAGCGAGATTGGTGTTGGTCATGGCGGCCGATGTTTGGTTTGGGATGCGTGCTAATCTGGCTGACAGGGGTATGGCAATTGGGGTTTGTTTATTCATTGTTATGGGTGCATGTTGTGCTTGTCTTGCCGATGATCGGTTTGACTATATGGCATAGCCGAGAGTGCGATCGATTATGGCGGAGGTATGGTCGTCTTGCGTCGGTGTGCCAACCGTTTGGGAGTTATGGTGAATTGCGGCGGGTGTATGAGTCGGTGGGGAAATTTAGGAAGAAGCGATATGTTGAGCTTGTGAGTGACGCAGGTGAGAAAATCGGTTGGTTTGACTGGTTGATGAAACCGTTGCGCTATGTAACGATCACTTTTATGGTGTTTATGATGGTGATGGTTTGTTTGCTGCTTTTGATGTTTGTGGTTCCGATTGTGTTGGGCTTTCTTGTGTTGCCTGCCAATATTGGGCGGTATGAGATTGTCGCACGTGGTGCGTGGGAAGATAAAGCGGGGTTGTCTTCTGTCGATTGAATTTGGTGTGCGTGCTGTCGAGCAGATTGGTTGTTAAATATTGCATAATGGCGCGGGAGTGGAGTGAGGTGAAATTATGAGGTGATGGAGAAGGTGCTGTGGGCCACACGGATGGAATCCGTGGGCTTGGAGCAAAAGTAAATCAAGTTTGATGTTGAAACGATGGTCAGGATTTGATGCCGAGGGTTTGGTCGTCTTTGGGTGCGTGAGGGTCTTCGGTGGCGGCTTGGTTAAGCACGGCAAGGAACTCGGTGGCGGATTCGACCTCAAGCATACGCTGACGGATGTGAGATTTGCTGAAGGTGGTGGCAAAGAGGGAGAGGAGTTCGATCTGTGACTCTGGCTGGTCGACGGGAGTTAATAGTAGGCCAATGATGCAGGCGTTTTTACCGTCGGCGGCGTCGAAGTCGATGCCGGTTTTGCTGCGCGCGATGACAACGCAAGGTTTGGCGAGGTCATCGAGCCGGGCATGTGGGACGGCGAGTCCGCCGGGGAGGCCGGTGTGCATGATGCGTTCACGCTGGAGGACGGCGCGGTAGATATCGTGGGCTTTGAGCCCGGTGAGTTCGGCGGCACGTTTGGATAGTTCGCCGATGGATTGCATGACGTCGTGAGCTCGGGGCTGGGTGATGACAGATTTTTCGGTGAGGAAATCGAGGAGTTGGCGTTTGTGTTTGAGTTGCAGGATTTTCTGCATGATCGGGCCGGAGATGAGGGAGGTGCCAAGGGCCATGATGATGATGGCGACCATGAGTTCGTCGTTGATAAGGCCAGCTTGTCGAGCGAGTTGGCCGAGGATGATACCGACGGCGCCTTGTGCGGCCATACCGAAGCCGAGTGCGTAGGATTCGCGTTTACCCATGCCGGAGAGGACACGAGCGCCGAAGTATGAGCCAAGGACTTTACCGACGAGTGCGACGCCGAAGACGATGACGACGGCGATGATGTTGAAGGAATTGATGAAGTTGATGTGGAGCCCGATAGAGGCGAAGAAGATTGGCGCAAATATGTTGAGGATGAATTGGTGGATGGTGTCACGGGTGCGTTCACGGAGGTGGTGTGAATCGCCGATGGCGACGCCAGCAACAAAGGCGCCGAAGATAGAGTGAATACCGAGGTATTCAGTGAAGGCGGCGCAGATGAATGCGATGACGAGGACGAATGCGAGGACGCCGCCGGGCCATGACCAACGGGATTGGATGTAGGGGAGAAGTCTATGGCATGCAAGACGGCCGAGCGTGAGCATGAAGAGGAGGAAGAGGAGGGTGAGTCCGATGGTGGTGACGACTGAGGAACTTCCGGTTCCCCCGGAATCTGCATCGGTGTGCGTTGCATCGGGAAGTGCTGCGGAAGCGGTTTGGATGGTGGTTTGGACGGTGTCGATGGAGGAGGTGATGGCATCGGCGGCAGGCAGGAGTGCGAGGACGATGGCGAACCCGATCCAGCCGACGAGGTCGTTCAGCATGGCGGAAGAGATGATGAGCATGCCCATGTCGGACTTGGCGAGGTTGAGGTCCATGAGGATTTTAGCGATGACAGGCAGCGCGGTTATGGAGAGAGAGATGCCGACGAAGATGGCGAAGGGGAGCGGGGCTTGCATACCGACGGTTCCGGCGCCAAGTGTTTCGGCGGCGAAGTATGCGATGGTAAAGCCAAGAGAGAATGGGATGGCAATCCCGGCGGCGGAGACTGCGAGGGCGGCTTTACCTTGTCTGACGACGGTAGAGAGATCAACTTCGAGGCCAACCACAAAGAGCAGCAGTGTGGCGGAGATGGTGATGAACCCGTTAAGGGCAATGGAGGATGCGCCATCGGCAGGGAAGATGAATTCGAAGAGATTGGTATTGAGGAAGCCTGCGGAGACAAGCCAGACCGAGAGGGCTCCAAAAAGGGTCGGGCCGAGGATGATGCCGGCAGCGATTTCACCAAGGACGGCAGGCTGACGGTAGCGGCGGACACGTTCTCCGAGGATGCGGGCCAATCCAAGCAGGATGGCGATGCCAAGGAGCAGTGCAGTGATGTCGGACGGGGTCAGGGCGGTGGCGCCAAGTAGAGTCATGTGTTCTTCCGTGGATGACTGGATCTTGCCGGCAAGTTGAAACGATAGGTCACAGGCGCGGCAGTTGACGACGGGGTTGCCGAAGTCTGGAGATATTTTACAAGCTAAGTTGATAGTCTGCGATAAGTTGATGCTAAGTTGCGGTTGTGGAGAAAATTTCTCTTTGTTGTGACTTGTGATATGAGCAAGATTGAAAGTGTGAATTGAGATGAAAGGGGGAAGATGGCGAAAGAGTGGCGTGCTTTGGATAGTGTGTTGAAGCAAGATAAATGAGAAAATGAAGGGCAAGATCGTGTTGGGGTTGGGTTTGGTGTTGATTCGGGGGTAAAATAAAGGTTATGGAGAGACGTAGGGATATCCCGGTAGCAAGTAATGGTATATGCGATGCACGAGCTTGCGACCTTTTGGTGCTTGCTGAGCGTTGTGGTGAGGGTGTGGCTGCACTATTAGGACTTGCGTCACAGCGAGGTAAGTCGGTGCGTATTATGGGAGCGGCAGCAGATGTAATGGGGGCGGTGGTATCGGGTGAGGTGGGGGGCGTGATTGTGGTTGAAGTAGATCAAGATCATGTGGTTTACGCGGCAGAGTTGATCGAAGCAATGGGGATGTATTATCCAAACTTGCCGTGTGCGAAATATGTTTGTGCGGATGATCGAAGTGTGGGAGAGCTGATCGGGTTGAGTGAGGTGGATGGAACAGATGGCGAAGTGATGCGGTTTGAAGATTATGTGCAGACCATGCGGAAGACGGATGGGGGAGTGGAAGTGCTGATGGGCGATCAGCAGGCGATCGTGGGAGAACTACTCAAGCGGAAGCGACCAGAAGTGATAGCAGAAGATGTGTTAGATGAAGGCGTAGAAATAACGAACCGATTTGAAGCGCTGACACGTGGCGGTGCGAGTTTGAGTGAGGAAGAATTGACGATGCTGCTGGGGCCGCCGGAAGTGAGTTAGCTTTTTCGAAAGATAATGTAGGATTGGCGCTTGAGGGAAGAAGAGCTAGATGGAGTCAAGTTTAAGACAGTTTAATAAAGGTGAGGGGACGATCTCGCGGCAGATGACGCGGGTGTTGGTGGTGGGTTGCGCAGATGATGCGGGCGTGATGAATGCGCTGGGGGCAATGCGTGAGGGGTTAGAGATTGTGCAGGCGGCGAACTTCATGGCGGCGATGGGTGAGCTTGCGATGCGAGAAGTCGATGTTGTCATTGGTGGTGTGAGTGGATTGCGTTTATCCGCAGCGGCGATCAGTAAGGGTTTACGAAGGATTGCTCCGAATGCGCGGTTGTTGCTCGTAGATGACTGTGATAAGGATGATCAAAGGGCAGCAAGTCAGGCGCTCTTGTCGGGTTTTGATGCGATGTTGAATTTGCCGTTACATGTAGAAGATTTGCATGGGCAGATGTTTGGTGAACAGGCGAAAGCACAGTTGGCGCAACGTCAACCAGCGGGTTTACAGGAAGAGAGCGGAGCAGATGTGGATCGCGATGTGGTGGATCACGCGGCTTCAAAGAAAGTGGTTACGGGTGAAGATGAAGAATTGGGTGATGTTGATTTATTAGATGAGATTATGGCGGGAGGCGCGGGGTTTAAAGGAAAAATGTTATCACTGATTCGGCAGCAGTCGGGTGTGACGCAGATGAATTGGGCGCGAGCGACAGAGGATGTGCCTACGGATGTGGGTTGGGCGGAAGTCAAAGAAGGTGGGAAGGTTTTTGGCACGTTGTATGCGCGAGGGTTAGGTCGAGATGAGGTGCAGCCGTGGGCGGCATGGGCTGGTAAGTGGTGTGCGATGGAAGATCAGGTTGGGCAGCTGAAGCGGATGTCGATGCGGGATGAACTTACGGGGATTTGGAACCGCCGCTATTTCAATCGGTTTTTAAAACGGATTTTGGAACGTGCAGAAGAAGACCGTTCGCAGGTGACGCTTTTGGTTTTCGATATTGATGATTTCAAGCGGTACAACGATCAGTATGGTCATGCGGCTGGGGATGAGATTTTAAAAGAGACGGCACGGCTGATGGGAAGCGTGGTGCGGGAGCATGATGTGGTGGCGAGGATTGGTGGGGATGAGTTTGCAGTGATCTTTTGGGATGCAGAAGGCAAACGTCGAGCAGATAGCGAGCATCCGATGGATGTGATGAAGGCGGCAAGACGTTTTCAGAAAGCTGTATGTAAGTGTGAATTTCCGAAGTTGGCGGAAGAGGCGATGGGGATGTTAACGGTGAGTGGGGGGCTGGCGAGTTATCCTTGGGATGGGCGGTCGCCCGGGGAACTGCTGGAGAAGGCAGATTTGATGGCGCTGGAAAGTAAGAAGCAAGGTAAGAATGCGATTACGATGGGACGCGGCGTACGGCATGCATGCGCTGATGAGAAGTAAGATGCGGGGTATAGGGTATTAAGCTTTAATTTAAGAATTTTTGGGCAGTCTTCAATTAGACTGTGAGGTGGGTTTTATTTCAGGAATGTAGTGGTATTTTTCGCCCCAGGTCATGATGACTGATGGGGTTTGTTTTTGGTTGGTGGTGTTGGCATGGGTGAGTCGGTCGAAGGTGAGCCAAAGAGGTTCTCGTTGGTCGATGCGGTGATTGAGTTCGTTTTCGTGGCCGGGGATGATGAGCTTGGGGTTGAAGCCGCGAACAAGTCGGGGGAGGTCCATGGTCCAGCAATTAGGAATGAGGATGTCGACGGGGTGATGTTGGTGGATGGTATCGATCCATTCGAAGTCAGCAGAAAGCCATTGGTCACCGGTGTGTGCGATGGCAATGTTTTCAGGAGTGATGACGAGCGGGATGTTGTTTTGGATGTCGGTGCCGGGGCCTTGGTGGCCGGGGTAGTTGATGATGGTGATGCTCTGAGGTTTACTGCGGTGGGTGAGCGAAAGTGTGTGGGTTTGGTGAGGTGCGCTAGCAGAACGTGGGAGATGGGTGAGTGCGGCGTGGATGGGTTTGTCTTGCCAGAGCTGGGGCGGGGTGAGGACAGGTTTATTTTGTTGGATGAATCGTTTCGCAACGGCGAGGTCGGCGTGGTCGTAGTGGAAGTGACTGATGAGGAGGAAGTCGCATTGATCGATGAGTCGTTGGGTAAGCTGATCGGATAAGCCGAAGGATGGGTGGTTGGGGAGTTTGGCGCGGGTGAGGTCAAAGGCGAAGGTGACGGTGGGGGTTCGGATGATGAACCCGTGGTTGTAGATTTTGTAGATGAAGATGCCTTGGGTGGGATGGTGTTGTTCAAGGTCTTCAGCGACACGGGTGATGTGGTCAGTGAAGTACTGTTGCACGATGGGCCAGTCAGGTGCGTCTTGATGGTGAAGGACTTGATCAATCATGAGCAGCGCGGCGCGGCGTACTGACGAGGGGGTTGTGGTTGGACGGTGAGTGTCTAATAGTTGATTAGACTGGTCGAGTGTACGGCGGGCTTGCTCTTGCATGAAGCGGGGGAGGTTCTTCCACCAGTTGGTTTTTATGTGCTGAGTTTCAGAGAAAAGCGGCGGTGGTGGTTGAAGAGTTGAGGGTGCTGGCGGGGTGTGGGGTTTGGTGGTGCAGGCAGAGAGGATCAGGAAGGTGAATAGGAAAGTGAGTAACAGGCGGTGTCGATTCATGGTGTGAACTCACTTTGGGATTAGGGGTATGTGAGGCGTGATGTGGTTTGATGATAGCGGGCAGAGATTGGCGCGGGAAGGGATTCACGTATGGATTTAAGATAGGTGGCGGGTTTGCTGAATGAGTGGGAATGATGATAATTGTTGGCATCTCAGGGGAAATGTGTCGGTATGGGCTATGATTGCCTGCTGGCTTGGATGGGTTAATGCTTGTCCATAAGGCGGTTAAAAAACTAGGTTGCCGACCGCGATCCAATAAATCATAGAAAAATGCTATTCCCAGCGAGGAAGGACTCGAAGTTATGTCGTTTGATTCAACGGTGCAGGCGAAGGCGATTGAGCTGATTAAATGTTCGTATGAGATTACAGGAGCGGCGGGGAGTGGGCATCCGAGCAGCTGTGCGAGCTTGGGGCATTTGATCTCGGTGTTGATGTATCAGCATATGCGCTGGGAGCCGAGCAATCCTAGTCATCCTGCGAGTGACCGGTTGATGCTGAGTGAGGGGCATGCGGTGCCGATTGTTTATGCGGCGTGTGCGGATAAGGGGGTGATGATTGGTGAGGATAAGGAACGATGGAAACCGATGACGAAGGCGGATGCACTGACGTTGCGTCAGATTGATTCGCGGATTGATGGGCACCCGAATCCGAAGTTGGGTTTTCCGTTTTTTGATGCAGCAACGGGTTCGCTTGGGCAGGGGTTGAGTGTGGCGGCGGGGATCGCGCTTGCGGCGAAGGCGGATGGTTTAGACAAGCGCGTGTTTGTTTTGATTGGTGATGGTGAATCGCGCGAAGGACAGGTGTGGGAAGCGGCGGATTTCTTGCGGGATCATGATCTTAAAGCGGTGTGTCCGATTTTTAACTGCAATCAGTTTGCGCAAAGTGAGGAAGTGAGTAAACAGCAGAGCGCGGAGGTGCTTGTCAAAAAATTGGAGGCTGCGGGTTTTGAGGTGCTGGTGATTGATGGTCATAGCCCAAGTGAGATTCGTGATGCGCTGAATCGTCATGCGGAAGTACATGAGGCAAGTGATGCGGCAGCTAATGGTGTTGCGATTGTTGCAAAGACAGAGAAGGGTTGGGGGGCGGCGAGTATGAAGGGGAATGGTCATCATGGTCAGGCACCGAAAGGTGAAGCTCTAGAGAAAGTGTTGGCAGAATTGGAAGAAACTGGGAAAGCGACAGGTGCGTATGCACTGGGTGGATTAAAGATCCCTGCGATGAGCCCACGGAAGTCTAATCAGAAGATAGACGATGCGCCAATGAATTTTAGTGTGGCATTGAAGGCGTTTGGGAAAGAAAGTGCTTTAGAGCAAGGTAAAATGGCAACGCGGAATGCATATGGTGTGGGGCTAAGAGCGTTGGGGCATGCAAAGAGTGATCTGTTTGCGCTGGATTGTGATGTGCGGGGGTCCACTGGTTCGGCGATGTTTGCAGGGGATGAGAAGGTGAATGATCGGTTTGTAGAATGCCGGATCGCTGAGCAGAATATGATGTCGGTTGCGGCGGGTCTGAGTGCGGGAGGTAAGATTCCGTTTGCGTCGACGTTTGGGAAGTTTGCGGTACGCGGTTATGACCAGATCGAAATGGCGATCATGAGCGGAGCTAATATGAAGCTGGTGGGATCGCATAGTGGAGCGACGCTTGGCGCGGACGGACCAAGCCAGATGGGGTTGAGTGATGTCGGTTGGTTTAGAGGATTTACTGGGCTGCGGAATTATGATGTAGAAGGGAAGTTGAAAGCTGGTAGTGGAGCTGGGATGTATGTGCTTACGCCGAGCGATGCGTATCAGTGTTATGCGCTGATGCGTGAGATGATGGCGTGGGATGGCCCTTGTTATTTGCGAACATTGCGTCCCGAGACGGAGTTCTTATATGGGGATGAAGATAAGTTTACGCTGGGTGGGCATGAGCTCTTGATTGAAGGTAAGGACTTGCTTATTGCAGCGAATGGTTACATGGTGCATCAGGCGAACAAGGCGATTGAAGAGTTGGATGATTTGGGGATTGATGTGGGTGTGGTAGATTTGTATTCGCTACCGTTCGAGAGCGAGGCGCTTTTGGATTATGCGAATGATTGTGGCGGGAATATTTTAACGATTGAGGATAATTATTGCGGGGGATTGGGGAGTGCGGTGACAGATTTGGTTTGCCAAGATGGTGGTGGGTTTACAGTGAATCAGATGTATGTGAAGCGGATGCCGAAGAGCGGACTGAGCGCAGATAATGTGCTGAATTATGTGGGATTGGGTGTGGATGATATTGTGCGGGAAGCGAAGGAGGTGATGGGAATTGAGGACTGATTATGATTGATTGTGTTGATAGAATGAAGGCGGCTGTCCATACGGCTGCCTTTTTTAATTGAAGTACATGAGGTGTTATGTGATGGATGAAGCGAAGCAGATGTGGGATGAGCGTTTTCGTGAGGAGGGGTATGCATATGGGCGTGAGCCGAACGATTTTCTGCGTGAGCAAGCTGGGGGAATAGCAGATGGTGGTCGCGTGCTTTGTCTGGCAGATGGTGAGGGGCGGAATTCGGTATGGCTGGCGAAGCAGGGATTTGAGGTGACGGCGGTAGATATATCAGAGGTTGGCTTGGCGAAAGCGCAGCGGCTTGCAGAGGAGGAGGGGGTTGAAATCAAGACCGTGTGTGCAGACCTAAAGGAGTATGACATGGGGAAGGAGATGTGGGATGCGATTGTATGGGTATTTGTACCGCTGCCGACAGATTTGAGAAAGAAGGTTTACGAGAAGGTGGGAGTGGGGATGAAAGGTGGTGGGAGGTTTGTGATGGAAATGTATACGCCGCGACAATTAGAAATGCCTGGACGGGGTGGCGGATCAGATGCAGGAACAATGGTTGATGAGACGGAACTACGGCGGGAAATAAAGGGATTTGATTTTGAGGTGCTAGAGGAAGTGGAGCGGGAAATTGTAGAGGGCAGCCTCCATGCAGGGGTGAGTGCTGTAGTGAGGATGGCAGGGCGGAAGGTTTGATGCGTCACATATGAGAGATGGTAATAATGACACAGGGAGGGGGGGGATGTAAGATTGGACGAATGAAGAAGCTGGCAGAAGCAAAGGAAGTTGTGGGATTGATCGAGACGCTTGCGGAGCAAATCGCGTCGGCGATGGCGGTTCGTGGGAGTGATTCTAGGGGTTGGGCGTTGGTGGGAGTGCGGAATCGAGGCGATAAGCTGGCAGAGCGGGTGGCGGAGTTGGTGGGTGAATCGAAATTTGAGGGACGGGTTGGGGCGATTGACATCACACTGTACCGGGATGATTTGTCGGAGGTAGGGGCGCAGCCAATGGTACAGTCGACGGAGATCGGGTTTGATCTGGATGGGGTGGATGTCGTGCTGGTGGATGATGTTTTGATGACGGGTCGGTCGGTACGAGCGGCGTTGAGTTCACTGATGGATTTTGGACGGCCGCGGCGAGTGTGGTTGGCTGTGTTGGTAGACCGAGGGGGGAGAGAGTTACCGATTGCCGCAGACTTTGTAGGATTAGATTTGTCGGATGGAAAGGGTGGGTTTGACGTAGAGCACGACCATGTACAGGTACGGTTGATGGAAGTGGATGATAAGGACGAGATTGAAGTACTCGGCAGCTAAAATCTTGAGGGTATGGGTGGCGAAATAGATCACCTCATCAATGGTTAGAGAGGATTGGCAGGCTTGATGAAAACGAAGCAGGACAAGGGTGCAGCGGGCTTGGTGGCGAAGGATTATGCGTGGGAACATCGTGATTTGCTGGGTATCGAGGGGTTGAGTGCGGATGATGTGCGGTTTTTGCTTAAGACCGCAGAGGGGTTTGAAGGGGTATCGACAAGAAGTGTAAAGAAGGTGCCAGCACTACGGGGGAAGGTGGTCGTGAATCTGTTTTTTGAAGATTCGACGAGAACACGTGCGAGTTTCAGCTTGGCAGCGAGTCGCTTGAGCGCGGATGTGCTGGATTTTTCAGGGAAGGGATCAAGTACAAGTAAGGGCGAGACGCTACGGGATACAGCAAGAACGATTGAAGCGATGGGGGTAGATGCGATTGTATGTCGTCATCATTTGAGTGGTGCAGCGGTGCAGCTCGCGCAGTCGGTGGATTGCTCGGTAATTAATGCAGGAGATGGGCAACATGCGCATCCGACGCAGGCGTTGCTTGATGCTTATACGATTGCGCAGCGGAAGGGGTTGCGGGACAGTTATGATTTCACCGGAATGACGGTGGCTATTGTGGGTGATATAGCGCATAGCCGAGTGGCGCGATCGAATATCCGATGTTTGAAGAAGCTTGGCGCAGAAGTATTGTTGGTGGGGCCGCCGACGCTTGTGCCGGGAACATTTCGGGAGATGGGATGTGAGATTACACACAGTTTAGATGAAGCGCTGACGCGAGCTGATGTGGTGAATATGTTGCGGGTGCAGTTCGAGCGGTTGGACAGTCAAGCGTTTGCAAGTAAGCGTGAGTATGCTGCATTGTATGGCTTAACGTCGGCGCGATTGAAGCAGGGGAAAAAAGGGCTATTGGTGATGCATCCGGGGCCGATGAATCGAGGGTTAGAGATTGAGAGTTCGGTAGCGGACGGACCACAAAGTACGGTACTGGAGCAAGTGACCAATGGATTAGCGGTGCGGATGGCGACATTGTTTTTGACAACCGGGGCGTCGGCAAAATAAACCGGCGGTATAGTGCCTGTAGGTGGGGTGTTGTTGGTATGATGGGGGCACTCAAGCAGAGGAAGGAACCGAGAATGGATCAGGCTGTCGTACAGGATGAGAACGAGCAAGGACAGGATGCAAGTCAGATGTGTGATGAAGGTCAGGATGGCAGTGATGGTGGGAAAAAAACGGGGCGTGGTGTTCTGCTGATTATCAGTGGCCCGAGCGGTGTGGGGAAAACGACGATTACGCATCATGTAGAGAAAGAATTGGGGGCGAGTTTTAGTGTGTCGATGACAACACGTGAAAAGACGCATGCGGATGTCGAAGGGCGAGATTATTATTTTATAGGTGAGTCGGCGTTTTTAAAAGCGAAGGAAGCTGGGGAGCTTCTAGAGTGTGCGGAGGTGTTTGGTAATTGGTACGGCACTCCACGGGAACCAGTGGAGAAAATGCTTAATGAGGGGAAGGCGGTGATTCTGGAGATTGATGTGGAAGGGGCGGCGCAGGTAAAAGAAAATATGGCAGACGCATTTGCAGTGTTTGTGCTTCCACCAAGTGAGGAAGAACTGTTGCGGCGACTGAAAAGCCGACAGCGAGAGTCTGAGGACGTTATTATGCGACGGTTCGCCAAGAGCAAAGCTGAGATTGCACGTGCAAAAGAATGTGGGATCTACGATGTGTTTTTGACGAATGATATTTTGGAAGAGACTGTGGTCGAAGCGGCGCGCGTGATCAAGGCAGAGATCCAGCGGCGACAGGGCTAGCCATTTTCGGAGTGGCGAAATGATTGTGAATCTGATGTCTAACTGATGGATAGATGGTGAACGAGAAACGCGATGAACATGTCGTGGGTGGTGAGAAAAAGTTGCGACAGAAGCGACTGAAGGCGGCGGTGTTTCTGGATCGTGATGACACTTTGATTCATAACAGTGGGGATTTGGGGGATCCTGAAGAGGTCGAATTGATTCAAGGGGCGGCGAGCGCGATTGCGTCGCTACGGGGACTTGGTTACATGATTGTGGTGGTGACGAATCAGGGGGGAGTAGCGCGCGGGAAGTACGGGGAAGATGATGTGGTGGCAGTGCATCAACGGATGAGCGAATTGCTTGCGGCGCAGACGAGTGGGGCGCTTGTTGATGCGTATTACTATTGTCCATACCACCCGCAAGGGAAATTGAAGAAGTATAAGAAAGAACATGTGACGCGGAAGCCTCAGCCGGGGATGTTACTGGAGGCGGCGGAAGATTTGGGGTTGGATTTGTCACAGAGCTGGATGGTGGGAGATCAGATGCGCGATGTGCAGGCAGGCGCTGCAGCGGGGACGCGGACAGTTTTGATTCGTGCGGATGCCGACAGATTGGCGCCACTGACGATCAGTCAGATGGAGGGTGTGACGGTAGACGATGTAGGGGTGAAGGATGTTGTCGCAGGTGAAGAGACTGATTCGGCGGGTGGGATCAAGCCAGATTTTATGGCGAAGAACGTGGTGGAAGCAGTACGTGTGATTGCGCAGCAACGGAAGCCCGAGACAGGGGATGAGATCAAGAAGAGTAGTGGAAAGCGGTGGGACGCGGCGGCGGTGGCGAAACTGCAAAAGACGCCGGCAAAAAAGCAAAAAAAAGAAAATGATACGACATCGGAGGCAGTGAAGGATAAGGGGAAGGAAGAGAAGGGTGGAGGTGCGCGACCGTTTAAGCCTTGGTCAGTGCAGGAAGAAGGTGATGATGATCGGGGTTGGGTGAAGAAGCCAGCACGATTATGTGGGAAAGAACATCAGGGGAAAGGGGATGATGTTGTGATGCCCAAGGAAAAATCTGACAAGGAATCCGTGGCAAAGACGTCTAAACAAAAAATAGATGAGACGCATAAAGATGGTGGGAGCCACGATCCACAGGAGGTAATTCAGGAGGCGATTCGTAAGGCAGAGGCTCGTGAGGCAGCGCTAAAAGCGTCGGTTAAGCGGGCTGAAGAAGAAGCGACAAGACGAGAAAAGGCAGCAAATCCTGTGGATGGCGGTGAAGAGAAAGTGCGCACAGTGATTCAGGCTTCGGGTGAGAGTGAGCAGACGCTGCGTCAGATTTTGAAAGAAGTACGGCAATTGCGCGGGGTAGATGAAATGACATCACTAAAGATGTTTGCAGTGGTGTTACAGATGATCGCGGTATTGTGTTTAGTGGGTGGGTTGTGGATGGGCGCGGGGAACATCGAGTATTTTGTGAAATGGATTGGTGTGGGTGTAATGATTGAGTTGGGGACAATTGTGATGCTGCTGATTGGGCGGAAATAGTTAGATTTACGATAGCAAATCCCCGTGGTGAGGAATGCTTTATTTGTGATGTAGAAGCGATGGTCTTTATGGAGGCGTGTTATCCTTGCGCATGTGATGGGTGAAGGATTACGATGAAAGGTGTGACGCGCAGGGGGGGGAGGGTGGTGTTATACTTTTGTGGATATGAAGACGGCTCAAGACAAAGTGGTAAAGCGGCTTCTGGTTTACATGCCGACGTGGTTGGGTGATTGTGTGATGGCAACGCCGGCGCTTCGTGGGCTGCGAGAGCTATATCCGGATGCGCGGATTACGGCACTGGTGCGTGTGAATGTGAAACCGATTGTGCAGGACTTGCCGTGGGTGGATCGCGTGGTCACGGTACGGCCAAAACGTAAAGGGAAAAAAGGTGACGGACGGCGGGGAGACGTGGTGGGGTTGGCGAGAAGATTGTCGCGGGGCCGGTTCGATATGGCGGTGCTTTTGCCGAACAGTTTTAAGTCGGCGCTGGTGGCGAAGATGGCGGGGTGTAATCGGATTGTGGGGTATGAACGGGATGGGCGTGGGTTTTTGTTGTCGGATCGGATGATTCCACGGAAGGGAGTGGGGGGGTTTGTGCCGGTGCCAACGCTGGATTATTACTTGGGGATCGTGCGGTTTTTGGGGGCGGGTCATCCGAGTGGTGAGATGGCGCTGTTTACGCGTGCAGAAGATGATGTGCGCGTGGATGAGATTTTTAAGGATGTAGGGATTGATGCGGCGAGTGGTGATCGGTTGGTGTTGTTGAATCCGGGGGCGCAGAAGTTGATGAAGCGCTGGGAGCCGGCGCGTTTTGCGGCGGTGGCAGATGTGCTGATGGAAGAGGGGGATGTGAAGGTTGCGGTGACGGGATCGCCGGGTGAGCGCGAGATTTTGAAAGCGGTGGTGGATACGGCGAAGGGTGAGGTGATCAATCTTGCGGAGAGGGGGATGAATCTGCGATTACTGAAGAGTGTGGTGAAGAAAAGTGCGTTGATGGTGACGAATGATACGGGGCCGCGCCATATTGCTGCGGCGATGGGTACGCCGGTAGTGACGTTGTTTGGTCCGACGGGGCCGGAGTGGACGACGATTGATTTTGAGCATGAACGAGAGATTGTTGCGGATGGGATTTGCGAGGTGTGTTTGAAAGAGAAGTGGGCGAAGAGCGGTAAGTGCATGCACCGGATTAGTGTGGATGAGGTTGTGAAGGCGAGTAGGGAGCTACTAAGCGCGAGGGTCTAATCGCTGAATAGGCATCTGGTCATCAGTGAGATGGCAAAGGGAATTGTTCCATGAAGATCGCGATTGTGATAGAGCATTTTGATCCTGCGAGTGGCGGGATGGAGCGATCGACAAGTGAAATTGCGGGAGAATTGGTGAAGCGAGGGCATGAGGTAAATGTGCTTGCGGGGTCGGGAAAGGAAGGTGAGGGGGAAGCGGCGGGTGTGAAAACGATTTATATGACGGAGAAAAAGTCGAGCGGTGCGATGCGGCTAGCGAGGTTTGCTAAGTGGTCTAATCATCAGTTAGAAGAGGGCGATTATGACACGAGTTTATCGGTGTCCATGGCGGCGTGGGGGGCTGTGATGCAGCCGCGAGGTGGGACGGTACGGGAGACACTGGAGCGAAATATTGCGATTCGTGGTAATGGGTTAAAGCGTGGTTGGAAGCGGCTGATGGTGGGGCTAAATGCGAAACAACGGTTATTGCTTTCGCTTGAGAAGAAGCATTTAAATGACGAGAGGGTGAAAAAGGTTGCGGCGGTAAGTGAGTATGTGGTGCGGCAATTACGTGATCATTATGGGGTGGCAAGTGATCGTATCGTAGTGGTGCGAAATGCGGCGGCGATGCCAGAGGTAAGTGAGGAGCAGAAGCAGATGTGGCGGGATGCCGTGCGCAAGCAGTTCAATGTGCCGGGTGATACAACAGGTGTTTATCTGTTTGCGGCACAGAATCCGAAGCTGAAGGGTTTTGGGACTGTGGTCGAGGCGACGCGGCTATTAGTGGAATGGGGGGAGCATCCCACTGTACTTTTGGTGGGGAAATATGGCTGGGGCGAACAGGAATTGATCGCGTCGAAGGGGGTGCGGGAGCATGTGAGGTTAGTGGGAGAGACGGCGGAGATGCCAGCGATGTTTGCTGCGTGTGATGCCTTGGTGCATCCAACGTTTTATGATCCGTCGAGCAAGGTTGTGATCGAGAGTTTGATGATGGGGCGCCCGGCGATTAGTTCGGGCTTTAATGGGGCGAGTGACTGGTTGCGGGACGTGGATGGCCAGCCACTGAGAGGCTTTGTGGTGGATGATCCGGGCGATGTCGCGGGGTATGCCGAAGCGATGATTGAGGTGATGAAGTTAGATCGCTATGAGGTGATGAGGGCGGCGTGTGGAGGGATTCACGATGAACTATCTATGCGACGGCATGTAGATGAGCTGGAGCGGATGCTAGAAGATGCCATAGAAGGATGATTTAAGTTCATTGTTTGGTGGGGTTTAGCTGGATACGATGGTGGCGTTGAGGTTGCGGAAAAGCAGGATTCCACAATTAAGCGGCGTAGCAGGTGACGGTGTGGCCTCGGATTTGCAAAGATGGTGTGACCGTGGATATAATGCCCGGCTCGATCGAACCGGAATTTTAGAGAAGAAATATGCCAACAATTAATCAACTCGTACGAAATCCACGTGTGACCCCTAAGGCCAAGTCGAAGGTCAAGGATTTGGATGCATGTCCGCAACGTCGCGGGGTGTGTCTCCAGGTCAAGACCGTGACACCTAAGAAGCCTAACTCCGCTTTGCGTAAAGTGGCCCGTGTGCGTCTTAGCAATGGTAAAGAGATCACAGCCTACATCGGTGGTGAAGGACACAATCTTCAGGAACACAGCATCGTGCTGGTTCGTGGCGGCCGTGTTCGCGACCTTCCCGGTGTGCGTTACCACGTGGTTCGCGGCGCTTTGGACTGTCTTGGTGTGGACAACCGCAAGCAGGGCCGTTCAAAGTATGGCGTGAAGAAGCCGAAGGGCTAATCGAAAGATTAGACTTTGGAGGACTCATAACTGAGTGACAAATAAAAAGGCAGGCTGACAGTAGGCCTGCTTTTTGATCAGAAGCAGTTATGGCAAGTAATTGGCCCGTGCAACGCGGGCCGGTGAACAAGATCATGCAAACGCATGATGGATGAGCCGAAAGGAAAAAAATGGCTGGAAGAATTACAAAAAGTGAAGAGCAACTAAAACCAGATCCTAAATTTAAGGATAAGGTTTTGTCTCGTTTTATTAACTGCATCATGCAGGATGGCAAAAAGTCAGTCGCGCAGCGTGTGGTTTACGATGCCTTTGATGAGATTGAAAAACGCACCAAGGGTAAGCCTGAAGCGATTGAGATCTTTCACATGGCTTTGGATAATGTGCGTCCTTCGGTTGAAGTACGATCCAAGCGTGTCGGTGGTACCAACTATCAGGTGCCGATGCAGGTGAACAAAAAGCGTCAGCAGAGTTTGGCATTTCGTTGGATCATCACCGCTGCCCGTGCTGACCGTGGCAAGCCGATGGCGCAGCGTCTCGCTCGTGAACTGCTTGATGCAAGCAAGGGTGAAGGGAAAGCCATGAATACTCGTGACCAGACGCACCGTATGGCTGAAGCCAACAAGGCGTTCGCTCACTTCGCATGGTAATGTGTTTTTGAACGAAGACTGTCTTGTCCGCTCGGTGACGTGGGAACGTCGGCCTTGTAGCGGCGGGGCAGTACGCATAACAAACGCTCCTGATTCGATTGAGTCAGGAGCGTTTTTGTATAGATCGAGTTTCGTGTTACTGGCCAAGGATTTGGCGTAGGGTGGTGACATGTGTTTCAAATCGGTCCCGGCCTTTGGCGGTCATCTTGATATAGGTGCGGGGCTTCCTGTTTTCAAAGGCTTTTTTAAGCTTGATGTAACCTGCGGTTTCAAGCTTGGAAAGGTGCGATCCGAGGTTGCCATCGGTCATGCCGAGTTCATCTCGCACAAAAACAAAGTCCGCTTCTGCATCATTTGGTAGGGCGCTGAGCGTGGCCATCACTTTGAGTCGTGCGGGCTGATGGATGATTTTGTCGAGATCGCTCATGTGGGGCTCCAGCGTCGTTTTATGTAGAAGCCGCTAGTAAACAAGGTGCCGCCACAAATCAGAGCAAGCCAGAGCGTGTAGTTTCGCATATCACCGAGCCAACCCCACTTCATTAAGAAATAGCCGAGACATGCAGCTATTGCAATAAACCAGCCGACGGCGAAAAGGAAAGTAGCTCGTAGCCATAATCCCATGATGACGTACATAAACATGAGCATGATGACGAGGACGGCGCTTTCCTCAGGCCAGTTAAGCGGCGAAATAATCGCCATCATGAAAAACAAGAAAATAAAAAGGCTGCCCCAGGCCCATCCGATACGCAAGCTTATTTGTTTCATTTCATTGCTTACAATCTTTCTCTTACGGGCATCGAGAATCACAAATATGGTGGTGCAGAGGATTCCAAGTGAGTTTCCAATCATCCAGCCTGTGAAGGCCCATTGAGGAAGCCAGTATGGCAGTGCAAAGCATGTGATCCAGACGGCGCCCCACACCATGAGGATATTGCCCGTTGGGCCTGCACTTAATCGTCCTTTGACCTGTTTCATGACATATTCGATATCGCCTAAGGCGCGTTTTGCATCATCTGCGTTCATTTCCACAGCGTGATCTCCTAGTGTCAGTATGTTAAACATATCGGTATTTGGGCAAGAAACTCTGTGATGCAGAGTACTCTGTTTTATTGGGGAGGTCAACAAATAACTATGCATTTATTTGATTAGTTAAAATCTGCGGTCATGAGGCTGGATTGCTCGTGCGGGATGTTGGTGGGTATGATTGAGTTATGAACATGGATAGATATCAGCGGCAGATGTTGTTGGGTGGGATTGGCAAAGAAGGTCAGCAAAAGCTGGGGCAAGCGCGTGTACTCGTGGCGGGGTGCGGTGCGCTCGGCGGTATGATTGCAAATATGCTCTGCCGGGCGGGGGTGGGCGAACTGGTGGTGGTAGATAGGGATTATGTTGAAGAGACCAATCTGCAGCGGCAGGTACTTTTTGATGAAGCGGATGCGCGGGATAGTTTGCCAAAAGCTGTGGCGGCGAAACGTAAGTTGGAGGTGATTAACAGCACGGTGTTAGTGCAGGCGGTGGTGGCGGATATCAACCACGAGAATGTTGAAGATATTATGTCGGGGGATTGGCCGGACTGCGAGGGGCGAGAGATTGATCTGATTGTGGATGGGTTGGATAATTTTGAGACAAGGTATTTACTCAATGATGTGGCGGTGATGATGGGGAAGCCGTATGTCTATGCCGGAGCAGTAGCGACGAGCGGAACGGGGTATGTGGTGCTACCGAGGACTGAGAGTGGTAAGAGTGCCTGGGAAGAAGTGAGAGAAGAGGGGCCATGTGTGCGGTGCATTCAGAGTGACATGCCAGCACCGGGAAGTATGCCAACGTGTGATACGGCGGGCGTGCTAGGACCAATGGTAGGTCTGATGGCGAATTGGCAGTGCGCCGAAGTAATCAAGATTTTGACCGGCAACTGGTTTGCGGTGAACCGAAAAATGTTGCATGTAGACGTGTGGTCAAACCGTATCGGGCAGATTGATGTGTCGGCACTTGCGGGGGAAGATGATTGCGTTTGTTGTGGTGAACGCGAATTTGAATTTCTTGATGGGAAGTTTGGCAGTCGAACGACGAGTCTGTGCGGACGGGACGCAGTGCAGGTTTATCCGGGAGGAAAGCGTGGAGCAATCAAAATTGATTTTGAGCAAATATCGAAAAGGCTTTCCGATGTGAGTGATGTTTCGTCCAACGGTTTTATGCTTCGTACGAAGCTTCAGGAACAGGGCAAGGGGTATGAATTGATCGTGTTTGCAGACGGGCGAGCACTGGTGAAGGGGACGACAGATGCAGCGGAAGCGAAGGGGATCTACGCCAAGTATCTCGGTGCGTAATGTATGTGGCGTGAGATGTCTAATCGATCATTAGTCTATACCGAGATCGAACTGTTGCATGGTGACATGTTTGTCATCAATCTCATAGATACGGTAGGGGAAGGGTGCAACACAGAAGGCTGGTCCAGTGGTGAAATAGGTATTTTTGAGATGAATGAGTTCGGTACCTGGGTGGAAGTGGCCGGACAGGCTAAGGATCACACGTCCGGAATCATCAATTTTTTGCGTGTGTGTCCGGTCGTGTTTGTATGAGTGTGGATAGCCTTCATGGATGGATGGCGTGAGCACGTAGTGTTGGACATGAATCTGTGGAGATTCGTCGTGTGTTTCAAGTGTGGCTTCAAACCTTTCGAGTTGATCGTCGAGACGCTGCGGCATGTGGTTTTCGGTTTCGTCATCGTGAAACAGATGGAAATCAAAACCATCGCAATGAACAGTATCTTTTTGCGGAAAGACATTCCACATCGCGCTTTGTAAGTCATGGTTACCAGCTAGTACTACATACGGCAGATCTTGATCTTCAAGTATCTCATAGAGTAGGCGATAATCTTGTAAAGCTGCTTCGCGATTTTCTTCTTCAAGATTGCCAAGTTTATCTGCATCGATCCAACTCAGTGGAGCATCAAGAAGATCGCCAGTGATAATGAGAATGTCAGGTTGGCAATCTTGTATCTGCTTAAGAGCTTGCGGGAATAGTTCTG
The DNA here is from genome assembly GCF_050931845.1 of Poriferisphaera sp. WC338. Taxonomy (GTDB): domain Bacteria; phylum Planctomycetota; class Phycisphaerae; order Phycisphaerales; family Phycisphaeraceae; genus Poriferisphaera. The sequence goes on from NZ_CP194516.1 coordinate 1,541,403, forward strand.
GCATGCGGCGGACCTGGCGTTCAGCGAGCGCAACGTTGCCAGGGATATGCTGTCGGAGGTGTATGTCGGTGATGTGCGCAATCTTCATCAGAGCGATCCTTCTACGGGTGGGTCGGTATGCTTTTTTGATATCGGATGCGCCGAGGGGCTGTCTTGAGCCGTGGTTGACATTGATAGATAGGTAATAAAAAGGGCCTTGAAACCAAGGCCCAGTGTACATGATTACGAATTGATTTTGTATGACCTCCTTTCGAACATCGTGTTGAATGGAGATAAGTAAAATGGTTATTAGAAGCTCATGCTCATACCGAAGGTGCCGATGACTTGGACGGTGGAGTTACCGGTGCCGGCAGCACTTGAGATTTCGCGGAGTTGATCAGAGAAGATCAGGAAGTCAACACCAACGTACATATCCCAGTTGCCGTATTCTTTTGGTATGAAAGTCATCGGTGCGGAAAGCTTCGCACCCACATCGAGGTAGCCAAAGAAATCACTGTCATCGCCAGGTGCGGTTTGATAGTAGTTGCTGACGTTGAGTCCGACATGTGCCGGAAGTGAAAATGTGATCGGCAATGTTTTAGAATCGATCAGTGTCATGGATGGTTCGATGCCGAACTCAAGGTAGACGCCGCTATCTTCAGCGATCGCGTCTGCTGCACCACTGGTTTCATAGGCGAGGAGAGCGTAGGGTTGGAAGCCTTCGAAGCCGGGGATGTCTTTGGTTTCCGCGACGGTGCTCCAGAATTCGGAGTCGTCGTAAGCGAGTGAGATATCGATTTCCTGGTTAAACTCTGCGCCGCCTTGTGGGTTTTCAAGCCAAATGTAGGTGACGTCGAGTGCGAGGTTATCTTTGGGTAGGCCGATGGTGAAGCCGATGGCGATGTCAGATTCATACCATGCGTTGTTGTTGCCCGCAGGACGGTTCATGGTGCTGAAGCTGTTCCATGTGGCGATGTGCCCGTTGACGGTGACGGTTTCATCGTCGTAAAGGCCGAGGTCTAAGCTGGCGTATGGCTGGATGATAGCACCCGTATAGTTCTGTCGACCTTGTGAGATACCACGGTAAAAGTAAGCCGTGGTGACATCAATGCCTGCCTCGAAGGAGAGGTTCTCGCCGGGACGGAATGTTGGAATGAGTTGCTCGTCCTCCTGCTTGTATTCCTGTGCGAACACAGCGGAGCTAAGGCAGGTTGCGGCGGCCAATGACATGGCCAGCAAGCGTGTTGTTTTGATATCCGTGAAGTTCATCGTTTACTCCTAATCATAAAAAGAGTGGACCCAATCAGAGCATACCTACCGTACGGATGGCGGCAACACGGTACGCTACACGTAAGTGCAAATGCAATAGCCATGCCAGAACAGGCATGAGGAGAAACAGATACCCAAATACGCTGGTTATACGAAAAAAAGACGTGATGAAGTCAAAAACAGGCATGGGTGATCATCCTTGATCTGCATGAAAATGATGCATCCGAGCACTGATGCACAAAAACCGTGCACTTATGATAAAACCCAATTGCACTAAGTAGCAAGCATTTTTATGAAACTTCTGGTTTTCGGGGGTGGCTAAGAAAAATCTGTGTGCTTAGCCGGGAGCCAGTCCGCGCGAGAATTCTTGTACGCGTTGAGCCTGTGCCCGTCGGATAGTGTCTAGTGTAAGCTTGGCGATTCTGAAGTTTTGATCTTCATCTGAGACAAGGCGGCAATGTTCTTGTATCACGGCATAGATGAACTTGAAAGCGTCACGCGGCTGGTGCATCTGATCCAAAGCATCAATGATCATCTCGCGGCTGACATCCTCAGCAAAGAGATCAATCAAAGAGGTTTCTTTTGATTCTGCATCGGCGCTATCAGATGTCATGCAAAGTTTTAGCCGTGTGTTACATAAATCATAGAGTGTGGAGCCGGACCAGTTCAGGCGTTCGATCATGGACTGTTTGTCGAGGCGGGCTCGTTGGAAAAACTCGGCAGACTCGCGGCGGATGGCGTAATGCAGTTCAAGCGGGAGCAAGAGCTTAATGCCAACATGATCTTGTTTGAGGAACTTGTTATCGAGCATTGGGCGGAGAATGGCCTGCATTTTGTCAGCGTCACCAGAGACGAGTGTGGGTTCATCAAGACGGTCAAGCAAGACCATCATGCCGGCGTAATCGAGTTGGCGGATGATGTTAATGAGGCGACGGGTGAGTTGATACCGTGCGTCGGATAAGTTGCCATCATCTGGTGATGGTAGTGGGAAGGGTTGATGTTGCAGGTCACTGGGGCTGAGCGACAAGAGCATCTGTCGTAACTCAGAGCCGGTGTGATTGATCGCGGGCATTTCCCTTCGCACTTTGCGCGAGAGGTTCCACGAGGTGAATTGTGTGAACACGAGCCAGCCCCAAAGCGAGATCGCGCCAGCTAGTGAAATGCCCAATGCGGGCAAGACCCAGATTGGCGGTTCTTCCATAAACTGAAATGTGCCCCAAAATCCAAGGGCGACCAGTGTCATGACAATAGCCAGCACTAGCATCGCGCTTGATCGGATCAATCTTGTGACACGTAATGAGCCCGCGAGCTTGGTCCATCGCACCAATGACGAGCCTGTAACAGGTTGATCGTACAACGCTGCAAGTACCGCAAGATCAGCTCGCTGTTGCCGAGAGAGACGTTTGCGCAGATTACGTTTTTTCTTTTGATCGGGATTGGTTGGTACTGATTTGTCGTGAGTCAGGTTATTGACCAGCTGCGTCACCGCGAGAGAGAGGATCGCGTCTTGATGGTCTTCGAGTCGGAAGTTTTCAAGGACAGCTTTGGCGTTTTGGCGGCGGCGCCTCAGGAGGTTATCCAGCAGTGGATTCAGGTCGTCATATGTGACGGCTAGAACGCGTCCGCTAGTTTGTGCTGCATTGTGTTCCTGGATTTGTTCTTCGATCTGGAGACGGATGGCGGTTTTGCCCGAACCTTTCTCGCCGAAGACGATGGAGGTAGAAGGGGTATCGAGCGGGCCGAGGATTTTGTGGAAATCCGGATGGATGGGTGGCTTGCTGATGAGTTTGTTGAAAACCGGGTCCAGCCCCGCTTCTTCTGCAGCAAAGGGGTTATCTGAGATCTTGTGATGGGCGAAAAAGCGGTTGATATTCATCGTCGTGTGGCCCTAAGGTGCGTCATATGGAGGGTTTCGGGCGGCTGGGATGCGGACATTAGCCGAACGGGATAAACTATCTCCCATGAGCGAACAGAATCCCCCACAAACCCCGGAAGATCAGAACAAACAGACCACGTCCGAGTCGTTGGAAGGGCAAATCCCGCCACTGACCGACGACACGATGCGCCGCAAAGCGGTGGACCTGGCGTTCGACTACCGAGGTGATGTTACCATAGAAACCACGTCCGGTCAGTCTTTTACGGGCTATCTTTATAACCGGGATGGCGAAGCCGCTAAGCCGTATGCGACGATGATGCTCAAGGGTGAAGCCGAGCAGAGGCTGCTCTACAGCGAAATCGCTAAGCTCACTTTTTCCGGTAAAGACCCTGCCGCAGGTAAGACCTGGGAAAGTTGGCTGAAGCGCTATGTTGAGAAGAAACTCAAAGGCGAGGCAGCCAACATTGAGAGCGAAACTCTCGACGATTGATCATGGTTTTCTGATAGAATAGGAAACAAGGCGGGGGGATTCTTTCGGGGCGTCTTCAATGCGATCCGCGACTTCATGGTTACAGGATTGATTCCAGTGATGGCACAGCGTTTGCTCAGATTGAAAGTGTTCTGGCAGGTTTACTGGCAAGGTTAAGCCCTGCACTTTTGTTATGCAGTATTACGGTGCTGCTGAATTCTTGAACATTCATCTTGTCAATCTGGATCGAATCATGTCCTACCAATTACCTGATTTTGAGACTTTCGAGGCGATGGCCCAACAGGAATGCGAGGTTGAGCAAAAACGCCTCGTGCCGATGTGCCGTCGTTTGTTCAGTGATGCGCTGACACCTGTTTTGGCTTATCGCAGACTGGTTCGTGACGAGCCGCGTGAGGCGCCAAGTTTCCTTTTTGAATCTGTGGTTGATGGGGATCGTATCGGGCGCTACAGCTTCATCGGTTCGCAGCCGATGGTTGAGATTGTGGCTCGCCGATATGACATGGAGATTCGTGATCATGCTGGGATGGGGTTGTCTCGCCAGTTTGAGAGTGATGACCCACTGATGGAAGCTCGCAGGCTTACGGGAAGCTGGAAACTCATCGATCCGCCTGAGGCGATGAAGCTCCCGGATTTCACCGGCGGCTGGGTGGGTCTTGTCGGCTATGACACAGTTCGTTATCTCGAACCCGAAAAGCTAAGCAATCCGCCAGAGGATGATCGTGATCTGCCGGACCTACATCTGCAGCTCTACAACGATTTGGTCGCTTTCGACCACGTACAGAAGGTGATTCTTGTCATCACACATGTGTTGGTTGATGAGTACAGTTCGATCCGCAAAGCCTATGAAGCAGGTGTTGCGCAACTCGATCAAGTTACTCATAAGCTCACCGGCCATGCCCTGATTGAAAGCACGGAAACAGGTTTGCTTTCGGGCGGGCATATTGATTTGAGTTCGCCGCCGCGTAAGTTGCCGATCAGTTCGCTCGGTGATGGTGGTTATCAAGAAGCGGTTGAAAAAGCTAAAGAATATATCAAGGCCGGCGATGCTTTTCAGATTGTCCCATCGCAGCGTTTTGAGATTGGCACGCAAGCTGATCCGTTTGATATCTATCGTGCGCTTAGAGTGGTGAATCCTTCGCCGTATATGTTTTATTTACAGATTGAAGGTGCGATGTTGGTAGGTTCATCGCCGGAGATTTTGTGCCATGTGAAAGATGGTGAGGTAACCAATCGCCCGTTGGCGGGAACACGCAAACGTGGCAGCACGCATGATGAAGATCAAGCCTTGGAAAGAGATCTACTTTCTGATCCGAAGGAGATTGCAGAGCATGTGATGTTGGTGGATCTGGGGCGCAACGATGTGGGGCGGATTGCCGAGGCAGGTTCGGTGGAGTTGCCCGCCGTGCTGGAGATCGAGCGCTACTCGCATGTGATGCATATCAGTTCGACGGTAACTGGGAAGCTGCATGAGGGACGTGATTGTTGGGATGCGCTGCGGATGTCGTTGCCGGTAGGAACAGTGAGTGGCGCACCGAAGGTACGGGCGATGCAGATTATCGATGAGCTGGAAAAAACGCGTCGTGGCCCGTATGCCGGGGCAGCAGGGTACGTGAACTTCACCGGGGACATGGACATGGCGATCGCACTGCGGACCATGGTCGTGACACGGGATCAGAGTGCGGGCAGGTGGCAGGTACACCTACAAGCCGGCGGTGGGATCGTGTATGACTCAGACCCAGATGCAGAGCATCAGGAAACGGTCAACAAAGCGGCAGCACTAGCGAAGGCGATTGATCTCGCAGAGTGTGCCTTTGCTGATGGCGGCAAGTAATTCGACGCGGGGTTTGCACTTAGCGTGCCGAATTGACCGATAGAATATAGGTCTGCAGACGCATCGCCAGCGTTCGCAAACAGGGGAGGACGAGGGTAGGTATGCTGAATATGTTGTTCAGTAAGAAGTTATGTTACTGGGGGGCAGCCTGTGTTTCACCAGATTCGTGAACGCGATCGCATCGTGATGTGAACGTCCGCATGCGGTTATCGGAGTGTGTTGCAGGTTGCCGATGGAGAACGTCGATAAACATACAGCTATGTCCACGGATGTAAAAACCATCCTGAAGCTGAAAGTGCCCGTGATTGTTCAGATCGGCGGCCGCCGTATTACTATGGACGAGATTCTCACGCTCGCACCTGGCGCGATCCTTGAGTTGGAAAAAGGGTCAGATGAACGTCTTGAGCTACTCGTTAACAACAAGATTGTTGGTGAAGGCAGTGCGGTCAAGGTTGGAGAGAATTTCGGCATCCGTATCAATGATGTCGGTTCCACGCGAGAGCGCGCCGAAGCGATGGCTTCCTGATTCTGTCATAGAAAATCACAAGAGATAACAACAAACCCCTCGTACTTGAGGGGTTGTTTTTTGTACACGGTTTGCTGGATTTAAGATATTGGCATTAGGCTGTTGGTTCTGGCGTGATTGCTTTGACTTTGATTTGCATACCGTCGACGAGCACGACCTCAATTTCAGCACCTTTTTCAATGATCCCAGCGTTCGCGATGCATTCTTCACGCTCACCTTCGATGAGGCACGTGCCAACAGGTCGCAGTGGTGTAAGCGCGGTGCCTTTCATGCCTTGTTGAATGTCTGTTCCGGATACGGGTAAATCGAGTTCTTCAGAACGGTTGGTTTCATTTTTCAGTGTGATCATTTTGGCGATGAAGGTATGTGGCCAAATCTTAATTGCAAATCCGAATAAGAACGGTAGCGCGAGCAGTGTCAGTGCGCAGCCGATCAGGCCGACGGTGGTATTGAAACCAAACAACATCACGATCCCACCAATCAGACATAAGCCGGACAAGAGTGCGATGATCCCTGCGGTAGGGAGTAACACCTCCAACACAAACAACACCATCGCAATGCCGATGAGAATGATACCCCATACCAGAAAAAAGTAGGATGAATCATTTGGTGGAGGCACCGTTTTGCCGCTTTGTGCGAGTACAGTCATAACTTGGAAACATGCGGTATTCATAATTGAATTTTACCTTGCAGAGGTCGTGTTGCCGAGTATTGCTGGGCGTGATTCGCATGTTTGGCAGTTATCGAGCCAATATTTGCAGCACGAAGACAATCTGGAAGTTTTAGCGGTCGAACTGTGCGTCAAAGGCGATATTGGACGGCTTGAAGTCGATCGCACGGACAAAGTCGCAGGCTTCAGTGGCGCCGTGCTCGCGGTCCATGCGGGAGTCTTCCCATTCGACGCTGAGTGGGCCGGCGTAGCCGATGTCGTTGAGGGCGACGATGATATCTTCGAATTCAATGTCGCCGTGACCGAGTGATCGGAAATCCCAGTATCTGCTGGGGTTCGCAAAGTCTGTGTGCCCACCGAACACGCCAATGGTGCCGTCGCCATGACCCCACCAGACATCCTTCATGTGTGCGTGATAAATACGGTCGGCGAATTGACGGATAAAGCGGACGTAGTCAACGCCTTGGTAGGCGAGATGCGAGGGGTCGTAGTTGAAGCCAAAACGCTTGTGGTGGTTGACTGCTGCAAGTGCACGCTCGGCGGTGACGATGTCGAAAGCGATTTCAGTTGGATGGACTTCGAGTGCAAAATTGACATTTTGTTTGTCAAAGGCATTCAGGATAGGTGTGAATCGCTTTGCGAAATCTTTGAAGCCTTTATCCCAGAATTTTTGCGAGGTAGGCGGGAAGGCGTAGATGGTGTGCCAGATGCTTGAGCCGGTGAAGCCATTAACGACAGCGGGAAAATCATCTTTGTTTTTGCGGCCAGGCTTATTGTTCATGAAGCGGCGGCAGGCTTTGGCGGTAGTAATAAGTTTTTTGGCGGCGCGTTTGCGGACGCTTTCGGGTTCACCGTCACCCCAGACATCAGCGGGGAGGATTTCTTTGTGTCTTTCGTCGATGAGATCACAAACAGCCTGCCCAACGAGATGGTTGGATATGGCGTAGGCGGATAGCCCGTGGTCAGAAAGAATCTCCCACCGGTTTTTGCAGTATTTGTCACTTTTCGCAGCTTGATCAACATCGAAGTGATCGCCCCAGCAGGCGAGTTCGAGTCCGTCGTAGCCAAATGCTGATGCTTGCTTACAGATTTCAGTGAATTTCAGATCGGCCCATTGTCCGGTAAAGAGTGTGACGGCGCGTGCCATGAAAGATCTCCCAATCGAGAAAGATTTTGTCGAAAGAATTAGGTGACGGATTGAAGATTGCCGCTGATTTCAGGGGCAGGGTCTTCGGGTTCGGTAGCAAGAGAACGCATATGTGATTCAATAAATTCAAGAATGTCGTCGCGCTTCATTTGCGGTGGGATGTGGATCGGCTTGCCAAAGCGAACCGTGGCGCGGCAGGGAGTGAAGAAATGGAGGAGCATATTTTGTTTACGGGCAGTGCCTTCGATCCAAGTGGGTATGATGGGCGCGCCGGTTTTGCGAGCAAGGAGTGCGATTCCGGGTTGGAATTCAGCAAGTCGACGGACTTTACGCTGGAGTTTGCCTTCGGGGAAGATGCCGATGCATTCGCCTTCTTTGAGTCTTGCGAGAACGGATCGTAGTTTGACGGAGTCGGAGCCGTTGTCGGTGATGAAGATGGGAGTGATGAGTTTCCAGAACCATTCCATGATGCGGAAGCGGTAAGATTCGAGCATGATCCATGTGATGAAGCGTGGAGAGCAGCTTTGGATGAGGAAGGGGTCGGTGGCGATGGTGTGGTTCGAGGCGATAATTGCGGCGCCTTGCATGGGGATGTTTTCGCGGCCTTCCCATTTGAGTCTAAACCAGACGAGGGAATAGATGCGGCAGATGCGGATGAGTGCGTTCATGAGAGGGTGTGGGAGTGGGCCGGTAGGGAGCTTTTTGTAGAGGCCGATGATGCCGCAGAGGATGAGGATGGCGCCGAAGACGTAGAGACTATTTACGACGAGGATGTCTGCGTCGGGGAGTTGCCAGATGACAAGGTTGACGGTGACGTTGGTGAGTGTGTTGAGCATGGCGTTAACGCCCATGACTCTGCCACGGATGTAGTTGGGTGTGATGGTTTGGAGCATGGACATCATGGAGATGATGGACATATTGCCGAAGAAGCCCACGCCGAATGCCATGGCGAGTGCGATGGCGATGGTGGGAGAGAGTGCGAGGAAGACGGAGCAGAATCCTGCGAAGATGAGGCCGCCGAGAAGAACGATGTCGGATTCGTAGCGGGTACGAATCCATGCGACAGCGCCTGCACCAGTGAGCATGCCGAGTCCGATGGCGGCGGAGAGGTAGGTATAGACTTGCTGTTGTTGTTGAGGGGGCATGTCGGGAGCAATAAGCCCGAAGCTCGGTTTGGTGAGAGAGATGACCGCGTTGTAGACGACCATGGCGGCGGCCCAGATGATCATGTTGAGGATGATGAGGAAGAGGACTTTGTGGTGAGTGGTAATGTAGGTGATGCCTTGTTTGAAGGATCGTTTGCGTGGCTGGTCTTGTGTGTCGGCGATGGTGATGTGTGGGCGGGGCTTCATGAAGGCGAAGAAGGTGCCTGAGATGAGGTAGAAGAGCGCGCCCATGAAGAGGCCGTGTCGCACGGTGCCGACGGCATCGGGGTTAATGATTTGACCGCCAACGACAACACCAATCATGGAAGCGATGACGGTGAGGGAAAGGACGATGGCATTTGCGGGTTGGAGTTGTTTAGTGGTAACGATCTGCGGGACAAAAGCGTTGCGGGTTGGGTTGAAGATTGCGGCCATGCTTCCGACGAGCGCGACGATACCCCAGATTTGCCAGTATTCAGATTCAGGTATTGCGGCGATGCCGTTGGCGCGTGCGATGAGGAAGAAGCCGAGAAGGAGGAGTAGACCACGTGCTTCATCACAGAAGAGCATGAGCCATTTACGGGGGAGATGGTCGGCAAGCCAACCGCCTGCAACGCTGAGAATGATGTATGGAAGGAAGAAGAAGAAGTTGACGGATGCTTGTACGTTGACGCGGTCGTCGCCGACCCATCCACCGAGGAGTGCGAGGGCAGCAAGCATCATCATTCGGTCGCCGAAGCCGCTAGCGGCGGTACTGGTCCACATAAGTGTGAAGCTACCGTTGCGCCAAAGCGGTTTTGTTTTTGTTTCACCCGCGGCCTGCTGATTCATGTCAAAAGTATAACGATTTGGTACGTGTTGCCCAGCCTGATGTTACACGAAAAAAGCCGGCTGAGTTGGCCGGCTTTTGAGTCGTGATTTTATACCTAGATCATCCTTAACGCTGTGGGTCAGAAACCGTGCGTGGGACGAGTTTATTTTTGGCGGTGGTATCACCCATATGCATCAGGGGAAGTGGCATGGGAGAGTCGCCGCTCATGAAGTAGAGTTTGGCGGCGGGGTCTTTGGAGATGGACTCTAAAGCTTTGAGTGCTTCGAGTTGGATGTAGGCGGGGTTGTTGGCGATGGCGGAGTTGATGCGCTCGATCTCGTAAGCTTTGGCGTCGGCGAGGACTTTGAGTTTTTCAGCTTCTGAATTTGCGGCGGCCTTTTCGGCTTCGGCGAGGGCAACTTTTTCTTGTTGCTCCATGCGGAAGCGTTCGAGTTCCGCTTTTTGTTGCTCGACGGCTTGCTCGCGTTCTTTCTTTTTCTCAATGGCTTGGGTAATGAAACGTGGGAGACGGATATCGCGAAGCAGGACAGCTTTGACTTCGATGCCCTTGGGGGTGAGGTATTCGCTGAGTCCGGTGTAGAGTGAATCTTGGAGGCTTTGTTGTGTTTCTTCGAGGAAGAAGTCTTCGGCGCGTTTGATGGATTTACCTTGTTCACGCAGGAGGCTGCGAACTTTGGGGACAAGGTGGACTTGGATCATTTGATCGACGTTGCCGGTGTCGCCGAGGATTTGTGGTGCCATGGCTTTGTTGATGCGGTACTGGACTGAGACATCGAGGTCGGTGGTGAGTTGGTCTTGTGAAGGGACACCCGCTTTCTCGGAGTGTGTTTTTTCGCGGACATCATAGATGGTCCATTTGTAGAGCGGGTTGATAAAAGAGTGGAGTCCTTCATCGTAGGGTTCGGTTTGTATCTTGCCAAAGAGTGTGGCGACGCCGACGTGTCCAGCGGGGACAGTTCGGAATGACCACGACCCGACAAGGACGATGGCGCCGATGACGGCAATGACGGCGATGATCTTAAGGATAGCGCCGGTGGGGAGGTTCGGTTGCTGATTTTGATGTTGTATGTTTAAGCTCATGGTACTCATGATATCGAAAAAAGCCGTTGCAGTGCTGCAACAGCTTTTGGATTATTCTCATTTCTGAGGCTTTTCATGTGGTTAGGTAAGGGTGTTTATTCATCCTTGTCGCGTTCGACCACCGCATATGCGTTGTGATTATGGATAGATTCGAAGTTTTCACTGCTGACCGAATACCACTTGATGCGGTCTTCTTTTTCCATTTCACGAGCGAGATCGCGGACGATGTCCTCGACGAATTTGGGGTTGTCGTAGGCGGCTTCGGTGACGTATTTTTCGTCTGGCCGTTTGAGGACAGCGAAGACCTGGGTGCTGGCGCTGCGTTCGACCATCTCGAAGAGCTCTTCGATCCACATAGCTTGGCCGTCACGTAGGCGGACTTGGGCGCTCATATGGCAGCGTTGGTTGTGTGCGCCGTATTCTGATATTTCTTTCGAGCAAGGACAGAGGCTTGTCGCAGGGACGAGGATCTCCATGATCATGTCGTCGTGGTGGTTGCTGGTGCAGGTGAATTTGACCTCAATGTCGAGTTTGCCAAGCTGTCCTGTGATGGGGGCTTGCTTGTCAATGAAGTAAGGGAAAGTAAGTTCGAGGTGGGCGGTTTCTGCATTGAGGCGTTTCTTCATCTCGTGGCAAACGTCCATGATCTGATCTGAGCGGATGGAGTCGTGGTGTTTGTTGAGCACTTCGAGGAAGCGGCTCATATGCGTACCTTTTTGGTGGTGGGGCAGGCCAACGTACATGTTGACATTGGCGACGGTGGATTGTGTGCCACCGGTTTTTGGGCATTTGAGAGTGATGGGGTAGCGGATATCTTTAACGCCTACTTTGTTGATGGCGATCTGGCGGCTGTCTTCGCTGCCTTGGACATCTGGCATGGCTTGAGCTGCGGTTGCGCTCTGGCTGGTCATATCGTTCACCTTCTTGGGGTCATGTATACAGGTGGGGGTCTGTTCGTCATATGAGGTCGCATTACCTCACCTGCCGCGTGCAGAACTTAATACTTGCCGAGGCGGGTTTAGGTTCACACACATAAAATTAGAACAACTCTAATTTTAGAGCATCCTATAAGCAAATGAAAGTCGGCGGCAGAATATTCCATTATAGAGGGAAAAGTGAGGTATGCGAAATAGGTTTGGCTGCGTATGTGGACCTGATTGCAAAGGTACCGAAGTGGCTTTTGTCAATTCTGGGGCGATACGCCGATATAGAATGGGGTGATTGGGTTGGTGTATGGATATGGTGTGTGATGAGGGGAGATCAAGCGCGCCGCTATGTATGCGGTGCTACGATCCATCAGAAAGGGGCACACGATGAGCAAGGGTTTGGTTTCGGGAAAGCGGCGAGCACAGCGGGTTGGCGGTGTTGTGTCGCAGACAGTGGGCCATGTGACGGGTGATCAGGTATGGTCTCCAGCGATCAACATGTATCAAATGGCAGCGAGTGTCGTGGTGTGTGTTGATTTGGCGGGTGTGGATCGGAAGCGGTTATGTGTCTCGGTTGAGCGAGGATGTTTATGCGTGAGCGGACAGCGCGCAGCACCGGACCCGGTTTCGGCTGAGCTTGAGAGTATCGGGGGAGAAACTGTGATGAATAAGGCAAAGCTGAAAGATGGTCGTGAGATACGTATCGTGCGGATGGAAATTGATTATGGTCCATTTTCGGAACGCATCAGGATTCCATCCGACATTGATCTTGACCGGGTTGGAAGTGTGTATCGCGAGGGTTTGTTGTGGATTCATCTGCCTGTGAAATAGCGCAGAAAAAACTTTGCAGAACCGTAGGTGATTGGGGTAAGTCGCCGAGCAAAGTTGGGCGATTTAAGCTAACCTAAATGAAGATAAGATTGGGTCCCATTGGTTCACTTGAAGTTGGAATTGTTTCGTGCCACGTAAAAAAGCCTCACGTAAAAAAACAACACGCAAAAAAACTTCTGCGAAGAAGACACCAACACTAAAAGCTGGCAAGCGATCACGTCGTAAGTCGGCGGCAAAGAAAGCTGTTGGTCGTAAGGGGAAGGTGCGCCGAAAGAAGGTGGCGTCGGCAGAGAACATTGCATCGCCGTCACTGATGATTGAGTTGGAAGAACGTGATCCAGAAGCGGTTGATCTTGTGGGTGCGATTCCTGCAGAGATCCCGATCATGCCAGTGCGCGGGATGGTGATGTTTCCGGGGACGATCATGCCGATCGCGGTAGGGCGACCGTCATCTTTGAAGTTGCTTGATCAGACGTTGGGTGAATCGAAGGTGATCGCACTGTTTACGCAGAAGGATGAAGATCAAGAGACGCCGACACCAGACGATGTGTATGAGGTGGGAACGGCGGTGTCGGTGTTGAAGTTGATCCGCCAGCCAGACGATACGGTACAGATTATTGTGCATGGTTTGAGTCGTGTTCGGATTGAGAAGATTCAGCAGCACGAACCATTCTTGAAGGCGAAGGTAAGTCAGTGTGAGGAATCGGAGGGGCCGCGGGGTAAGTCGTTTAAGGCTGCATTTAAGCAGCTAAAGGATCAAGCGCGACAGTTGATCGAACATACACCAGGTGCACCGGATCAAGCGGTGACGGTGCTGATGAATATTGATGATCCGTCTAGCTTGGCGGATTTTCTGGTGGCGAATCTGAATCTTGATGTGGCGCAGAAGCAGGACTTGCTTGAAGAGCTTGATGTGGCAAAGCGGATTCGTCAGGTGCACCGGCATGTGTCGATGCAGCTTGAGATTCAGCAATTGCAAAACAAGATTCAGGAAGATGTGCAATCGTCGATTGGTGATTCGCAGCGAAAGTTTTTCTTGCGCGAACAGATCAAGGCGATTCAAAGGGAGTTGGGGGAAGTTGATGATGATGCGGCGTTTGTGGATCGGTTGCGAAATCAGTTGTTGAATGCGAACCCGCCGGATGAAGTACTGTCGGAAGCGCTGCGCGAGTTGACACGATTGGAACTGATACCGCCAGCGTCACCAGAGTATTCGGTGATCAGCAATTATTTGGAATTGCTGGGTGAGTTGCCGTGGAAGACGCAGTCTGAAGACAACATGGATTTGGCGCGTGCGCAGAAGATTCTTGATCGCGATCATTATGGCTTGGATAAGGTGAAGCGGCGACTGATTGAGTATTTGGCGGTGCGGAAATTGAATCCGAAAAACCGCGGGCCGATTTTATGTTTAGTTGGGCCTCCAGGTGTTGGGAAGACTTCATTGGGGCAGTCGATTGCGGATGCGTTGGGAAGAAAATTTGCGAGGATGTCGTTTGGTGGGATTCGTGATGAATCGGAAATTCGCGGGCACAGGCGGACGTATATTGGCGCGATGCCGGGACGGATCATTCAGGAGTTGCGCCGTGCGGGGACGAACAATCCGGTGATGATGTTGGACGAGGTTGATAAGCTTGGTGCTGATTTTAGAGGTGACCCTGCGTCGGCTTTGTTGGAAGTATTGGATCCACGGCAGAACAATGCGTTTGTGGATCGATATCTAGATGTGCCGTTTGATTTGTCGCAGGTGATTTTTATTGCGACAGCGAATTATATGGGGAACGTGCCGCCGGCGCTGCAGGACCGTATGGAAGTGATCGAGGTGCCGGGGTATACGGATCATGATAAGTTGGCGATAGCGCGGAAGTATTTAGTGCCGCGTCAGCTGAAGGAGAATGGTCTGACGCGGAAGCTGTGTAAGTGGATGGCTTGTGGGCTGAAGAAGACGATTGAGAATTACACACGTGAGGCTGGTGTGCGCGAGTTGGAGCGTCAGGTCGGCGCGGTGTGTCGTGGTATTGCGGCAGAGGTGGCGAGCAAGTCACCGGGTCGTCGGGGTGGGAAGCAGTATGTGGTTGATAATGCGAAGGTGCGGAAGGTGCTGGGGCCGGAGAAATATGTGCGTGAGGATGATATCCGGATTGATGTGCCGGGTGTGACGATGGGGCTTGCGTATACGACAGTAGGCGGTGAGGTGTTGTTTGTGGAGGCGACGTCGTATCCGGGTAAGGGCGAGTTTAAATTGACGGGGCAGTTAGGTGATGTGATGCGGGAGAGTGTGTCGGCGGCGATGAGTGTGTTTAAGTCACGGGCGGATACGTTTGGATTTAATTTGACGCGGCTTGAAAATCGTGATGTTCATATTCATGTGCCTGCGGGCGCGGTGCCGAAGGATGGGCCGTCGGCGGGTGTGGCAATGTATAGCGCGATTGTGTCGCTATTGCTTGATTTGCCTGTGAAACAAGGGGTGGCGATGACGGGCGAGATCACGCTGCGTGGAAAGGTGCTGCCGATTGGCGGGGTGAAAGAGAAGACTTTGGCGGCAGCGCGAGCGGGTGTGACGACGGTGATCTTGCCGGAGGATAACCACCGAGACTTGGAAGAGATCGATCCGCAGGTGAGGAAGAAGATTGATTTTGTTTTTGCAGCGGATGTGGATGATGTGCTTGATCACGTGCTTGGAAAGAAACGCATTGCGGGGGCGGTGCGGAAGGTGAAAACGGAATCAAAATCAAAGAAAAGCTAGACGCCTGACGTGCTAAAAGGATGAGCGATGCGGGTATATGATGCTGCGCGCAGGCATATTTGTAGCTAGAATATGGGCATGAAGCTATACACAAAAACAGGTGATGATGGTTCGACGGGGCTGTTTGGGAATTATCGTGTGGGGAAGGATTCGCTGCGGGTGGAGGCGTATGGGACGGTGGATGAGCTGAATGCGTTTGTGGGGTTGGCGGGGGCGGGGTGTGGGGATGAGATGATGAAGGGGCGGCTGGCGGATGTGCAGTCGCGGCTGTTTGAGTTGGGGGCGGATTTGTCGCGCCCGCCGGCGGATCAGAAGAATGCGGGGGGCAAAAGGGCGGAGGGGGTGATCCAGACGATTGATGCGGGGCATGTGAAGGTGCTTGAAGTTTGGTTGGATGAGGTGTGTGATGAGCTGCCGGCGATGAAGTATTTTGTTTTGCCGGGTGGGTGTGAGTTGTCGGCGCGTTTGCATGTGGCGCGGACGGTTTGCCGGCGGGCGGAGCGGCTGTGTGTGGCGCTGTCCCGGCATGAAGAAGTCAGTGAGCATGTGATTAAGTATTTGAACCGGCTGAGCGATTTGCTTTTTGCGTTTGCGCGGCGGGCGAATGATTTGGCGGGGGTGGCGGATGTGCCGTGGAAGGGGAAGGATCAAAAATAACTAGTTTTCGAGGGCAAATATGGGCAATTTATTTTACGGGGAATCAGTAAGAGATTTTGGGTTTGGATTAACCCGGCTGATTTTTTGGTTTCTCATAACATGAGATTTGCGAATTGTTTTTGTTCGGGGGAAACTCGAAAGGGTAAGGATCAGAATCTACTATTTGTTCCTAATCCAGATTTTGACCCAGGGTTTGTGACGCCATTTCATTCGAGTCAAATAAAATCATATCTTTCCGAATATCAATTAGAAAAATTTCGGGAACAAAAATACTCTCATTACCCGTCCAGATTGCAAGCATTGTACTTATTATCTTCTGAAAAAATTGCTTATGAATACTATGGATATTCAGAAGATCATGTTGGTGATAGAGTCCTCAAAAGAGTTTATACAGTTGGCGAATATATTTTCTCTACACACGATTCCTCATGGATTAATTTTTTACGATTACCGCATTCGATCACAAATGAAACTTACGAAAGAGTTTCGCAAGAGTATTGGTCAGGAGGTCGTGTGGAAGATTGCTCGTTTGATAGCATGGGGCAATCTTGGGAAAGGCCAAGTATTCAAGAAGTTCTCTATACTGGGTGCGTTAAATTTTATGATGAAGAGTAGTTATGAAAGCATAGTGAATGCGTATTTCGCTTAATGGGTTGTGATGTCGTCGTCGGTGTCGGGGATGGCTTGTGAGAGGTCGAGATGTGTGCCGGAGGTGACGACGGGGCCGGGGCCGGGGCGTTTGCGGAGTTCGCGGATCAGGCGGTGCAAAGGCGCGTGGACGGGGGCGGTGAAGAGCATGTCTTGTTTATTGATGGGGTGTTGGAGCCCGAGCATGGCCGCGTGGAGGGCGGGGGTGTGCATGATCATGTCATCGCGGGAAGTGGCTGCGTTTTCGAGTGCGATACCTTCGTTTTTGTCACGTGCATAGGTGAGGTTGGCGCGGCCGCCTGCGGGGAGGGGTGGGTTGTCGAGTTCGGGGATGCCGACGGGTTCGCCGCCGTAGATGATGTCGCCGACCAGTGGGTGTCCGATGTATTGCATGTGGACGCGGATTTGGTGGGTGCGGCCGGATTTGAGTTCGAGTTCGACGAGTGAGTAGCCTTGGTAGCGTTCGCGGACACGGTAGATGGTGACGGATTCTTTTGAGGTGGAGTCGTGGCGGACGGCCATGGCTTCGCGATAGGTGGGGTGTTTGCCGATGGGCTCGTTGATGACGCCGCCTTCGGGCTCGGGGCAGCCGTGGACGACGGCGAGGTAGACTTTGAGGTTGGTGCGGTTTTCGAATTGTTTGGCGATGAGCCAGTGCGGTTCTTCTTGTTTGCCGACGACGATGACGCCGGTGGTGTTTTTGTCGAGTCGGTGGATGACGCCGGGGCGTGCGTCTTCTTCGCCGACACGCGAGAGGCCAGTGGAGCCTGCGGTGCCGTCGTTGCGGAAGGTGTCGTTGTTTTGGAAGTGGTAGGCGAGTCCGTTGATGAGTGTGCCGGAGAGTCGGCCACGTGCGGGGTGAACGATGAGGTTGGCTTGTTTGTTGACGACGATGAAGCCGTCGTCTTCGTAGAGGATTTCGAGAGGGATGGGTTCGGGGTTGAGCTCGGCGGTGGGCTTGGGTGGGACCATGACGTCGAGGATGTCGCCAGCTTTGAGTTTGGTGCTGGGCTTGACGACTTTTTCGTTGACGAGGACGCCTTCGAGAGCGATGAGCTTTTGGATCTGGTGGCGGGACATACCTTTAAGGCGGTTTTGTAGATATTTGTCGACGCGGAGTGCGGAGTTTTTAGAGAGGACGTAACGGAGACGTTCACCGCCTTCGAGTTCATCGGGCATTTCTTCGAAGAGTTCGTCATCGAAGGGTCCATCGGATTGGCTGTAGATGGCCTTGGACATGGTGTCTATCTTGTGGTTAGATGCGATTGTGTGTTAAAGAAAAAGCCCGGAGGTTTCCGGGCATGGGTTTTGTGTTTTGAGCGGTGAGGTTATTGAGCGGGTTGCGATTCGGTAGGTGCTGTGGGGGCAGGGATTGTTTCTGCGGGTGTTGTTGGTGCTGCGGCTTCGGGAGTTGCCGAAGTTTCAAGTTTGGTTTCGACGAGTGGTTCAGCCGCAACGGGGGGAGGTTCGGGTGCGAACTCGATGGCTGGTTGGATGCCGGGCAGGAGTGACTTGCGCTTTTCAGCTTGCGTCTTTAGAGCATCCAGTTTGGCGTTGCCTGCGACTTGGATCGCTTTGTCATAGTTGGCTGTTGCGGCGGCCCAATCGTTTTGCGACTCTGCAACGGCTGCGAGGCCGAGTAGTGCGTTGATGGTGAAGGCGGGTTCTTGAGAAAGCTGCATGACTTTGCTGTAGGCGTCAGCGGCTTTTTGAAGGTTGTCTGCGATTTTATCTTCGGGGGTTTCGGCGTTGGGTGGTATGGAGCCTTCAGCGAGAAAACCGTCACCGGCGCGGAGATAAGCAAGAGTGCTGATGCTATCGTTGCTGGTGGATTTGGCAAGTGCGACGAGGCTGGCGGGGCTGTTAGTACTAACGAGTGAAGCCCATGATTCTTCATGGGCATTGGCAGCTCGTTGTTTGAACCAGTTATAGCCAGCGTAGCTGCCTAAAACGAGGATAAGTGCGATCATGATGATCGAGCCGAATTTCTCCCAGAAAATCGACAGCCGATCGATGGCGTCTTGCAGTTCTTCGTCACGAAACTTTGGTTCTGTACGATGCTTATCATCCATGTAACACGGTCCAATATCTTTGCTTAGCGGTTAGTTGCGGGGTGCGGCCGGTGCGGTAAGGCGCGATCCGGATCGCAGATCGAGAGATTTTAGCGTTTTCTGGCCGGCCTGTCCTGATGAGGGCTAGATGATGCTCTGACTGACTAGCAGAGAGGGATTATTGATTGTTGGTGACGGCTTGAGGGAGGATTTGCTGGTCATTTTGGTTGTTAGAGCCAGTTTTGACGGGTTGTGTAGAGAGGTCGGGGAGAGGTGTGCCCATGGCGGCGGTGTTCTGGGGTTCGATGGTGATGTACATGGAAGCAACGGCGAAGCGTTTGGTCATGCGGACACTGAGATTTTCAGCACCCTTGCGGAAGTTGATGACTGAAGTATTGCTGGCGAGATCATCGATGCGGTCGATGGGCTGCCAACCTTCCGCTTCCATATAGGTTTTGGCGTATTGCACCATTTCAGCAAGATTGGCTTTGCCTTGATACAGGTGGTTGACGACACGGTAGTAGCCGTCGGTGACGACGTTGCAATGCTCGGGGATGGGCTTAAAACCAATGGGAGCAGGAACATCGGGAATGGGTGATGCAGGGTCGGCAATGAGTCCTGGGCCATGCTGTTTTTCAAGTGTTTTCCAGTTGTCGGAGTAGCCGGTGAAGGAAGAGATCGGCTGGGTGCTACATGCTGTCAGGCAGAGCATGAGTGTGATGGAAAGTGCGGTGGTGAAGATGTGTTTCATGATCGAGTCCATCCTGAAGAAAGTGTCTGTCGGCCTAGGTTGCGGCATATATTGCGTTGAGATGCACATGCAAGGCATTGGGCCGCTAATACCCCTGTTTTGCAAGAGTTTATCTTAATTAGGCGGGTTCATCAATGGATTGAATGCGTAGGAGCGGGGGATTTATACAGTTGGTAATCGGTTTATCGGGGGAGGATAGAGAAAGGGCGATGGGCAGCCTAAAGTCTGATATGAAACAAATGGCAGCCAGTGAGACGATTCACGATCAAGAGCAGGAACGGAGCGTCAAGGCCGCTGAGGCGATTGAGGCGGCGAAACGGGATATTGCTGCATTGGGCTATCAGTGTGAAGTTTCACAGTATGGCAGATATGTGCCGATCTATGAGGCGCGGTTATTTGATGAAGCTGGTGTGTTGATGGCGCGCGGGACAGGGAAGGGGCGATATCCGTTGTCGTTGGCGGGGGCGCTGTTTGAAGCATTGGAACATTTGTATGGGGTGACGGATCTGCCGAAGCCTGAGG
This sequence comes from Poriferisphaera sp. WC338, assembly GCF_050931845.1. Taxonomy (GTDB): domain Bacteria; phylum Planctomycetota; class Phycisphaerae; order Phycisphaerales; family Phycisphaeraceae; genus Poriferisphaera. The sequence continues at coordinate 1,561,377 of NZ_CP194516.1, forward strand.
CCATGCGGGAGATGGGGATAAAAGCCATTGCAGCACAGTCGGGGCTCGAACATTATTTGCCGACGCGATTACTGGAAGCATTTCCGGAGCAGTCGTTGTATTGTGCGAGGTTTGATCGATATGGGCAGGAGGATGAACATGTTTATTTGCCTTCGTTCCTATGGTTGCCGGATTTGTTGTTGCGGAATGCATATGTATGCCAAGAAGAAAATCTTGAGTTGTATGCTTACATGACAAAGTATGCGAGCAATAGTGGTGTGGCGGCGGGGATGAATGTAGAAGATGCAGTATTACACGGGATTAATGAAGGTATTGAACGGGATGGTCATGGTCGGTTGTTGTATCGGTATTTTTATGCCGATGACGCGGGGGCGTTGCCGGTGATTGAGAAGGCAAGTTTGCCGGCAGATCTTAAGGCAGAGGTAAAGGCGATTGAGAAGGGGTTGGGTGATGAGTGTATGTTGATTGATGCGACAACAGACTTGGGTGTGCCGGTGATTGGAGCAGTGTTTAGGAAGTATCATCATGAACACCGCATTCCGGCTCCGGGATTTGGTGCGTCGTTGTATCCTGATGTAGCGATCAGGCGGGCGGTCTACGAGGCACTACAAATTATGTCGGGGGCTGAAGCATATCCGAATGAGCGACAGAGAGCAGCTGAAGAGGATTTGCAGCGAGTCACGGGGGAGCCGCGGTATGAACGATGTGTACGATTTGATCTTCAGCTTTATGACGAGAAACGCGGATACCAGCGGATGTCATATGAACAATTGCATAAGGAAGGTTTAACTTTGGATGTGCCGATACAAACGGGCGAACAGATTGAACGATTGGTCTATAGATTAAGGCAAAAGGGCTTGTGTGCGTATGTACATCAGTTAGCGGGCTTACTGCATGGAACGACGGTAATGTGCACACAGATTCCTGGGGTGAGCTTATTCTTTTTGACGAGTACAGGTATGATGATTGCGCCAGAAGGTAGGACGATAGACACGTAAGGGGTATTCGGCATTGCTGTGCCCGTAGGGAAGTGGGGGATGACCATCGGATGATCATGACCGCTTTAGCATAATCGAGTGTATTGCTTAGATGGTAATGAGCGGCATAACATTGGCCGTGTTTTCTGTGACACCAAAAGTATGTGTCCATTAAAATGCTGATTACCAAAAGGAATATATTATGAATAATAGCAATAATCACGGCAGCAATTGTAATAATAAGAGCAATGAGTGGAAGGGCGGCTTCATTGTTCCCAAGATTAATAAAAATATGATGACTAATATTGAGCGTCGTTTGATCGATAACGCCAATAATAAAAATTCAAACAAATAATGATATTTGATTTGAGTGATTTAAGTATTCAAGGCGGCCGTAATGGTCGCCTTTTTTATTTGTGGGATGAATCTTGGGCTGTTTGGGGAGGGGGCCAATCGTCAGCAAGCATGGCGTAGATGCGGAGATCTATCCAGCGATCTTGCCAGTGTGCAACATGACGAGTGATGCCTTCAAGTTTAAAGCCGAGTTTTTCTGCAACGCGGCAGCTTCGGGTGTTGTCGGGCTCGCATCGGATGGTGATGCGGTGGAGGTTGCGTTCATGGAAGGCGTGGTTGAGTAGAGCGGTGAGTGTGCGATGGATGATGCCTTGGCCTGTGGCGCTTTCATCAAGCCAATAGATGAGGTCGGCGGAAGCAGTGCTGAGTTGGTGTTTAGGATCATTTTGTTGTTGCCAGTATTCCCAGCCAGTGCCGCCGATGATCTGGTTGTGATAGATGATTGCGAGGTGCATTTTCTGACGATTTTCGTAGGCCTCTTGAGATTTACGGATAAACTTTTCTGCGTCTTGAGTGCTATAGATTTTTGATGCCCAGATAAACCAAGGGGAGAGGTGATTGGAATTAGCTTGGATAAGTGAAGCAAGTTCTGGAGCATCATTTAATGTGAATAGGCGAAGGGTCAAGTTCGAGTTGATGACGATTTCGCATAGCATTGTGTGTGCTCGTCTAAAACTATCGGAACTAATCGCAATCTAAGGTGATTAGTAAGCACATCGGCTTAGGTTGTATGATTCTTAATGATCTCTTTTACTGTGTATGTGATGCTTGGAAGGTTGGATTAGTCTTTCTCATCATATATGAGTGATTGGATGTATTCAGACCGTGCTAAGAGACTGTTTGCAAGACGTCGCCCCAATTCAAGCATGCCTGGCGTATTGAAATGGATCTGGTCTTCGTGTGTCTCCAGTCCTTTGGTTGGGACCATCAAAGCGCCAGGCGTTGCGGCAGGATGCTCGGCATCTTGGTCGATATTGGTCATGGCGGCACGCACTTCCTTGGCAGTTTTTCGCCAGGTGTACGGGAGGATACGCGCGTAAACAAATGGTAGTTCCGGAACATCGAACTGTTCACGAATACGTGCGATGAAGTGTCGCAAGTTTGGTTCATACTGCTGGCCGGCGTTGGCGTTGGCGTCGGCTTCACCTTGAACCCAGAACATGCCGCCGAGCGTGACGGCGTGACCTTGATCTTCAAGGATTTCAATGGCGCGTTGGGTGGTGCGGATCATCGCACTGAACTCAGGCCCAAAGTTAGTTGTGTCATCTATTGATTGGCCGGGGTGCCAATCGGCATGAAGGTTTGTGCCGCCGGTAGCGTGCTTGATCAATGCGATTCTGTATTGGTTGCCAAGTTGTGCATGGAGAACAGATCCAAGTCCGATTTCTGGACCAAAACGCGGTGGATCATAGCCGACGTAACCGGCGGGCTTCAATATCTGCCATCGGTCCACGGGGTGGCCGCTGTGAACAGAGGTGTCGTGAAACAGTATGATCTCAGATTGATGAAGCAGCTTGTCCGGGAGTTCTTCAGAATGACCATGCCCAGACATATTTGATTGGCCGCCGAGTAGAAAAACCAGAATGTGTTCGGCATAAGCGGTATGGGAGATGTTCAAGAAAGCACAAAATGAAATAGCTGCGAGTATGATCGGCACTCGAGACATGAGTCGTAATGTTATCATGGCTATTCTCCGGCATCATAAGGCTTTTGAAACACCAGCATGTCCCTTGGGTTTTCAATGAGTATCTGACGCATCGTCTTACGACTAATACCAGCGTTGCGTAGTGCGGGAATGAATGTTGTGAACAGATAAGTAACATCCATATCACTGGGACCGTTGTGCTTGCCACTGATACGCCAGAGGCTTGAATCTTGCCCCAGCAGTATTCTGTTAATGCGACCGTGAGCGATTGCAAGTTTGACTGCTTTTACATCGGCATCAATCGCATGCCAGTTGCCACACGGTGCAAACTGTAGCCATGTCTCTAAATCCATGTTTTTCGGATTTGCGGTCGCGGAGGCGGCGTGGATCCAGACAAAACGTTCTGGGGGAAAATTTTCTTCCTGCATAATTTTTAAGCGGATTTGCATCGCATCATGGCTGTCCAGATGTGCGCCGATCGGTGCGCCTGTTTGTAGCGAAGCGCGTAATGCGGCGCGATGTACTTTCTGCTCAAGTGGCGTGAGATCGCCCATCGAACCGAGTTTGATAAATCCTGCTTTTATGGTTGTGTCTTCGATACCCACCGTGATTTCTTTGATAAAAAACTCGGCAATCTCATTCACACTGGCATTGTGTGCCCAGCGAGGCATCCACTCATGGTGGAAGAAGCCGGTGCTTGCAACGATGTGGCAATCAATTGCTTGTGAGATTGCATATAGCAGTTTTGCGTTGCGGCCGCAGTAGGCGGGTGTCATATCGATCACCGTTTGAACATGATGTTGCTTAGCGCGTTTGAGCTGTTTGACTGCGTGTTCTTTGGCTTGCTCAAACGGTACACGTTGATGATCTAGGGTGCCACCCCAGACACCCAGATCCAATACCATATGTTCGTGTGTGAGCACGATGCCAAGATCGTTGGGTAAAACCACACCCGTAACTGTTTGTACAAGCCCAGTCATTTCTGGCGAACTGGCAGTTAGTTCGGCACGCATGGTTAAAGTGAACATACAAAGCGTGCAACACAAGATGGTGTAAGGCATCGTTGCGCGGATGATGTTCAATGGATTGATCTTCATGCGTTACTCTGGCTGGAGTTCAATGGTGAGTGTGGCTTCGTCTTTAGATTCAAATGAGATGTTGTTGTTTGCGATATTGAGCGGTTTGCCGTTTAGCTTGCATTGTGTGGCGCGTGGCCAGTTAAGTGAGATGTTTGCAGACCCTTGGAAAACCAGTGTTGCGTGTCGGTCATCAAGCTGTGTAAGCGTGACAGAGGCGGGCTGATCAGTGGTGAATTGGAGACCGGTTGCTGTGGGGCGATCTGGGTCTTGGAAGTGAACTCTTTCAAGGCCGCGTTCGGGGTAGATGGTTTGTGTGTTGTTGAGCCAGAGTGTTGGTTGATCTATATATAACGCATAAAAATGCGGCATTTCCAGACGGGCCATCATCCAGCGTTTTGGGTTGGCGGCATCGATCTGAATTTTTACTCTAGCTTTTTTGCCATTGATTTGGGGCAAGGTGGTTTTACCGTTCCATGTGACAGGTAGTCCCACACTGTCGAGAGTGATTGGGTCGCAATCGTTAAGGGTGTAGCCTGCGAGCGGTTTACCGGTGTTGTTCTGTAACTCAACGCGGATTTGATGGTCAGGTAGTTTGCTGCCTTTGGCGTTGATATAGATGGTGCGATGGCGGTTTGACAGTTCAAGCGGCTTACTGGTGAGTGATCCAGAGAAATGATCTTTGCCATAATCCCATGCCACGCGCGGAGCGATGTAGCCGTAGCCATCGAGTCGCCATGTCGCCAGACCGGTGTCTTGCCTGACGTAAACGAGATTAGACAGGTCTGGGTTGGCAGCATAGTAGAGATAGGTTTCTCGGCCGGCATTGAGCATGTTGGCTTGTGTGAGAAAGGTGGCATCCCATTCACCGCGCGGCGCTCTTCGCATAATCGATTCGAACGGGTTGTGGTCAACCTGTTGCCATGATAACCCGTCGTTGCTGGTCAGCAGAATCAAGTCCGCTTCATGATCGATTAGTTCGGTTGAATTGTGGAATTTGCCATACATGCCGACAACAACATCACGGTAGCTCTGATAGCCCAACGTACCATGCGTTTGGACATGTGCACCGTTCTTAGGATCGAAGTGGAAGCCGGGCTTTTTCGCCAATGACCAATGCTGAAAATCATCAGATGTTGAGACGGCTAGGCATCTACTCCAGCGATCAATGATGCCGGGGTAGTCATTGTTGGACATCTGTGTGTAGAGAAAATAGCGACCTTTAAAGTGCAATAGTGATGGGTTTTCCTGTTTGACCGGCAGGGGGAATGGATTGTTTTCATCGATGGTCCAGTGGATGCCGTTAGGGCTGTAGGCATATGCGCCAACAGCCGGTGCGTTGACATATGGACGTGTGCCGCCGGTTTGCTTGTCCCAACGTTCGGTGTGCGATTTCGGCATAAAGCGAATAAGGGCGACTTTGTATCGACGAGAGGGATCAGGATCAGCGTCATCTCGGAATGGAGCCGCCATGTTGAAGCCGGGAATCACAATGTTATTTTCTGTGGAGCCTTTGTATTTATGCAAGCCAAGATTGGGACGCGTCCAATTGAGGCCGTCTTCGCTTTCAGCATAGCTGGTGCTCCAGAAGTTGCCGTCATATGCGGTGTACCACATCCGAAATAGGCCGTTTTCCTGAAGGACCCATTGATTGAATCCAACACGCATCGCGTCGTGCAATCCTTCCCGTCGTTCAAGAACTGGATTATTGGGATGGCGCAGTGGTTCGATGAGTCCAACACTCATATCGGTATTGTTTTCTACCCAATTTTTATCGATGGCAAGCAAAGTGTGTGGCATCGTGTCGCCTTTGTGGTGTTGTGCATAGCTGATCATGCAGATAGACAAAGTGGCGAGGAAAATGAAGGCGGATTTTAATTTGAACATAGTCAATTCCTTGTCGATAAAACTTAGGTGTGCAGACTGTGATCAGCAAGATGTGATGGTTGATGTTTTCGGTGGAGACGCAATACGATTGAATAGAGGCTGATCTTCGATAAATCGTTGGATGTTTTTGATGATGCATTCAATCATTTGTTGTCGGTAGAACGATGATTCCGGCGAGCAGTGTGGTGAGATGATCAGATGTGGTGCATCACGTAATGGATCGTTTGCTGGTAGCGGTTCGTTGGCGAAAACATCCAAAGCTGCGCCACGCAGTTGTTGGTTTTCTAATGCTTGAATGAGGGCAGCTTCGTCAATCAGTGAACCGCGTGCGGGATTGATGAGGATAGCGGACCGCTTCATCTGTTCAAGGAACCGAACGTTCACCAGTTGGTGGGTTTTTGGCGATGATCGCAGACCCAGCACGACAACATCGCACTTAGGCAAGATGCTGTATAGATCGTTCAGGTCGAACCAATGATCGGGTAGTTCTCCTTGAGTATCGCCTGTTTCTGGTGCAGTGTAAGTGAGTGGTTGAGCATGACCGGATCGGCCACATGAAGCATAAATAGTCATGCCAAGAGGTTTGCATTGTCGCGCCAATTCACGACCGACTGCGCCGTAGCCCATGATGCCCAGTGTTGCGCCGCGCAAGGTGCTTGCCGTCATATCTTGTATACGGTGTTGATACCAGCTTCGGTTCGCCTGATACGCCAGAATATCATCAACACGGTGTGTGAAGTAAAGCATCATACTCAGGCACCATTCAGCCATGGGCACGGCACCTGTTCCGCCGCCATGTGTGATTGTCCATCCCTCGCAGGACAGGGCTGATATCGGTACATGATCATATCCTGAAGACAGAAGATGTATCCAGCGGAGATGGGGTGCTTCTTCGGGTTGCGGGAACCATAATTCAGTCACCAGTCCATCGAGACTGGAAGCATGTTGCCGTTGTGCTTCAGGCGTTGAGCAGTCGATCACATGTACATGATCAATGATGAGTTGATCGCATAATTGCTTGGCGATGTTCGTTGCGGTTGGATCGGCTACGCCGATGTTAATGGTTGATGGCATGTGATGGTCCTTATGCGATCAGATGTGAGACACCAGTAAAGGGGTAACGAGTTATGAGATGATCTGTGAACGCGATACCCATGCCGGGTTGTTCAGGTGCTTGGAGTCTTCCGGATTCAAATTGCCAGATCGGCGATAACACTTCATGAAGTAGCGGGTGATAGAGTACGCAATACTCCACCATGTCACATACCCCGATTGCTAGCGCAGCATGTATATTCTGCATCTGAGCAACTGGTCCCGCCCAACCGTGCATGATGACCTTTTTCCTAAATTTTTCAGCATGTTGTCCGATTTTGATGGCTGCGGCTGGCCCGGCAAGTACCGCCGCATCGGGTTGGACCACATCGAGAGCATTTGCTTGCATATAAGTGATAAATGGCTCTGATTCACAGAACATTTCCCCTCCGGCGATGGGTAAAGCTTCGAGCTGTGCAAGCTCCTGATAGCCTGCCATGTCGTGGATAAGTAGGGGGTCTTCGAGGAAAAGCAGATTGAGATTGGCAAGACGCGTTACTAATGAAATGGCGTTCTGCTTTGACCACAAGCGATCGTGATGAAATATTTGCTGGCCGGTATCAACGCCTAGTTGGAGTTCGTCCGGCACCAGTTTCTTTACTGCCTCAATGTGATCCGCAGCTTGTTCGGCGGTGTACTTCCCGCAGCCGGCACGGATCTTGACAGATTGAAACCCTTGGGTTTTGTAAGATTCGATGTCTTGGGCAATCTGATGGGGCGGGTCGTCGGCTGGCCCCGCGCTAGCATAAAGTTCAACTGATGGAGACGAATCGAGATTCAGATAACGATGCAGCGGTAGGTTCGCGCGTTGTGCAGCGAGGTCATGTAATGCCCAGTCTATGGCACCGAGGACACAATAGATCAAACCGCGATGATCGAAATATTCACAAATAGAAGATAATTTAGCGAGAGTGGCTCGGTGCGATTCGGCATTTTGGCCGATCAGTACAGGTTTGAGTTGCAATATTAATTCGCGGCAGACGGTGGGCATATTGACACCTGCATAAGGCTCGCCCAGCCCCACACGGCCGTCTTCGGTTTCGATGGCAATTGTTGCGTAGCTGCGGTTGGTTTGGCGGTGGCCGGCTCCATAGGGTGCCGTCAAGAGAATGCAGCGAACATCGGTGATCTTCATGCGGGCAATACTATCAGCTAACATGTTAGATTGCAATGTGAATTTAATATTTATTGAAAAACTAGCGATAGAAGATATATTTAACATGCCAGATTTGTTGTTTTAAGGAGCGATATGCCGAGCACAGCACGCACAAACAAGATTTTGCCCATGCCGAACGAATTGGCTGAATTGGGGCTGGATAACGATTGTGCACGCCGTTTGGTGGATGCCATTCAGGTGGGCGATTTCAAGCCGGGGCAGCGGCTCAGTGAACTGGCTGTCGCGGAGCGGTTTGAGATGGGGAGGGCTGTGGTTCGAGCGGCTTTTGATCAATTGGCATTCGTGGGGATACTTGATCGCCGCGCGAAATCTGGGACATATGTGCGCCAGTTTCACGTGCAAACCTATCTGGAGAGTGAGCAGATCCGAGCAACGTTGGAGGGGATGGCAGGGCGGTTGGCTTGCTCACGTATTACAGATGCTCAATTGGATGCGCTTGAGTCGTTGGCAAAAACGTTGGATCAATCTACGGCAGGCAAGACTGCGGAAGTGTTTCAGGCAGAAAATCAATTTCACGGCAGCATCGTCGAAATCAGTCGCAATCAACAGTTGATTGGCATTCTCGCCAATCAGCGTCTGCTGCGTATGTGCTTGTTTCGAAGTTGCCAAATGTCATTTTTGATGAGTAATCACGTGAGTGACGACATTGTGACGCACGCACAGATTGTGCAGGCCTTACGTGATCGAGATGCGGTTTTGGTAGAAAGACGCATGCGGCGGCACGTGCTGTTATCTAGGCGATACTTCCTGAATTACCTTAGTACGCACCTGTCCGATTTGGCTGAAGAGATCGAGTTTGATCCAGAATCGTTGCCAACATTGCTACAAGATCTTGATGATCAATTTTGACTGTATAGGAGCTGCCCCGCAAAATTGAAAACCCTTGCTTATAGAAAAGCAAGGGTTTTCGGTGATAAGGGTGACTGAGGGGATTCGAACCCCCGACCCCCGCGACCACAAAGGTGTGCTCTTATATTTTTCTGGCTTTTTGAAATTGAAGATTTTGCTGTAAATATCGGTGTTTAAAGTGATTTAAACGCGGTTTCTATTATCACTCATTATCGTGTGATCTCGCGTAATATCGCTCAATCTCGCCGTTTTGCATAAAGATTTATGCAGAATTTATGCATTTTCGATTGAATTTGACCCTCAATCTGAGTTATGGTCGTAGGTATGAAGAAGAGCAAAATACCATCGCTAAGTGTTGGTCAAAATTATTACCGAGCGACAGTCACGCGCCCTTCAGGCAAGCGTACAACGGTTTCATTTGGCCATATTGCTGACCGTAGGAAGATGGAGGTTTTGGCTGCGCTTGAGCAGTGGTGGGAAATCTATCAAGAGGACCCGGAAACTACTTTGTCACACAGCTCGCCTTACGAGGCGATTGAAAAGTATCACAACCCGCATAGCGGTATGACAGTGGAAGAAATTCTTGAGCATTACGAAAGGTGGCTGATCAAACAAGGTGCAGTGACGAAAGTTGGAACTGAGCATCCACGTATTACCAACTTTAAACGTGTCAAAAAATATATGGCGTCTTATCAAGGATGGCAGGCGGCTAGGTTTGGCCCCGATCAGCTGTTACAGATTCAGCAAGCTATTAATGAAGATACGTATACCGTTCCTAAGTGGGTGGAAACGGAAAATGGTCGCGAGAAGATGCAGATTGAGAAGCATTACAGCAGGCGAACAGTTAACGACGTCGTGAACATGATTGGCAAGATGTGGCGGTGGGCAGCAGGGCGGGAGTTTGTTAAGTACTCTGCGACGATTGCTCTTGAAGAGGTCAAGTCGATTCGCTATGCGCAAGGCAACGCAAATGAAAAAGTGAACCGCGCGACAGTTACATGGGAAGAACTGCAGCTTGTCATGAACTCAGTTACTAGCGTAGTGGCTGATATGATGGCGCTTCAATGGCACACTGGCATGAGACCCGGCGAGGTCTGCAAAATGAGACCAGTAGATATTAAGCAGGATGATGAAAACTGTTGGTTGTATATACCTGGCAGCGATGCCAGTCCTGTGGGCGACCACAAAACAGCGTGGCACAAGCGAGTACGTGTCATCCCGCTGGCTGGCGCAGCCCAGCATATTGTTGCACGGCGCATGGAAGGTAAAAATCCGAAAGACTATCTTTTCTCGCCAGTTGATGCTGTCGAGGAGATGAAGAAACGTCGTTATTTGGAGCGAACAACACCCATGTCATGCGGAAACCGGGAAGGCACTAATGTGAAAGAGCACCCGATGCTCAAGCCAGGAAAATGTTACGATTCCCATGCTTTGAACGTTGCAATTAAGCGTGGCTGCAAGCTGGCAGGAGTCGATCGTTTTACGCCTTACGACTTGAGAAGAACAGCAGCGACCAATACGCGGTCCAAGTTGGGTAAGACAGCAGCTCAGGTGCTGTTAGGCCATGTCGACGTGGGAACCACTGATATATATTTGTTAGAGGAAGTGAAGGAAGCGATGAAGGTGGCGAAGAAGCTTCAGGAATAGATAGCTAGCCAAGAGGATAAGATCGCTCTGCCGTCCTCAGTGATTTATCTGCGGGGAAGACTATTGAGTTGATGCCTGGGTCGAGGATCGTGTTTTACCTTGAGTTTCAGTGAATAAAACTGTGCGTCGTCGTCTAAGCCGAAAACACTGACATAATAGGTGCTTGGTGAGTTGAGTGCGAAGTTGTTAATTGACTCAGTCCTACCCTTGCCATTGGCGTTGATGGTTTCGAGGATGTTGCCATCAGCATCGATGACTTGGAAGCCAAGATCGGAAAATTTTCGCATATCGACGATGGATTGAGGGGCTGTACCGCCGCCGCCACCGACGCGTCGGTAATATTTATAGCCAGCTGGTTTTAGTGTGATGTCGATTGTTGAGCTTGATTTGATGTCGAATTGATATACATCGGTATCTGAGTCATCATCTATTGAAACGAAGTCAGATTCTTTTGGTGTGATGAGATGATTGCGCTGGCGATGTGCATGTTTGCCAATGTACCATGTTTTGCCGACGGGGAGATTTTCAATTTTTTGTGCGGATTCAATTGTGTCGTTACCCCCGAGTTTTTCGTATTTATCTCCATATAGCCTTTGCGCTAAAAGGATTTCATCGAGTTGGGGACCAAAAAAATTCTTTTCTCCGCGTGTCTCCATTAATTGCTGTGTGTCTTTTGAGGAGATATGGGTTAGGCCTATTCCGTGTCCGAGTTCATGCAGAATGGTGTTATTGAAGTTAACGGGGTTAGTTTTTCTTATGGGTTTTGTTGGGTCGAACAACTTCCAGCGAGATGACCAGTTGTGATTGATGAACATGTCGCCGTGATTTGCGTGGTAGCTGTATGCGACGTTACCGCCATTTGGTCCGATTTTTGCGCCTGCGATGCGGATATCAGCTCGCTTATTGAGTTCGCCGGGAAGACCGCGATATCCATGCCTGCCACCATCGTCGTATGGGACATAGACGAAATTGATTCCTGTTAATTGGCTCCATCTCTTGAAGGAGTTATCAAACAGTTTAAACCATGGACGTTCGGTCAAGTCACTACCGCCCGGGCCTGAGCCGAGTTTGTCATCCATCGCTGCGATGATTACGCTCGTTCGTGTGGGTTTTCCTTTGTAGTATGTTTGTGTGCCGTCTTTCGCGAACCCCCAAGTCAGTGTGATCGACCGGCCATGTTCGGAGCCGACGTTTCCATCTGTTGCAGTTTTTTTCCATCTGAGATTCTTGCGATAACCCTCATAAACCGCGAATGAATGAGTGGTGATGGTGAAAGTCAAAATGCAAACAAAACAGCACTGAAGCATTTTTAACATGATATTTTCCCCGTAAGCTTAGTATTGTGAAGTTTTAATATTGTCCGTCATTGTGAATTAGTATTAGGATCTGTATTTTTTAATGTGTAAATCGCATCATAACATGAGTTACTAGTACTGATATAAAAAATTGGGGAAGTGGTTGCAAATTAAGGCCGGGTAGTCTTGACCCCATTTCTGGATCACATCAGGTGAGACTAGACCGTTGGAATTAGCAATATAACTCAGCATGATCCGGAGGTGGAGGCCGTTGATGGGGTGACAGCATAGTGTCATCGATTTTGTGCTTATAAGATTAAAACCTTCACCAGTTCTTAATTTCATGCCATAATAGATCCCTAGTCACGCTAATTGCATTAGAGATTCCGGACAGATGGCATGAGAAATATCTTCGATCAATACGATCAACCCGAGAATAAAATAACACACGCACTTATGGCCTCCATTGAGTCCGATCGCGATCTGTTGCTTAAACCATTCCTTAATTTCATGAAGATCAAACCCAGCCAGCAGCTCCACTCGTTGCATCTAGATGAGCAGTGTGTTCCGGGTGAGATGGGGTTGGTTGACCAAGATGACGAGAAAGAGTCTGAAAGGCGTGGTCTGCCTGACGGATGTATCTATGACAAGAATGGGTGGGCGGTATTATTTGAAGTGAAAGTCCAAGCACCCGTTGTTGTTGATCAACTGGTGAGGCATAGAAACACTGCAAAGAAATATGGCTATGAGGACACTGATGTCATTGTCATTTCAGTTGATAAGCCTGGCTGTAAGCTCCCACTATGGGCCAGATGGGTTGCGTGGCAGGAGATCTATCAATGGTTTTGTCAGTACAGATTGAAGTCAGTATGGGCCAACCGTTTTGTGCAGTATTTGGAAATATTCGAATCAAAAATGATCGCGAGAGATTATGAGGTGAGAGGGACCATGACAATTTTCAGCGGATTTCATTTTAACGACGATCAACCATACACATACTTCCAAGGTAAGCGTCTGATTAAGTTGCTCCGTCAAAGACTGCTCACAAACAAGAAGCTTGTTAGTGCGTTAGATTTAGATATGCACTCGAGGGGTAGAGCGGCAATTACGAGAAATTTAGACGGCGGGGTATGGGATATTATGACAACGAATAAAGCTGCGAATGAAGCTAACCATACTGGATTTCCACACGCAACACTCGATCTGGATACAGTAGAAGTGTCGCCAGCAATCACATTGCCGAATGCGTTAAAAGGCGGAATCAAAACAAAACTTAAAACGATTGGGCCAGAAGGTTTTCAAAATATTGTTGAACAAGTTCATAAGAATATGATGCCATTATACAAACAGATGAAAGGCATGCGGCCAATCATCTATATTCTCCAGAGGCGTTATAAATCACAACGATCTATTGCACGTCGGGATGGATGTATTGAAGTAGATATTCGAACTGTTGTTAAAGAGAGTGGTATTGCAAGTTTTAAGCATCAACCGATGTGGACCAAGGCTATTTACGATATTCTCACAAATCGTACTTTAAATATCCAGCTAGGTTTGAGAGTTTTTGTTCCATATACGGAGAAGTGTATGCAGTCGGCAGATGCTGTTGATGTACTTGCGGATATCTATATTGCGTGTAAGCCATTGATGGATTTTGGGCGCGGAAATACTACCTGATGCTACGAGGCGTTTTGAACTTAATACACTTACGTATTATCACATTAGTACTCAAATATTCGGAGATTGAAAATGGATATAATATTTATCGACGATGGAGTATTTGAAATGTTAGTTTCGGATGTTCAGTTGATTGATCTCGAAGTGAATGACGTTTTCCATGAAACGTATTCGGTCAATGTGTACATTGAAAGAGGTGTCGAATATCCGAACCATCATGAAAATTACGATGTTTTCTGTGTATGGGTTCAAAATCAAGCTCGTTCTACAATTAATACAAAGGATGACCGAATTGCTGCTCGTCCTAATATTTGGCCAGATGGAACTCAACATAGTGATGTTTATCGTGCATGGCATCGAGGTGATGTAGATATTTCTATCAGAACATCGGAAGCACCACCTGTTTATTGAATCGTACATTTGGAGCGATGTGACGCTATTTGCAATCAAGCGAAACAATAAAAGCCATTACACTATGCAGTTTATTGAGCTAGCTTCGATGCGTAGCCATCATGTTACGGGCATACAGCGTTTATAATGCTTTTGCTGTAACCGAAAGCGTATCTGATGGTGGGAATTTCTAAAAGTACCTTAAGCATTCGGACATGACAGGCTCTTTTGTTGACAGTCAACTAGTTTTCCTGAACAGCAGTATACACGGATCGCACTCTGGGGTAAGTATAGTGGTTCTTAATTTGGCACGTGTTATACTCACACGAAAATTCTGACGAGCCTGACTTTCTACATTCTTTGGTAGATTCTCTCTAACAATTCGATCTAAATTTGCGACGATGGTACCTTTGCTATAACGAGGCCATCCCTCAAAGATGATCACTTCATCGAATTGCTTACCTTTCGCCTTATGCATGTTCATAACCACTATCCCTTGTTCCGGGCGTTGAGCCATATTAAAGTGTTCTTGAACGAATGCCTGACGCGTAATCTCCAAGGCATTAGGATAACAATCTGTGCCTTGCCAGTTTTCAGATAATGCTTGACGCAACTGAGTACCTCTGTCGAGCAATCGGATGTTCCTCGCTTCTTCAGCAACAGCACGTAGTCGCTTGCATTTCCCCTTATCCAGTACATCACGGACAGCTAACCAATCTTGATCTGGGGCTCCTGTAAACGATACTTCACAGACTGCTTGAAGTGTTGACATGGTTGCTACAATCAGGCTGTTTCCCCTGACTTTCTTTCCTTCGGCCAACCTTTCAGTGCAATCCTTGTAGGCACGATGTATCCCCGCTGCTTCTTTTAATGCACTTTGGGACGGAGTATCCCCTCCCTTACCTTTATAAAAGTTGCAGAGCATATCAACACAAAGAGCCAATTGTTTTTGAGACCTGCGTTCCTGAAGAAAAGAAGAAATGAGTTCAGCGGCCAGCACTGCTGCTTCTTTGTCAACAGCAGCGAAGTGACGTACTACCGGCAAATTAGCGGGGGGGGAACGAAGATTATCGGAGACTTTACGTGTAAGTATTTTCGTTGGTGTCAGAATTCCAATTGACCACTGCTTAACTCCGGAATCAACAAGACGTTTGCGAGCCTTGAGTACACACGTTACAACGGCAGTAAACGCTTGGTTCTGATTGCAGGTATAAGGGATTCGAAAGATCCCCGAATACTGCTTCTGCCTGAAAGATCTCTGCATTACGTCATCGCCAAAAGTGCGTATGTCGGTGTCTCTACTTCGATGGTTCTCACTACCAAAGTCTACTTCCACTGGAGTACATAGTTTACGAAAATGGTCAAGTCGTTTTGGATCAGCACCAATCCAGTCATAGATACGCTGTTCGGGATCGGCCAGTGCAAATAGCATACTCTTTTCAGCTAATGCCTTGATAACATGCCACTGTGTAGCATTTGTATCTTGGAACTCATCAATAATTATACGGGGGTACATCAACGATACGAGATTTCTGAGGCGACAACTACGATGTAATAACTCAGCTACAAGTGGAGCGAACAGCTTAAAGCACACACGTCCCTCTACATATGCAAGTCGCTCCAACTCTTCAGATTCATCGCTAGCTTTTTGTTTTTTTGACTTGTTATCGAATTTTTTTACAGAACCATATTTATTTCGGATTGCTGATAGTGCAATGGCCTCATCTTTTGGCAACAGAATCGAAAGCTGTCGCGGCAAACCAAGAAGATATCCATGCGTCTTGAGAATACTCCAAAAGAACGCATGGTAGGTTTCCACTTGAATTCGAGACGTGATCTTGGGATCGAGCTGGTGTTCTCGATTGATGGCTTCAAGCACACGAGACACCGTCGCCCTAGCAAAACTGAGGAACAGCACCATCTGGCTAGGATGGAGCTGGTTTTGAGCTATATCTGCAGCCTTTAGGATTGAGATAGTAGTCTTTCCACTACCTGGTCCGCCTGTCACAAGCATATGCCCGCCAGCAGATAGGATCTTTTTATGCTTTTTATTGAGCTTCAGCATAACTTTCAAGATCCTCATTAGCCGATTCTTCGGCATTTAGTTCTGCATTTTCATCTATAGGAAGAGGATTGGTAAGTTCAAAAAGAGACTTGCAAGTATCCCGAATCCAGCTCGGCATTTCATCTTCATCGCACTGGGCAAGGAAGTCTGCGATGCCCCAGTTACCTTTGGACCAATAGAAAAACATCTCTAAGGCTTTCTCAGCATCAGCCATTGGATCTGTAACAACTTGTTTTATATGGCGTGGCCAATCGATAGTACTAGCGAATCGCTGTAGAGCTTTTTTTGAAGATTCCTTCAAAATAAGTTTTTCAATAGCACTCTCCTCGTGCATGAATAAGGCGTCTACTTCTGATTCAATTGCAGCTTTATCAGCCGGGTTCTGCTTGTCGCACACAGCATAGACTTGCTTGCCTAGCTCGCTATAAAGCTTGGCCATATCTGTGATGTTGCTTTCACTGCCTGCATCAACAGTGCAAATACCCATCGCTTCCAGAGAGGAGTATGCGTCCGGATTTAACTCGGATAAACGACGGGCGGCAGTTGGAATACAAGTGGCCTCTGTTGCTCCTTCAGCAATTAGGACACGCCTAGCAAGAAGGCCTTCACAGAACCGTGTTCGAAACTCTTGTCGGTACCGTTTAAGCTTGATGCTGGCAGGTAACTCTACAGATGCCTGTGACATCACTCCATTGGATCCACGAGAAAGGATTATGGTTTCTTTCTGGTCAAACTCTTCTAGCACATATGGTGAATGGGAGGTGAAGATAGCTTGAGATGCTAGATTTTTTATCTCATGTACGATACGTTTCTGAGCGTATGGCGGAATGGCGGTTTCAGGTTCCTCCATCGCAAATATGACATTTTGCTTGTCCTCCGCAACCTGAGACAACATTGCAAGCACTAGCATGTTGATCGTACCTGTTCCCTGTCGCATAAAAGGAGCTGCATGATCGCCATCACCAGTTACGATAAATGAAGTAACAATCTTCCGCAGATGCTCTCGCGTAAGGTCTGAAACTCGAAGATGAGGCTTTGCCGCCCATTCTCGAGGAACATACTTTTTCAAAGATTCATTAATACTTTCCAAAACCCCAGATACCCCGAGAGCTTCATCTGCTGCCACAGAGAAGGAAGATAGCTCGGCAATTATAGCTTCCCACATCTGAGGGCGAACCTCTTTTAATCGCAGAATAATATCTAATAAACTACCTCTTTCAAGGCTAAGAGCTCTTGATCCAGTACGGAGAGATCTCAGATAAAGGAAACCGCATGATTGTTTGTGACGACGTCCAAAACGAGTGGGGTCCTCATCATCTAGCCAGCTTCGTGTGAAGTAGGTATGACCATCAAAGTCATCCTCCTCAATATCATATTTTCCAATGAACGTTACGCGCAGGGCCTGTTCAATATTATCCTCATCAATACCTTCAGGTTCAGATTCGTCATATAACTTATCCGTAGAAACATCCCACCATTCAGCATAACTCCCGAACATTATTTTTTGCTCATCTGATAATCCGATAACAATCGCTTCGATCTCAATGTGTGGAGCTAATTTGGATGTTTCGGCGTCAGTCACTTCGATACCTTCTGCTTCGAGTGATGCGGCCTCTTCTTGATCTGCTTCACCATTGACTTGTTGATCTTCTTCTTTGGATACCACCTCTCCTGCAGTGGGTACGGTGGCTATTGTGTACTTGCCTTCGAAGAAATCGTGCTCATTAATAACTGGAAATCGGTTCAATCGTTCTGGACCAAGCACTAGGTGCAAAGCTTCTAAGACGGTAGTTTTTCCAACGTTGTTATCACCGATGAATAAGGCGTGTTGAGGAAGTAGGAGCGTGGTTTGCTTAATACCTCTGAAGTTCTTAATTGTCAGTTGGCGAACTTGCATATTGTTAATTTCCTGTAATCCAGATTCTTGCTACTGAAAATCTAAGTGGCATTCTTTTCTGAATAATAATTGCTTGCACTTACTACCATACCTACACTTCAAGTAAATCATAATCTCCCTGATTTAACACGAAGAGTCAGATTATGCGAATATTTTCAGTGTTTTTTCTCGCCTCATTTGTTACCCCTTAAAGAATATACTAGTGCAGTGCTATGCAGTTGAGATTGCCTCTTGCAATGTTTGCACCTTTGACTGATTGTAAAGTGAAGGTACGTCTTTCATCTTGATTCTGAACTGATTGCGTTTCTTAAATCTCGGCTTATCTGAACTCCAATTTTCAGCCTTTAATGCAGGATCAAGGTAAAGAGCACCGCTAGTAACTGCATTAAGTACTCTGACAAAATCGGCACCTTCACAAAGCATGACTTCATTGCCGTAGTGGAAGCAATGAACTTTGTCTTCTTTGTTGCGTTGTGCAGGTACGTATGCTGTGGCAGCATGTTTTCTTCGCCAGCAGTCAATCAGTTTTTTGAAAGTCCAACCTGAAGCTAGGTAGCCCTCGGGTGAATACAAGCCAAGATGACCGTTAGCATCCAGTTTTTGAGTTTCTGCGTTAAATCCTTCTATGCGCAAGGTAAGGCCGGTTAAATCATTGGTTGTGTTCAGCCTGTATATTCCACCAAAATTGTGGCGGTCTGGTTTGCCATTGCGATCTGGATAACCCCATCTTTCGATAAATGTTCTAATACCCTCTTCCTGATAAACGCCACAGTCTGGCTCAGGTGTAAAGAGCGTGACGACCTTGTTGCCTGTGGTATTCCAGTCGGTAACCGTATGTGCTTTGACCTCCCAACCCATGAAGTCCGGTGCGTTGTCGCCGTTTGGTAGAATGCCAAGTTCCGCTTCGAGTGTGTACCCGACTGCATTGGGTGTGTAGCATGGTTTTAATCCATCTGCAGATAATCTCTTGCCTTCAATCCAACCCATGCTATGTATGCGAGTAAGCTGATCAAGAAGCCGAGTTTCAGGCGATTCGTTTTCGTTGAACAGTGGTATTGAGTTCAGACCGGCGTCAGTGTCATATCCTTCAGTCTGTTTTAGCTCTTCACGCAGATTACCGTGACCGACTGTTAGAAAAGCTATTGTATGACCGGTATTGCTGATCCCTAAAAATAGTATTCTATTGGTATAAACTTCACCCGATTTCTCTCTGAGATATTTTGATGGAATACTTTTAATGCCACGCAGAAAACCGGACAGACGGGCTTCGGGGTACTGTGGGTAGAAGATAATCTTTGCGTGTTTTGCAGTTTCGGTATCACCATTTATTGTGATCCACTCGTAATCTAGATGGCCATAAAAGCGATTCTGGCCTTGGCTCATCTTTTTCTTCTGAGACTTCTGCATCCAGTGCGGCATCGGGGGGTTGTTTTCAATTTTGCACGGGAACGTGTTGAAAATAGATGTACTGCCGATCAGGTAGATCTGCCGTTTAGAATCATGGTTCCATGCTAGCTCTTTAACGATAAGGCTATGGCAGCCAACATTTTTCATCAGCTGCTTTACGTCTGAAAGTGATATATCTTTGTCTGGATACCGCTCGGAAATTTGGACTTCGTTCTGAGTCATTCCCTTATTAGATCAGACCGCAAAAAATCTGTCTATGACTTATGCTTAATGCGGTGGAATCCACATTGCATAAGCACCTTATTGACGCGAAAAATCACTATGGTATCCTGATACCATAGATTCCCAGTGAGGTAGCCGTGAAAAAACAGTTTGGCATGAAAAATATCCCGGGTGATCTCTGGGCATGGGTTGAGTTTGAGGCCTATGCACGAGATATGGATATCAATCTGCTGGTCTGTAAGCTTTTAGAATATGCCCGCTCCGGACATAGTGGTCTCAACCCACTTGAATCAAATCAAGTGGTTAGACCAATCAAAACAGATCTGAATGCTGATACGCAGTCTTTGCCAACAAAGAACCAATTTTGCCTTCGCAGCATTCCTGATGTTTTATGGAGATGGCTTCAAGCTGAAAGCGCTGAAGCAAACAAGAGTATTAAAAATCTGATCGTCGATGAGCTGAGGAAATTGAGAGATGATCCTGACCAGCTTGCACTGTTTATGGAGAGACGTGTGCTAAAACCTGCAAAACCTAAGTATATGGATTTTACTTTTATTGATTTGTTCGCAGGCATAGGTGGCTTCAGGCTTGGTCTCCAGAGGCTTGGTGGCAAGTGTGTGTTTACATCGGAGTGGGATAAGTTTGCTCAGCAGACATACGAGCATTGGTTCGGTGACAAGCCCGAAGGTGATATCAACGACATCGACCCTGAATCTATTCCGGATCACGATATTCTGGCAGCAGGCTTTCCATGTCAACCATTCTCTATTGCAGGTGTATCTAAAAAGAACAGTCTTGGTCAGAAGCATGGATTTAACTGTGAGCGGCAAGGCAACCTGTTTTTTACGATCTGCGATATTGCCAAGGCGAAGCGTCCGAAGGTGATGATTCTTGAAAACGTAAAGAATCTGAAATCACATGACAAACGTCGTACATGGCCAATAATTGAGAGTAATCTTGAAGAGCTGGGTTACACAGTTTGCCATCAGATCATAGATGCTGCTGATTATGTGCCACAGCATCGCGAGCGGATCTTTATTGTTTGTTTCCGTAAAGATTTGTATGGAGACTGCGAGGGGTTTGAGTTTCCGGAAGCAGGCGAGCGTGACCGTCCTAAGTTCAAAAGCATTCTCGAAAGAAAACCTGACTCAAAATACATTCTGACAAATCATCTCTGGAATTACCTGCAGAACTATGCCAAAAAACACCAAGCAAAAGGGAACGGTTTTGGTTTTGGAATGACAGATCTGGAGGGTATTTCACGTACGCTTTCTGCGAGATACTATAAAGATGGGTCTGAGGTGCTTATTCCAAGACGCAAAACAGATCCGAAAAATATACCTGATAAGAGTAATAAAAATCCAAGGCGTCTGACACCTGTAGAGGCAGCAAGATTGATGGGATTCAGAGAGGCTGTTACCAGTCGGGATGATATACCTGTATCAGATACACAGTCATATAAGCAGTTTGGAAACGCAGTGGTGCCGGATGTAGTCGAAGCGGTAGGCGATAAGGTGCTCGGTTTTATGTCGCAGGTAGAGCTGAAGAATACGATTCTAAAATCGCAACGCAAGTCAAGGAAACGGCGCGTTGCTGCAACGGTGTAGAATATAAAGAATATGGTAGACAGGCTTAGCAAATCACAACGAAGTTGGAATATGTCACGAATCAAGTCTCGTGATACAAAGCCTGAGATTGCAGTCAGATCCGCACTGCATCGAATGGGGTATCGTTTTCGGCTGAATCGTAAAGATTTACCGGGCAAACCAGATATTGTTCTTCCAAAATATAAGACAGTTATATTTGTACATGGCTGTTTCTGGCACAGGCATGAAGGATGCAAGTATTCCTATATGCCGAAGAGCAGGATTGAATTCTGGGAGAAGAAATTCAAGAGAAATGTCGAACGGGATGCAGAGGTTAGGAAACAGCTAGAGGATCTTGGTTGGAAGGTGGTTGTGGTTTGGGAGTGCAACTTACATGAGATCGGATCGCTAGAAAATAAGTTTTGATGCTTATTGGCACAAAATAATATTTTTCGATACTCTCTTCTGCATTCATTGATGTAAAAAACTCTAAAACTAGAGGCACGATAATGGCAATGTCAGAATGGCAAAATGAAGATATGGATTTTGATGATCCTCGAGAAGAAGAGGAAATTGAGATTGACGAGATTCCAAAAGGCGAAAGAAGACTACGTACTCAAGCATATGATAAGAGTATCTTTGATATTGTTGAGATGATTAACAGGGGCGATATCTGTTTGGATCCAGATTATCAAAGAAATTATATTTGGGATGACAGACGAGCATCGTTACTTGTAGAGTCAATATTGCTGAATGTTCCAATACCAGTTATATATGTTGCAGAAGATGAAGAAAATCGTTGGGAAGTAGTAGATGGCTTGCAACGCTTAAATTCTCTGCATAGATTTTTTCAGAATGAATTTAAGCTTCAAAAATTGGAAGTTTTAGACGAACTTATTGGGGTAAAGTATAAAGATCTTAACCCAAAAGCAGCAAGGATACTTCGTAACGGTATATTGCGAATCATAATGATATTTAAAGAATCGCACTCTGATATTAAGTACGAAATTTTCATGCGATTGAATCAAGGTGCAGTGTCATTGAGTGAACAGGAACTACGTAATTGTCTATACCGTGGACCGTTCAATGATATGTTGCATGAGCTCCGCAGCAACAAAGATGTGTTAACTATGCTTGGCCTACCGCAAGCACATAAAAGAATGGCTGATGCAGAGTTATTACTGCGGCATTTGACAATCAAGAATGGATATAACAGGGAAACGGGTGGCATATCTACATATACAGGAAATATGCGATCTTCGCTTAACCGATATATGGAGTCGGCTAAGAAGACCGTCGCTTCTGAATTGAATATGGTAAAAGACGAGTTTCTTCGAAGCACGTACAATGTGCTAGGTGTTTTTGGGAATAATGCATTTCATAGGATCGACGAAACAGGTAATTTTGATGGTCGACTTAATAGAGCGATAATGGATGCTATTTTAGTAGCGTTTGGCTATTTCGACAATGATGATTTGGTGTCTCGCAAAGATGACATAAAAGAGATGCTTCGTGTGTTGATTAATGAGGATGTAGAGTTTTTGGATGCGATAACGGTACGTACTTCACAAAAAGGTAAAATGGAGTATCGCGTCCATACCTTCACTTGTCAGCTTGCAAAAATAATTGGGGGGTAGGCATGACATCACCGTTGAATACTCTTCCAGCTCTAGAAAAAACGCTGCAAGAAGTTGAAATTTTGCTAGCAGAGGCTGAGGGTTTTGATGAAGATCGTAAGAAGCTTGTTGTACTTAACAAAGCTGCTTTTTTGTTGTTGGTAGGGAAATTTGAAGCATATATTGAGAATTTAGTCGAAGAATTTGTTTTTGCAATCAATTCACTTGAGTTGCGTGCGGCACATGTACCCGAACGTCTATTGGCAGAACATAGTGTGCAAATTGTAAAAAACGTCAAAGATCATTTGAATAATGGTAAGCTAGAGAAAGTTAATTCGATGTTTATTGACTTGAGTAGATATTGGGCTGAAATCGAACCGTGCAATTCATTGAATATTTCAAATAAATTCAGTTATGGTAAACATGGTGAAAAAGAATTAATAAAAATGTTTAAGAGATGTGGCATCGAAAGTATATTTGATGAGATCGTTTTGTATGATCCGCAAGAAAAGTACGATTCCAATGAAGATTCAGTGCTTGATATCAAAGGTATATTTAATTCAATAACCAATATGCGTAATAACATATTGCATCAAGACGAGACGCCAACTTTAACGGTAGGGAACGTTAAATATTACAAAAATATATTGGTGCAATTAGCCGAATGTCTCGAGGAATTGCTTCAGAAAATAATCAGTAATGCGGATAGCAAAAGGCAAAAAGAAGGCATGTTTGACTATGTGATTTAGTGGATGTAGGTCAGATATGCGTAATCAAAAGAATAAAATTTCATTTTTATGGATTTTTTCAAATGTAGGTTAACTTGCTCTGTGTAATTAATATTCAGAGTGTCAAGACGCTATAACGCCCACGGCTGCTGCGGCAAACTGGCCCCAGGATGATAAACAGCAAAAGCATAACCGCCATTAAAATTATCTCTGTGATCATGTGGTCCCATGCCCGGTATATAGCCACCATCAAATTGTGAAGTATGTCCGTGGTGATTGTATCCTTCGGTGGCGATTAGAGGCACAGTTAGATTGGCATTGTGAGTTTCATTGTAAGTTTGTATGGCCTGAACATCATTCCACGCAATTGGTGCAGTTGAGTCGTCATGAAAATGCAGTAGAAGCTGGTTGATCATTTCAACTGTATCTAGATCAAGATCAACTCCCTTACTTTTTAGGACAGCTTGCATTAATGCTGATCGTTGTTGCTTCGCGGTCATTGGGACCATCGCTGGTCCATTACCCAATCTTACGACAGCATTGCGGGCTGCTTTCTTTACTGATGCATCAGCTGTCCATCCATCAAGTGGTGGGTATCCGTCATTGCCTTCGCTTGATGAAGATGAGATTGTTGAGCCACTGTTTTTAATTGACCATGATGAGCCGCTACCTTCAAGGGTAAACAGTTTTTTAACTGAATTGGTAAACACGCCTTCTTCATGTTCAATGTATTCACCATCTGCTTCATTTAAACCGGTAACAGTTACTGTTCGACCATCTTTGTATAGGATCTGTGCTACTCCATTGAAGGTGCTTTCAAATCGACATGGTTGCGGTGTGTTTGATGGAACCGGTGTTTGCTGATCTGGTATGTGCCTGATGTCTGCATGAGTATGCATCTCATTTGTAATGAAGATTTTTGTGGGTGTGATACCGCTGATGATAGCCTTGCCGATTCGGCCTGCTTTGATGGGTTCCGTGAGAATAGCAAATCTTGTTGTGTGGTTCAGCTTATCGGGTATGGTGCCTGTTAAAGCAATGTCGTTGTGGTTGCCATGGAATAGTTTGTCAGTGATACCCAGCACATCGTGTTTATTAAGATCGATATTACTATCGTTTTTGATACGGATGATATCAGTTGATTGCGGGCTTACGCCTGCTTGACTTGTTATGCTGTTTTCTTGCTGCTCTTTAACGCGAGCTGTGTTGACCATCGCGTTCCAAGTGCGTGCATCGATATTACGGATAGGTTGCCCAGGTTGCATGTGTTGCATAATTTACTTCCTTTTTATTAGCTCCAGGGTATTTCAAATTGGTTGTATGCTGCTAAATTTGCGACACGCTCTACGTAAGCTGCGATAGGTCTGTTTACGATTCGCCCAGCGTCAGCATCTTCTTCCTCGTCATATAAAACCCATAAATAATCCGCACCAGCTTTTGTGATCAGTATTGGATTGTTGTCGCTATCTTTCGCATCTCCAATATTAATATCGTCTCTATTGGCAGAAGCTTTGAAAGCTCGGCAACCAAAGACTATCTACTTCCTCATATGCTTCGTCGGCACATAATCCAAAATAGTAGTCGTCGCTTTTCATTACTCCATCACTTTCCCAAATCACGCCCACCATTGGTTTTTCTTCGAAGGCATCGAAACCCACGGTTACGGTAACGCCAAATCGCGACCATTCAGCAGCACAATCCATCAAAAAATCTCTCAGTCCTACCTCATTTCCCAGAATGAATAGAACATGAGGTACTGCCCATTTAACCCAGTTGGTGTGGTATCCAAATTCTGCTTCAATTTCATTAGGTGCATACAAGCCCTCTTTTAGCTCCAAGCCTAAACCGAGTACCACCGGTAAATTGTGTCGAAAGATCTGGCTTGGGCAGGTAACTAAGGGTAGCTTTAGATGTTCTTGAGGAACGAGCGCGCAATAATCGTGCGAGGTAGTCATAAACTACATCCTTTCAATAAGTTGCATTAAAATATGATTCGCCCTTAAACTACAATAATATTGCTTCTCATCAATGTAAGATTAATCCTAACATCTAATATATAAAAGAGTTATAAATAGTAATAATGCGATAATCACTATTAAGTGACAATGTAAAGTGGTGAACTCGATCTTGGAAACGTGTGCGATAATGCTTAGCTCAGAACCGAGATATTGTCGCTAGCAAACTATACAGTCAGGTCAACAAGCCCTTCTTTATACATTGTCAGTTTGGTATTGAGGTGATTGGACGCGAGGACTTGCCAGAGTTGTTGATTGCTATTCATTTATGCAGTTTTATCAATTGGTCTATTGCATAAAATGCATAAAAATTGCATAAATTAATTCAAATTAATTCAGGTAATTAATTTGTCAAAAAGATAACCCCTCGCAAAACAAGGGGTTAAAAGGGTGACTGAGGGGATTCGAACCCCCGACCCCCGCGACCACAACGCGGTGCTCTAACCAACTGAGCTACAGTCACCATGGGATGCCTAGCGGCATTTTTGATTTTGTTTGCTGGCGGTCGGGGTTGCCGATGCAGCGAGACACGTAAGATTATTGATAGAAGGGGGGTATGTCAAATTTGCTAGCTGAGAGATGAGAAGGAGACGCTTCTGTGCAAAACACAGCTTTGGGATGAGGGCCGCAATGAAAATTTTACTTCAAAGGTCTGAATAGCGGGTTTATGATGGCGGTTGCGGAGAGGCCGTCTGTCCGTGGTTTACGCATCTGCTTGTGTTGAGGGATTTTGTGAGCGAGGGACAAGTCCAGCCGAACGGATTGATGGTGAGCGTGTCGATCGGGCTCGGACTGCTGTGTTGTGCGGCAATCTTTGTGGGCGGGGCGTGGCTGATCTTCGGTTGGTTGGCGGGGGTGATTGCGGGAGGTTTTTTGGTGGTGTTGATTCCGGTGGGATGGCACTGGACGCATATGCTGGTATCGGTGATCAAGGTACCCATGGCGGAAGTGGATCAAACCGTGGATGAGCTGATGCGGGAGTAGGAAAGCTAGGCACGATTGAGCTTTTGAGGCCGTGTTTCTCCCCTTACGCATCACGAATTATACATAACATATATTATCGGACTTAATGTTGGGGTGTTTTATGAGTTACTGATCTGCGTGGTACGGCCAAGAATGGTGACGCGGCGGTCGGCGATGAGTTGGATGGCTTCGGGGAAAGCAATGCATTCTTGTTCGAAGATGCGGGCGGCAAGATCATCTGGGGTGTCGGTATCGTAGGCTGGACATGATCGTTGGAGAATGATCGGGCCGGTGTCATAGGTGGGGTCGGCGAAGTGGACGGTGCATCCGGAGAGTTTGCAGCCGTGTTTGAGGACAGCAGTATGGACGTGGTGTCCGTGCATGCCTTTACCGCCGAAGGCTGGGAGTAGCGCTGGGTGGATGTTGATGACGTTGTGCATGTAATCGTCAGGAATGGTGAGCAATGAGAGGAAGCCAGCGAGGCAGACCAGATCTGCGGCGGCGTCTTTGATGTGGCTGAAGATAAGGTCCGAGAAGGTTTCGGTGGAAGGATGATCTTTGCGGAAAGCTTTATGGATGGGGAAGGTGTCGGGGGTGTTGGGTTGCAGGCCCCTACCTTGCAATTTGGTGGTGATGGCGTCGTATGATTTGGCGTTGGAGCAGATGACAGTGGCGATGGTGGCATTAAGTTTGCCAGCATCGATATTGTCGAGGAGATTGAGCAGCGTGGTGCCGCCGCCGGAGATAAGAATGGCGAGGCGGATGGGCTGGCCTGGCGCAGATTGGATGCGTGGCTGGATGGGTGATGCGGCGGTGGGTTGGTCTTGTTGCATGTTATGCTTACGATAGCAGGCCATGCGAGAGAGGCAAACCGACGTGAATCAAGGTGATCAAAGCAAGCATCATACGAAGACGCCTAAAACGGCTGGTGTGACAAGGCTAGCGCCGTCACCGACTGGGGCGCTGCATCTTGGGAATGTGCGAACGTTTTTGGTGAACTGGGCGATGGCGCGACAGAAGGGGATGAAGGTGATCTTGCGGGTCGAGAATCTGGACGGGCCGCGGGTGAAGGTGGGGGCGGATCGCGGGGCGATTGAGATATTGCGATGGCTGGGGATGGATTGGGATGAAGGCCCCTACTATCAGCGGGATGATTTGGCGGTTTATGAGGCGGCGATGGCGACGTTGAAAAAGAAGGGGTTGGTGTACCCTTGCCGATGTACGCGACGGGAGATCGAGTCGGCGCAAAGCGCGCCGCATGGCGATGAGCATGAGCTGCAGTATCCGGGGACGTGTCGGGATAAGTTTAATCATGAGATAGATGATGGCGAGGGTGAGTTTGCGTGGCGGGTGAAGGTGCCGTCGAGCGAGGTGGTGTATGAGGATGTTTTGTGCGGGACACAGCGGATGGATGTGCAGTCGCAAGTAGGGGATTTTGTGATGTGGACGAAGATGGGCTTGCCGGCGTATCAGTTGGCGGTGGTGGTGGATGATGCGCGACAAGGGGTCACTGAAGTGGTGCGCGGGGATGATCTTTTGCGGTCGACCGCGCGGCAGTTGTTTTTATATCGATCGCTGGGGCTACAGTCCCCTGCCCGATGGGTACACTTGCCGCTGGTGGTGGGTGAGGATGGAAGGCGATTGGCGAAGCGGCACGGGGATACGCGGGCGGCGATGTACCGAGATGCGGGTGTGTGTGCTGAAAGGTTGGTGGGGCTGATGGCGTATTGGTGTGGGATAACTAATCAGCGCATAGAGATGAGTGCAGGTGAGTTTGCGGATGGATTTGATTTGGGGAAGATGCCGCGGGAACAAGTCGTTTTTGGCGCGGAAGATCATGCGTGGTTGATGGGAGAGTGAATTAACCCCGATGTTTACGTATAAGGTCGTAAAACGTTGCGTGCATCGTGGTGATCCATTCGATGTATGTTGAACCATTGCTATTTGGATCGAAGCTGCATTTATATGTGGAAGTAATTAATTCATCTAATTGATTTTCCGTGATTTTGCGAACAATCAGAGAACGCAATTCTTTTGCAGATTTTTCAATACTGTGTAGATCTGAATCATTCAAGTATTGCTGTATAGCCTCTTGATCGGAACTGCTTGACAAGTCCCAGTCCTGATGGAAATAGCAGCCAAAGAATTGTTGTAGTTCGGTCATGTTGATCTCGTGCAATTGATCATGTTTGTCGTTATTTTTCATATAACTTTGCGTACTCAGGGAGAGACTTGAGGACGGTGATGCAGATCTTGCGGCGGACGGGAGCTATAGAAGGGGTTTGTTGTGTTTTGTCTTTTTCGGCTGGGTAGGTTCTGTTGGTGAGGAAGATGATGTAGGTGCCCGTGTTTTGGTCAAGCCAGAGAAGTGTGCCGGTGTAGCCGGAGTGGCCGACGATGTGTTTGCCGGGCTTGGATTTGTAGTTGGGAGGGATGTAGCCTTTGGCTTCCCAGATGTCGAAACCGAGGCCGCGTGAATCACCTGTTTTTAAAGGGGTTTGGCGGAGGGTAGCTTGTTTGACGATTTTGGGGTCAAGTATGGTTTGTCCGTTGTAGATGCCGCCGTCGAGGATCATGCGGCACCATGAGGCGAGGTCGGGCGCGGTTGAGAAGAGGCCTGCGTTGCCGGGGCAATTGGTTGATGAGCTGTGGTATTTGGCGAGAGGATCGTGGATGACGCCGACGATAGGTTTGCCGGCCTTGGAGCGGTGGGTCGGGAGTGTACGTTTGAGTTGTTTGTCAGTAAGGACGTAGCGGGTGTCGTTCATGGCGAGGGGATTGAACATGCGCTGGATCAAAAAGCCTTCGAGGCGGGTTTGGTTTGCGTTTTCGTTGACGCGGGCCATGAGTTGGAAGTTGAGGCAGGAGTAGACGCATTTGGTGCCGGTGGGATAAGATTTTTTGAGTGAAGCGTATTGGCTGATGAGCGCGTCGGCGGTAGATTGATCGGGGGTGCGTTTTTTGTCGGCGGTTTTGTAGTTTTCGTAGGCTTTGAGCCCCGAGACGTGAGTGAGGAGGTCTTTGATGGTGATGTTTTGTTTGTCTTGCTGTTCGAAGCCGGAGATGAGTTTGTAGACGGGTGTTTTGAGGGTGAAGGTTTTGTCCTGGAGATTAAGGAGTGAGGCAGAGGTAGTGCCGACGAGTTTGGAGCAGGAGGCCATGTCGAAGATTGAGTTGAGTTTGACGGGTTGTGAGCGGTTTGAGAATGTGTGGCGGCCGTAGGATTTGGCGTGGAGGATTTTGTCATCACGTCCGACGACGAGAACGGCACCGGGGTAAAGTTTTTTCTTGATGCCTGAGATGACAGCATCATCGAGAGATTTGAGATGTGGTGAGGTGGTTTGTTTCATGGAGAATGCGGCGAGGGGAAAAAGAAGGGTGACGGTGAGAAGCATAAATACGATGCGCGAGGTCATGGTGCGATCCTGTCTATCTTATGGTTAGGCAACGGCAAGTCATCGCAAGAAGCGATTGAATCGCGTGCGCCGTTTTTTATCCCACGGTTAGTGATCCCCCTGCCCTGAATCTGTGACATGCAATCTCAATCGTAGGCTATATTATAACCGATGGGGTGCGCGTGAACTAGGGGTGTGATGATTGGAGCGAGAAAGAATCTTCAGATTTGCACATCTGTAGTATAATGTTTCTTTTGTCGTACTGCGGCATCCATTTCTCCTCATCAATATACTCTTCTACGCCAGCACGATAATACTCTAAGAATCATCCCAGCCTCTATGTGGTCATGAGAGTCATTATTAGAGCGGGGTATATTCTTACATTAACAATAAATTTGCTAGAAATAATAACAGTAAGGTATTCTAACCTTCTGCTTTCTATCTACGACTTCAACTTTCATTGCCTTTATCAAGTATATAACGGGTATCAATCGCATTCATACGTATTTGCGCCCAATTTTCCTGCTTGATTAAATGAGCTTGCGTAATCCAAGAACCACCTACTGCGGCTATCTGCGGAACATCAAGATAATCCATGAATATCTTTTCGTTAAGCCCTCCTAAAGGCATAAACTTCAATCCAAGATGAGCATACGGAGCAATGACACTCTTAATGTAAGGCAAGCCGCCTGACTGCTCCGCAGGAAATAACTTTAGGTAACGACAACCTAACTCTGCAGCTACTTCGATTTCAGATGGTGACATAACACCTGGCGCAAACGGTAAACCTATTTCTTGCGCAATATTAACGACACGGGGGTTCAAGCCCGGCGCTACCGTAAAATCTACACCCATCTCAGATACTGTCATCAATTGATTCGTCGTCAATACCGTACCTGCACCCAATATCGAGTCTGGCACTGCCATGCGAATTGCCTCAAGCGCATTTAATGCATCCTGGTTTCTCAGTGTTAACTCAATGACATTAACCCCACCATCCTTCAGAGCTTTAGCCGTCTCCACAGCTTTCCATGACTCCTCCACGACGATGACTGCAATTACTTTCTCAATGCTTATTCGTTCCCATACATCTGCTTTTACATCTGTCAACATTGCTAAACCTTATACTTTTAAGAATCATATTTATCATATTGAATCAAGAATTTTGGATTGCCCCATTAAGGACACAGTGACACACAACCTGTTGAATCTATATGCTTAAGTACACTGTGTGCCTTAGTAATACACTCATTTGCGCATTGCGTCATAAACAATGTGTCCACACTCAACGCGAGAAATGTAAACCCCTTTTTGATGGCTTCGGCAATTTTCTCAGAATCAGGTGCAACCACATGCAAGCCAGCAGATTTATTTGCTTTTTGACAAGCCGCGATAACATCTTCAAGAGCTTTCTGAACACGAGGATCATCCAGCTTCCCTGGAATATCAAGGGACCCACTTAAGTCATATGGCCCTACGAAAGCACCATCAATTCCATCAACATCCAAAATCGCATCAATGTTCTTAACACCCTCAATATGTTCGATCTGTGCGACAATAAAAATATTGTCATTTGCTTCGCTAATGTAATTATCGAAGTTTGCACCATGTTGATTTGCCCTACAATAACCAAACCCACGAACACCCCTTGGTGGATACTTCGCTGCGGCAACAGCCTTTTCTGCATCTTTCCGTGTATTGACCATAGGAACGATGATCCCTTGTGCTCCCGCGTCAAGCATCTGGCGAATTTCAATCGTGCTGTTTTGTGAAACGCGTACAACCGGCACCGCTTTGGTATTTGAGAACGCACGAAAGATATTGCTCACAGTTTCCACAATGATATCCGTATGCTCTGCATCAACACAGATCCATTCAAAGTCTGCACTGGCTAGAACCTCGGCTGCAACAGGATGGCCAATCTGCATCCATGTACCCAAAGTAGGCCGACATTCGATAAGCGCTTGTCGTACTGAATTCTGCATTGTCATGTCCAATTCACTAATCTGAAATCCGCATTGCCGCCGGTCCTCCAGCGCAATCCAATCGAATTTCTGTTTGATGTAATTTTTCATTCACGATTTGATAGAACACAATGTTCTGATCGCCGTTATTCCCCACCGCTACATAATTTGAATCATGGGTAAAGCGAGCTGCCTGCGGATTACGACCTGTACGAACCACATCAACCGTGACAAAGGTTTGGCCCTGCTTTTGCAGCAACACAAGCAGCCCACTTTTACGGCTTTTTAGCTTGGTTTCATCCATGAAAGAATTATCCAAGCAATTCACCACCATCCACTCACCATCAGGACTGATATCTAATCCCTCTGCAGTGATGCCGACAGGAATCGTATCAACCAATCGCAAAGTATTATCTTTTACTTCTAGCAACATGATTGAGCCAGAACCCGTATGTGCCACAGCAGCAAACTGCCCGCTAGGCAAAAACTCAATGCAGTATGGCCCGTGATCAACTTCAATCGTAGCTACTACCGTCAATTGGTCACTAACCAAAGATAATAGATATACCTTGTTTTCTTTATGTAATGTAGCAAGCACCTTCTGCCCATCCGGCGAGAACGCAGCATGTGATACGCTGCTTTTAGCATCTGCAATCTGAAACGTATCCAGTAATATAACCTGATCAGAATCATTGATCGCTAGCAGTGAAATTGAACCGTCGGCTCGATTGGTGACAAGTGCTCGATTACCACTACGATTAATTTCAACGCCGGACACTTGATTGCCTAATGTTAAAACCTGACTGACATGATGTGCGCCCTGTTCAAGCTTAATCACTGATAAAAGTTGGCTGGGTACTTGCTTACTCTTTTCGCTCGCATCTAGTTTTTGTGAACCGGCGACAAGTGCAAGCTTTTGGTTCGGTGTAATAGCCACACAAGTAGGCGGGCCGATTAAACTACATGAAACATCTTCGAGTGTTTCAACCGATCGCAGCGGATTGCCCGACACATCCATGATGATTAATGACCCCGGACGCGGCTGGTCCATGATTCTGTTTTCGCACATCGAAAAACGTTGATCATTTGCACTGATGAGCCATAGCGGCTCCACGACCTGAGGTTGCCCCGTACAACCAATCATAACCACGGTGACAAAACTAAATATCAAAACAAATCTGCTCAACATACTTCATTGCTCCAGCAGTATTTTTGATAACTGTTATAACAGGACATGCGCAGTACATTCTAAAATAATATGAAAATTCATTTTACATGGGTTGCTCTTGCAGGATTGGCTCGTCGCCGTACTTGTCACGCAATTCCTGCAACCGGTCAAGGTATGACGGCAGAATATGATCCCCCATCGCCTTTGCGGCTCGCTCCTTGTCGCCACTTACAATCGCCTCTGCAAGATCAATGTGCGCGTGAGGGTAAACGGGCCAAATTTGCGCCGCTAAATTCACAAGAACCTGTGATGTAAGATGTGTAAAATTCCAAATACTCATCATCGTTTCGCTGTCCGCAAACTCAACAATCTTTCTATGAAAAGCCACATGCTTCTTCAAAAATTCTTCATTCGATGTCACATCAGTAAGATCGTGAGCAAGCTTCATGAGTTCTTTCTTTTCCTTCATGCTCATTCGCTCAGCCGCACGTCCCGCTGCGAGTGACTCCATCGCAGTTCGAACTTCAAGAATTTCTTCAATATCATCAACTGTGTAAGCACGACAAAAGACGCCCCGCCCTGGAATACGCTTCACCATACCCTCAGCCTCCAACCAGCAAAGCGCTTCTCGCACTGGCACTGTTGTCAACTCCAACTTTTTTGCCAACTCACGCTGATCAATACGCTGCCCAGAAGAAAGCTCTCCAGATATAATCATTTCACGAATCGCCTCACGGGCATACTCAGGCGCAGATTCTAGGGTCATTAAATTAGCGGGTGACTTTGCTCTCATCTTTCAGCGATCCTGCTTAAATGCAATTTCAATCGGCTACGCACAATATAATAATTAATAACAATTATATCAGAAATAACGGACAATGCCATTCCATCACTATAAATCGATACTTATTCTGCAGTTCTGATTAATCCCATTACATTGCCAGTCAATCTACTCGTATGTAGCATTTAACTACTTAATCGCTAAATCAATGAAATTCACAATGCTTATAGGCCCTGATGTAGTGCGTATAAGTTCAAAGCGATTCATCCCATCTTTTAGGTATTTTGCCGGCACAGTCCAAGCTCGCATGCGAGATGGACTAACAAGTAAGTTGGGATAAGGTGTATTGTACGGCTCTGTATAGTCATCTGTTGGCATCAAAATTCTACCATTACATTTCAAACGCCATTGCGAATTCTTCAAATTTTGTTCTGCGCTAATTCTAAGTTTTCCACTAAATCTCCATCCACCACGAGGCGGAGCTAAATCCATAGTAAATACATGCTTTTGCCTATCCCCTCGAAACCTTAAAGGCATTGCCTTGGTGTAATCTCTCGTGATCCAATTCAATCCCAGCACATAATGCTGTGGCTGCTTCGCCACCCAATCTTTATCGCCAATGTGTTCGAATATATGAAAAGGCGGCTCACTATAATGAAGACTTTGATCTTCACCGAATCGTCGATAATACTGAAAATTATAAACACCTACACCTGCCGCACCTCTCGCATAAGCAAGATGAGCAGCTGTATAATATTGCACATCAGTTGTCTTTCGGAAAGAAGGCTTCCCCTGCCCGTTTTTGCCAAATCTTGTGTTGTAGTGCATCTCTAAATACACTGGCGTTTTTGGTATACGTTTAATCATAGATGCAATATTTGTATCATAAACTGTAAAGTAATCGCCAGAGGCAATCACTATATCTACGCCAGCTTTCTCCCACGCCTTGAGATCCAAACCAACCGCATCATGTAGCTCTTTGTACGCCGGCACGCGAACAGCTAATTTTATTCTATTCTCTGGACTAGATTTATCATCAAGAATCTTTCGTATTTCTTTAATGAAACCGGCCATAATTTTTTGACGTTTTCGTATAGGCAAATCTTTTTTGAAATAGCTCTGGAATCGAAAAAAGTCTAGCTCAATCCCATCAATATCATAGGCGGCAATCTCGCGGATAAACTGCAATCGCTGCTCGCGCACTTCCTTGATTGCAAAATTTTGCGCCATCTCGGTGCGAGTTAACGCCGTTCCTACACAGTAGTCTGGCACGTTCTCTATATAAAACTTTGATAAAAAATGGAACGCTGCACCAACTGGTGGGCGATGATCACGCCTTTGTAGTAGTTGTGCATCATTCAATCGAAATGTGACAAACGGTGACAACCCTTTCTTGCGACAGTGATCTACAGAAACCTGTAGTAAATCATTACCCTTCTTCACATACTCATTGATTGGATGCGTTGGCATAATCCCATATTTTTTATGATACCAAGCATAATGTTCATCCATAGGGTATGATTCGCTCTTCCACCATGGAACCCAGGTATGCGCAGGGTTAATCATAAAAACATCCACGCCTGTATTAGCTACTTCATTAATATTTTCCAAAAGCATTTTTTCAGAAAATCGCTCGCCTCTTTTATGGTAAGGACTTTCGCAGGTCAGAATATTCGTTGTGTCATTGTTAAATAATACTTTGTAAGACTTGTTAATATTATCTTGCTGCATAGCAGCATTCATACAAACTGGCATAAATGCTATGAGTATGATGATTGAATTAAGATTTATCTTAAACATACAAGTTCCCTGTTGAATAAAGTCTATTCAATAGCCAAGTCAATAAAATTAATCGTACAATCATTCCCTTTGTTCATTGTGAAATGAAACTGATTTACCCCGTCTTTCAGTAATTTTGATGGCACAATCCAACCTTTATGTACCGATCCATCACCAAGTAACTGCGGATAAGGGTTATTGTAAGGTTCACCGACCTTGGTTGTGGATACAAGCGGAGTACCATTTGCCGTTACTTCAAAAACAACATCACTTATATCACCACTACCCTGCACTCTTAAAGTGCCGTCCTTCCGCCAACCACCCTTTCGAGGGGCCATATCTAGCTTGAATGTTGCTGACACACCTGGTTTAAATAAATAGCCTGCTTTTGGAATTTGCGGATTGTGTCGTTGCGCGCCGTTCCAAAGACCCGCAAGAATGTAATGCTGCGGTTGCTGTGCAACCCAATCAGGATCACCAATATTCTTAAAAATATGGAATGGCGGCTCAAAGAACGGCCCTGAACGTGGGTCGCCAAATTCTCTGTAATATTGAAAATTAAAAGTACTAACACCTTGAGCACCTCGAGAATATGCCAGATGTGCTGCGGTATAGAATTGCGTCTCCGTTGAACGTCGAATCGTAAAACCATCATATGATTTTGAATTAAACACTTTCCCTGTGCGCGTCGTATGCGTCATTTCTAGATAAAATGCCTTATTCGGTGCCATCTTTACCATTTGAGGCAAGTCGGTTTGTTGGCAAAGAAAATAGTGGGACGAAATATTAAACATATCAACCCCAGCCTCTGCCCATTTTTTAACATCTAAGCCTATTCGATCATGATCACTGATAAAAGCAGGAATACGTACACATAACTTCCTACGATTACCATGACTATTATTGTCAAGGTATGTGCGTATCGAACGGATAACATCACTCATAATAGCTTTGCGTTCTTCACTAGTTGTTTTGCTTAAATCGAAGTAGCTGGCATGGCGCATAAAATCAAGTTCAATGCCATCAAGATCATAATTTTTGCATAACTCTTCAATAAGACTAAGTTTATATTGCCGAACTTCTGGAATACTCCAGTTTTGTACACGAGCATCCCAAGAATCTAGTTGCTCACCTTCGAATTTATCGCCAATACAATACTCAGGAGCATGTTCAACATAAAATTTTGATAAAGTGTGATAGCCAGATGGAGGCGGTCTTTTATAATCCCATCGTAAATAATGACCATCATTCATGCGAAAAGATACAAACGGCGAAAGCCCATATTCTCGACAAGTCTCGACTAACACCTTAACCATGTCGCCCCCGCCATAAACATATTCATTAAAATCTGATGCGGGCTTAAAGCCATATCGTGATTTAAACCAAGCGTAATGATCTGTAATTGAATAAATATTGCTTTGCCACCATGGCGTCCACATAGTGCCAGGCTGAAGCATATGAACATCTACATCCATCCCTGCGGTTTCTTTAATGCTTGCTCGCAACATGCTCTCATTAAATGGCTCACCTTTTTTATGATAGGGGCTCGCACAAGTAAGTATGTGCGTTGTATCATTGCTATAGAGAACCTTGTAGTGCGGCTCAAGTTGTTTGTTATTTTGTTGTGATGCTTGAGCACATCCAACTGCAAAAAAAACAAGGCTAAAAATTATAATAGTCCATATTTTATACATCATTGATTCATATTTCCTCGAAATAATGATTACGTATTGATCAACTTATATATTTTATAAAATAGTAAAACTCTAAAAATGTTTTTCTAAGCAATAATTTTCTATTCCGGCCAACATACATACAAAAAATTATGTACTAACTGCAACCTGATGATCTGCCTGGAAGATTTCAACTTCGCAAAGAAATCTATAAAATTGCATTAACAGCCTTGATGTCAAATATATCTTGATTTGCAAAAGCATAAGTCAATGCAAATTGGTCATCAATTTCATTAAACGTGTCAGTATCAATAACAAGCGACAATCTTTGTTTTATTTTTTTCGGCAATGTCACAATGCTCTCATCGTTTAGTTGCTGAGCAATCTACTATCGCAATGCTCAAAATGTTTACGAAGAAAAGAAAAATCCCCGCGAGAGCCACACATCTTCTATATAGCCTCGTATCAGGGGATTTCCTTTACAGCGGATACTCAAACATCAGTTCATTCAAAGGTTAGGATGTTCGTCTTGGAAGCATCAATGCCGCAGGCAGTAGGAGTAAAATTGCCATGCTTGGCTCAGGAATCAGTGCATTTACACCTGCACTATAATTCTGTGTAATCTCTGCATTAGTAAGCACATCACTATAAACGCGTACATCGGCAATATCACCATTAAACGGCATAGTAGAATCAGTAGATGATTTGAAATTACGCCCACCGATTGTTACTAAATCCTCGCCATTTATGAAATCGGCTTCTGAATCATCATAAGAAACAATCGGATCGCCGCCATTAACTAATACACCATCAAGCCAGAATTTTATATCCGGCGTATTATCCTCATTACCATCATAGGTAACAACGATGTTGTGCCATGTTCCAGCGTCATAATTGACATTGATGCCACCTTGCTGAATAAGAATGGTTTTATTCGATCCCGTGTTGTCACGCATCGCAAATTCAAAAAAATAATTACTATCACTTTCAGGATCTCTGGTATTAAGACGCCATCCATTGGCTCCGGCATCCATTGAACTAATCAACATCCCACGATTGCTAATCCATGGAGATTGTGTCGGAGCCCGATACCAGACATCTACGGTAAAATCATCTGAGTAATCAAAATCGAGTGCTGTCCCACCAACCACATCACCCACAACTGAAGAACCACCACTGTTCGGCTGGTCAAAGCGATAAAAACTTGTTGCTCCCTCTGTTGTGAAAACAGGGACAGATGCTTGATCTCTTTTATCAAGTTCTCCACCACCTGATTTGCCAATAATCGGTTCCCAATGAGTCGCTGTACTTGGCCCTGCATCAGCACCAGACATCATTAATACCAAATTGTCTGTTACAATACCACCATAAGTCGTTGCACCTAAAAACATAACCGGCACACATAAAGTTAAGCCACGCATAAGTTTCATCAATTACCTCCTTAAGCTTTGATCGATAAGAATTTAATTCAATCTCTGTTGCCGGAAACCTTTTCCAGCCACAAACATGTGCAGAGTAGATTTTGATATGACCGTTATTACAAGCATGTTATTACAGTAATTTAATTTGAGAATATGACCGCGTCAAGATAATTTTAAAAAAGATGGTCCTGTCCCTGAAATAAGAATAACACTCCATTGGTATAGCCAACAGCATTTAAAGCAGATGCAATGATTGATAAACCTTCAAACTAATCAAAATCAAGAGAGCATATCCTATTATGTATCATACATTTACACGTCAATAGGTTGATCACTCGGCATTAGACACACCCCAATTGAGCTTCTAAATTAAACGAACAAATGCTTACGGTCCTCCAATCATAGATCCTGTAGAAAATGAATCCTCCACCATGCTTTACCAGCAAAAAGCACATACACAAATAAGGATGGCAATATATTTTAATTGACAATAACGGTAATAACATATATTTTTTAACCATGTCTAGTGACAAGCTGGTGCCATCAGTACCGATCAATCGGAATGTAAAGATGATCATCTCAACTGTTTCTCAGCATATGGAGCCCACTATGTACCGAACCCCAAAACATGCATTTACACTCATTGAATTACTTGTTGTAATTTCTATCATATCTTTACTTATTTCTATTCTGTTGCCCGCATTGACCAGTGCAAGGGCAAGTAGCCGAATGATTCAATGCCAGTCCAATCAAAGACAACTTGCAATAGCAAACGAAGTATATGCAAACGATTATGATGACACGTATGTCCCTGTTAAAACGGCAGGTGGTGGCGGCGTTTATAGACCCTGGCTATGGAACAGCTACTATATGACCGATCTAGTCGGCCTAGAACCAGTACTGCCTCAACCTGGTCTGATATGCCCTGACAGACCGGATGATGCATTCCATAGCTATGGCTGGAACCATCAAGATGCTCCGGTACCTGATGGTTGGTTCAGTCATATCGAAATTAATCGATTAAACATCAAAAATCCGTCTCAAAAGCTTTTTATAGCAGACGCCACTGATTGGCACCTCACTAAATCTATGGCGAATTACACGATTCGCTGGGATGTCACAGGTGAATATTATCCGATATCTGTAGCTTACCGTCATTTTATCGATATTGTGAATATTGTTTATGCAGATTTGCACGCCGGAAATCTTGAAAAATCTGCAACTTGGGATGACCCAATTGAACGCGATCAATTATGGCATCTTTATGACAATTATTAAAAGTTTTCCAAAACAATATTATTTATTTACCTGTATATAGCAAAACGCTAGTTGATAAATACACACTGAACTACGCGGCCAAAATGCTCGTGCATCTATTTTTACAAATATTATTTCTGGAGCCCCACAGTGATCCACGACGGCATTGAAAATGCCGAACAGTACTTTGATCCAAGCCACCCGCGTTATAAAGCAATTCGTATCGCAAGCGTTAAAGCTATTGAGATGCCTGCAGGTGATCATAAAATTAACGGCGATGATCTAATTGCTAAAGTCCAATCATATAAAACACAACCTCCTAAAGAACGGCAGTTTGAATCTCATCAAAAGTACATTGATGTACAAGTCATGCTTGATGGAAGTGAACGTCATGATGTTGCAACTGGAAAAACACTATCACCAATTAGCGATTTTGATGAGGTTAAAGATGTCATCAAGCTTCATCCACCAGCCAAATTCTCATCGATCCATTTAGAGCCAGGATGGTTTGTTGTGTATTACCCACAAGACAAGCATCGACCGAATTGCTGTGTCGACGAGCCAGTAGACGTGTGTAAAGTTTGCATGAAAGTAAAAATATGAAAGTAATGATCCGATCCGATGTTGAAGGTGTAACTGGCATTACAACCTATAAGGAAGCTGAGAACTCGGAGCTTGGCCGGGCAATGCTAATGAATGATTTGCTTGCATGTATTGAAGGTCTGCAAGCAGGCGGTGCTACTGAGATAATTATTTATGATGAACATACCAACGGCCGAAATGTTAATGTCGCAATGTTACCTGAGAATGTTAGTGTCATCTGTGGCAAGCCACATTACACACCAAGTTGGGGGGGAATCGATAGCTCATTCGATGCTATGGTGATGGTCGGCTTTCATGCCAAATCGGGCGTATCCGGCGCGCTACTTCCGCATTCCTACTCTCGTAAAAACCTTGATATACGTTTAAACGGACAGTCGGTTGGTGAAATCGCAATGGAAGCGGCTGTAGTTGCTGATTTTGATGTTCCAGTTTGGCTTGTTACAGGTGATTCAGCGGGAACTGAAGAAGCTAAATCACATATACCGCATGTTCGTACAGTCAGTGTTAAAAAATCATTTGGTGAGAATGAAGCAGAATGCTATTCAGCAACGAAATCTGTCAAAATGATTCGTGCTGCTGCACAAAATATCATGCTCAATCCCCCAGATGTCAAGCCATTAAAAATTAACGGCCCCATACAACTAGAAATTGATCTTGTCCGTTCAGATTACACTAATCAACTTCAAAAAAAATATTGCGACTGCTTTATAGAAAACTCGAAAACATTTTACCTTCAAGGCGAAACGGTCACTGAGGTCTGGTCAAAATATTTGCATATTCAAGATGAAGTTAAAAAGAGTTTGCCATGAATCCGAATAACTATATGAAATTAGGTGTTAATCATCACCTGCTTTGTGCTAAGGATATAGAGGGGAATAGCCGGGCCCATTATGAAACATTGAAAGCAATTGTTGAAGATGAACGTTTTGACATATTGGATATGTGGGTTCCAGAAGATGAGCCATATCGTACAAAAACAATTGATATGCTTCTTCAATCAAACAAACATATTTATTATAACTGTGGCAATCGATCTGGTAGGCCATCTTTAGCCCCAGCATCTATGGATAAAGATAAAAGAGAATATACGCTTTCAGTTTATATGGATGAACTTGTACGCGCGAAAGCGATCGGTGCAAAAAAACTAATTACCAACAGCGGCCCTAATAATATTACGCAACGTAATAAAGCTTTTGAGCTTTTGGTCGATTTTTATGTCGAACTATGTCAATCTGCACCTGAGATGCTCATCATGATTGAACCGACTGATTGGGACATGTCTAAAAAGAAGTTGATTGGTTCATCACAAGAAGCAGTTGATATTTGCCGCCAAGTTCATCAGCGAGGATGCCCAAACATGGCCAGCATGGTTGATATGTGCCACGTGCCGCTCATGCATGAAACACTTACTCAAGCATTGACTGACACAGAATCTTGCCTGGCACATATTCATCTTGGTAACTGTATTTTACATGACCAATCTCATCCCTTGTTTGGTGACAAGCACGTGCCATTTGGTATTGAGGATGGTGAGTATGATGTTGAAGAAATAGCGGAAGTTTTTCGTATTGGGATAAACAGTGGATATTTTTCAAAAAAATCACAAGGTTCGGTCAGTATAGAAATTCGCCCCCTGCCCGACGACGACTATGTTGAGGCACTCGATCAGTATTACAACAAAACGATTCAAGCTTGGAAACAAGCAATTAATTAACAAAAGGATTCATTTAAGATGAAGAAAGTAGTTGCATTTGGTGAGATAGTTGGCGCCATACGCCCTATAGGTTTTGAGGGTTGGGGTGATACAAATGATTACCGTATCCTTGGTGGCGGTTCAGAAGCGAACGTGCTAGCAAAAGTCGGTGGATTGGCAAACGGCATTAAAACACACTTCGTCACCAAGATGAAAGATGACTTAATGGGCAGACAATTTCGTATGGATATGCAAAAGCATTCCATCGGTATGGATTCTGTCATATGGACACAAGATGACCGAAATGGCTTGTGTTTTGTAGAACAAGGTTTGGGACCTATCACTGCTGAAGGTGGTTACGATCGTGCTTACTCCGCATTCGCCAAAGCTAAGTCAGGTGAATTTGACTTTCAATCACTTGAGGGCGCAGATGCATTCTTTATATCAGGTATTACAATAGCGCTAAGTGAAAACTGCTTAAAAAACTCACAGATTGCTTTGAAAGAAGCTCAGAAACATAATGTACCGACGTTTATCGATATTAATTATCGAAATAAACTATGGTCGCCAACTCAAGCTCATGATGCACTCATGAACATGATCAACGAAAAGCTTTTTACATCTATCATTATCACGGAAACCGATGCCCGTGTTGTTTTTGATATTGATGCTGGTTTTGATGATGACCAACCAATGGGAGAGCTGATTAAATGCAGTCAAAAGATATTGAAAATGCTTGATAGGAAATTTAATCACAACGTGCCGCTACTCATCATGACAGTACGCAAGCGCATTACTAATGAACGCGGTGAGTGGACAACAGTTGCCCTGCTTAATGGCGAAACATTTATTTTCGGCGAGCAGCTTGATTATGTTGTATTAGATCGCTTTGGTGCTGGAGATAGCTGCTCGGCTGGTATCATAGGTGGTTATATTGGTGTTACAGAGCATGGTGAGATAACTGATACAGCAACATTTGACGAACGTGTTCAGAACGGTCTCAACCTTGGTAATCGTATGAGTGTCGTGGCTCAAAAAACAGTAAGTGATCTTGGTCCACAATGGCGGGCTGAAGAATACTTCCGTCGTGTTGGTAAATCACGTGAAATCGCAAGATAATTATATATGCACGCACTCATTAATTTGGCTGCGTGCTTTTTAGCATTTAACTCGAACGAAGGGTTACATATGGAAAGCGCACTCCTCCGGCCAATAGATCTCATTGTTATTCTTGTTTTTCTAGCGGTCTGTGTAGTCATTGGCTTCTATTGTTCAAGACGCAATAAGTCGGCTGAAAGTTATTTTCTTGCCGGTCGTAGTATGCCTGGTTGGGTTGTTGGCTTTTCATTGATGGCAACACTCATTAGCTCGATGACATTTATGGCGGCCCCTGGATTTGCTTATGCCAAGGACTGGCGGTACATGCCATCATCACTCATGTTCATATGCGCCATTATGCTCGGTATGTTTATATTCATGCCTGTCTTTAGAAGATCAAACATGACTTCCGCCTATGAGTATCTTGAAAAACGATTTGGGATATGGGCCCGTTACTATGCTGCGGTGGGTTATATTCTTATGCAGATCGCAAGACTTGGGCTTGTCATGTACACGGTATCGCTGGCAGTACATGTGATGCTTGGCCCCAAACTTGGCGCAACCATTACCATGGAATGGGTTATCATTCTACTTGGCATCGCGGTTGCGGCTTACACCATTGCCGGTGGTTTGGAAGCAGTTATATGGACCGATCTTATTCAGGGTCTAGCATTAATGATCGGAGGCCTGATCTGCTTACCGATTGTCATTATGAATATTCCCGGT
The DNA here is from genome assembly GCF_050931845.1 of Poriferisphaera sp. WC338. Lineage (GTDB taxonomy): Bacteria > Planctomycetota > Phycisphaerae > Phycisphaerales > Phycisphaeraceae > Poriferisphaera. Next base: position 1,605,500 of record NZ_CP194516.1, read on the forward strand.
GGACTTGGAGAAATTTTTTCCGTTGCTCACACCGAAGGAAAACTAATGCCTGCTGAACTTTTTGAATTTTCATTTAATAAAGAAACTGTATGGATGCTATTGATGCCAGCCATCCTAAATGCACTTTGGTGTACCGAGCAAACAACTGTTCAACGCTACATCGCTCCTAAAACAACGAAGGAAGCAAAAAAAGCAATGCTGGTTTCATTTGTCACCGTGATTCCAGTATGGGTTTATTTTGCCTTCATTGGTACCGCAATCTTCGTGTTTTATAAATTCAATCCTAATCCTCTAATTGATGAGGTTGCTAAAGAGCCAGAAAAGGTATTGCCGTTCTTTGTCCTAACTGAAGTTCCTACCGGCTTGGCTGGTTTTGTCGTTGCGGGATTAATTGCGGCAGCAACTTCAAGTTTAGATTCCAGTATCAATGCGTGTGCATCAACCGTTACCAACGACATCTTCAAAATAACCGACAAAAAATCAGACAATCCATCCTATGGTCTCAAGTGGGGGCGATGGGCTTCAGTATTTTTTGGTATTATTATGATCGTTTTTGCATTGATGATCCATTGGGGCCGCACGAAGACCATTCAAGATCTTCAATCAATCATGACGCAAGTCTTAACGGCGGGTATCTTTGCACTATTCATGCTTGGATTACTAACTAGAACGATTGGAAACAAAGCTGCTATCACAGCAACGATTTGTACAGTATTTACTGCTTGCATCTGGCTGTTCTTTGACTCTTCATATGGCCAAGAGAAATTCTCGATAATTGCTAACTATCTACCCAATAAATTTTGGTTTGGTTCACTGTTGAATTTAGAGCTGTTTTCAATTGCTATCATCTTCAACACGATCTTCAAGTGGAAAAATTCTAAAAACATCACCAATCTTTCGATCATGTCTATCAGAGAAGATGCAAAACTAGAATCTAAACCTGCCACGTATATTTCTAAGTAAACCGCACAGTTGCCACTGTAGAATGAAACCGAAACTGACATTACGTGAATGCGGATGAGAGGGCTCGAACCTCTGACCTTCGGTTCCGGAACGGGTGCTCTGACCGGTTCGTCAAACCCATTTCTCACTGCAGGTTACGACACTTTCGAGCACACTGACTGACATTTGAAGCGCAGAAAAACGGGGAAAAACGCGCCCTTTCACCTCCGTTTGCGCGCAGTGAGGCCTGCTCGCTTGCCGTCTATCTAACGGTTAGATAGTAGGTCACTGTGTTTGTACTGTACGCAAACTGGTGGAGGATAGCGGCTACCGCTTCGCCTCTTTTACACCAAACCTTTGCTTTGAGCCGGTTTCGACCAAGCTGATTCATATCGCGTGTAGTTGATGGGGGCGGATCTTTGCGAAAAACAGTGCAAGGTTTTCAACCAATTGGATTACCTGTGGCCTGCAAGAGTGCGGCCGCTTTTTGTTTTCGGATGTAAAGGTGACCACCATCCAGAAGGTGACGAAGAAGAAAACTGCTCGCAGACCGGGAGGTGTCAAGGGTCGTCCCAGAGGTAAAACGACCGGCCTCGGCATCCAAGAATACTGGGTGAAGCTGTTTCGGCAGAACGCTTACGTAGCCAAGAAAGACTGTATGGCCGACGCACAAATCACCGCAGCGATGAAAGCCGAGTTCCCTGGTAGAGACTCAGCAGTGTTTGATCGTGTCTCCAGTGTCCGCAACAAATACAACAAAGGCGGCCTGACTGGTGATGAAGTGTCAAAAAGCTGGTGAAGAAGTACGACGAAAACGGAAACGCGACGGATGGCCGGGGTCGGCCCAAAATACCAATGAGATGATTTTAGAAAATTAACAATATTCAAATATTATGTTGGCCATATGAGTGTTATGGCGAAGGTTCTTCATCCCACGACAATTCGTCACGCATCACGTAGAACAATGATCCTGGGCCATCGCCAAACACCAAATCCAACGCTTGTCCGTCTTTATCTAAATCCGCGGGGCAAACGTTGAGGCCGTGGATTTCGGTGCGCATGATTGATCCGTCGGCGTGTCGGATGCGTCTTGCTTTTTCAAAGATTGGTTGATTGTTTGTGCCGACGTTGCGTAGCCAGAAGGGTGAGTGGGTTTTAAGGTAGCCCCATTGTTTCATGTCGATTGATTTTTTGTAGAAGCGCGTTGTGTTTTCACCTTGTGCATCAAAGAGGATGTCCCATTTGCCGTCTTGATCCCAGTCGATGACGCTGAAAGATGTTCTGCCGGAGAGCCCACCATACCATGCGGTTTGGATTGTGCTGCCGTCGGTGTATGTTGGGTGGAATGTTTTGATCATGTTGGTATTGCCGATTGATTCGGGGATGCCGAAGGTGATGTTTTGATCGATGTCGAGGTAGAGAAGGACGGGGCGGTTGTCACCGGCGATGCGGTACTTGCCGGGGATGACGGTGGGTCTTGATCGCCATGCGACGGGGAGCTTGTGGCCATTGGTGGTGAATATTTTTGTGTCGTCAACGATGGCGGGATTGTTGGTGCTTGTGCGTTTGAAGAGTTTGAATGTTGCGGTGTTGTCGTTGGTGATGAGGTCGAGTTGGCCGTCGTTGTCCCAGTCGAACATTTGCGGCTTGGTGTATCCCCATCCGATTTCTTGCGGGCCTTGGATATTGCGCGTGCCGGTGTGGCGGATTATCTTGTTGTTGGTGTTTTTGAGTGTGATGCAGCCGTTAAAGATGAGCGGGTTGTCAGTGCCGGGGTAGAGTGTGAAGAGTCCTTGGCCGTCACCGATGATGAGATCATCTTTGCCGTCGTTCGTCCAGTCGCCGAGTGTTGGAGTGGCGAGAGTTGCGGCGGTGATTGGCCCACCGATCATTTGGAGAGGATGCGCGGTGAATTGTCCGACGGTGTTGCCTTTGAGAACGGTGATGAAGCCGCTGCCGCCTGAGCCGAGGATAACGTCGTCGTGGTTGTCGTTGTCGATGTCGACCACGGCGTAGATCTGGTCCTGATTGAGGGTGTAAGGCTTGCTGTTTGGTGAGATGAGTGAGATGCTGCGACCGACGTGGATCTGGTGATCGTTGGTGTCGAGGATTGGTGCGGCTAGGACTTTGTCTACAGCGGATGCGATGATGAGATAGCGTTTGTTGTTGTGATTTAGGACGGCGGCGGAGATTGATGCGGCGAAGTTACGCCATTGCAGTGGGAAGTCGTCGCGGCCTTGATAGATGGGTTTGATTTTACCGAAGGAAAGTTTGTTGTTGGTGCGTGATCCTTTTGCCCAGAGGATTTCGTATGTGATACGAGAGCCGAGCCAATTGCCTTGGATGTCGTAGCCACGAATGTTTTCATTGACGATGGGATCGCGGTCTGGGCCCATCATGGGTTGTCGGTTGCGTCGCCAGGGTGAAGCAGATTCGACCCAGTATTTCCATTTGATGTCACGGCGGCGACAAAGGATGAGGTCGTTGATGTTGTCGCCATCGATGTCGCCGATGAATTTACTGAGTACGTCTTTGGGTAGTGATTGCGTGAGTGTGTCGTATGAACCGGCGTACATTTTTTCGGCGTCGGGTTGTGGTGTTGTGATGGGGAGGTATTTGAGTGTGCTGAGTTCGATCATGTCGTGCTTGCCGTCAGGGCGGACGATCATTTGGTAGCGTGCATCACGGAGCTTGTTGAATGGGCGACCACTGTCGAAGGTGGGTGCGTTGTAATCGGGCATAGGTTTTGCTTTACTGATTTGATCGGGGGAGGCTTGAGTGTAAAGAATTTTTGTGCGCGGTGTCCATGAAGAGGAGTAGGTACTGTGGTAGACTTGCCAGTTTTGGTCATCCCATTTGATGAGGCTTGTGTTGCCCCAGAGGTTGTGAAGCGGGTGTGTGCTGTTGTTGGTGACGGTGAGTTGTTTGAACTTTTTGTATTTGTGTTTGAAGGTGAATGGCTTTGGGTTTGCTTGCAGCATGTCTTGCCATATTTCACCGATAATGAGGTTGTCAAATGTGGCGGCGAGTTTTTGTGCGTTGCCGGTGGCAAGTTCGAGTGCGTTAGATTTGTTGCTGTAATCGAACTGCTTGCGCATGTGTGGCTTGGCGTTTAATGAATGGGGGAGGCGGCTGTTCGCAGGGAAGACCCAGACGGCAAGTTCGTCTTTCTGGTTGCGGCGAGTGATCAGGCGAGCGATGAATGTGATGTTTTGGTCTTGTTGGTATTTGCCGAACTGAACAACTTGGTTTTGTGGTGATCCTGCGGTTGCATAGTAGCGGCCGGTACTGTTGATGCCGATGATCATGGGGATGCGGTCGACTTTTCGATCTTTATTGGTGAGGCGGAAGGCGCAGAAACTTGAAGGGCCGGATGCGCCGGATCGTTTCATGTTGATCTTGAAGAACCACTGTGCATCGAGGTCGAAGTCAACTTGGCAGATCAAGCGGCGTGAGGTGGTACCTTGGCCGAATAGTTTGTTATTGCGGAGGCGCAGACTCTTGCTCGACCAGCTTGATGCCCAGCCGTTCTGTTCGATATTGCCGTGGTTGTTTATGGTGGTGTCGACATCGTTGAAAAGATCGAATGCGACGATATCTGCACTACCGTTGTGAGTGGTGGCGAGAAAAAGGGCGAATGATATAGTGAGAGTAAGAAGATGGTTGGCTGTTCTGAAGTTAATCATGGAAGTTGAATCCGATGCGAGCTAATAGTGTGGAAGAAAAGCCTTCACGTACGGTTTGGTAGGTGAAGGCGAGGTGTTGTTGTTCAGGTTAGTTTAATGGTTTGCGCGTTTTGATAGAAACAGTAATCCAACGCTGAAAAGTGATAGAGCCGCGGGCTCCGGGATTGAAGTAACATCGTCAAAAGTCGTGCCGATGCGGATTTCGTCAACGGCCAATTGCTCTGCAAATCGTGGCTGTCCAATGGCAAATTGTACAATCGTGCCTGAAGCATCATCAGTAGCCGAATATTGCCAAGACTCCGTCACCGGGTCAGTTGTAAAAAGAGATGCCTGCAGCGTGTCATTCTGGCCGGATGGGGAAAGTGTAAGTTTCATCACAAGTAAAGTATCGACACCAACACCGACCGTTCCGCTGGCTGCGGTTACTTTATCGTTGCCAATTTTGACCTCAACGGCTTCGCTACTTGATTGGCCAACGTAGACGAGAGTCGAATTAGATGAGTTTTCGAGCCGAAAGAATGTTGAATTTTCACTACCATTGGTTGGCGCATTGTCGTCGCGTCGAAAGAGCATACTCATGTAGTAGGTTGTGGTTTGCGTGGGGTTGAGGTCAATTGCAGAAGCAAGCGATCTTTCGATGCGACCTGTGTGGCCGTTCGCAGTGATAAGAACGTGATTGCCGACAGGCGATCCGTAGGATGCGGGAGGAGTAACCGGATTTTGATCTACAACGAGTGAGGTAGAGTTATTTGTTGGGCCGGACCATGCTCCCCCCCAACCAATGCCGCCGTTCTTCGTATAAACGGTTCCGGTATTATATTCGAATGATTCACTGACAATGACACCTGCGGTTGCATAACTGGTTAAGCATACACACATGGCAGTGCAGGCAATCATAGCTGAACATTTGAGTCTGCGATGGATCATCTTTTTGACCTCCTAAGTAAATGTTGATGTTAAATTGCTGGATTGACATAACTTGATTAGTTCAATGAAGGCATACGATAACTGCGTACTTCGGCGTTAGGGACGGGGGCGTCGAAAAGCGTTTCATCGTCGCCTTTATAGGTTGCGGCAGAACCATCGGTTGATGCGTAGTTGGCAAAGATTTCATCGCGCAAATCGATAGGGGTGAACTTGACATACATACTTGCAACATAAGATCCGGGTGCAGAGGAGCGGTAAAGAGACTCATAGCCGTGTGAGCTACCGATGTGATTTGCTTTGATGGTTGTACCGTCGAAATAAAGGCGGTCACCGACGAGTGTGTTGGTTTTATGGTCGTCGATACGCCAGTTTTGGGCGGTGTTGCTCCAGAAGTTTGGCTTGTCCCATAGGGTGTTATGACGGTTGAAATAGTAGCCATAAGTAAAGAAGTAGTCGACGTAGATGCGTGTCGAACCTAATGGGATACTGTCGATGTCTTTGTCATATGGTTCGAGGAATGGGCAGGTCATGAAGTTGGGATCGATGTAAGGCGTATAGAGCGGCCGCAGGTCGTTGCCATAGGTATCTGCTATTAATTCACCGTTGTAGGCAGAACTGATCGCTGTAGGGTTCTTGATGTAGCGTAATTCTGAATAATTCAGCGGCAATCTTTTATTGTCGACTTCATAAGCGATCATGGCTGTCGCAAGCTGCTTCAGATTTGAAAGACATTGGACATTCTTTGCAGTTTCACGTGCTGCAGAAAGCGCGGGTAAAAGAATACTAATTAGCAAAGCAATTATAGATATAACAACTAACAATTCTATAAGTGTAAATGCTTTTTTGGATTTTTGATGTGTTCGGCGATGAAACATTCCAAATTCCTTAAATGGATTTTGTTGCATGTAAGAATCTTTGATAATAAACGTGTGATTGTTGGGTTATATAATCGCGCCAAGGCGAGTAAACGCCTTGTTCTTTCTGGTTCACTATTCACAGGCCAAAACGGTTTACGGCTTCTGATTCTTCCCAAGTGCATCAAAACCTTGTGGCATGAGCGAGGTAAAATCGTATTCAAGTTTGTCGCTGTCTTCTTCATGTTCAGCGAGAAACTTCACGGCTCCCTCGCAACTAATTCGTATGTGTTTTTGCATCAAATCGCGGGCAGCATTGGGATCTTGGCGTTTGATGGCGTTTCTGATTCTGCCATGCCAACGGTAGATGTCGATCATGGTTTTGAGTGTGTGTTTTTCGTGTCGTCTGGAGCAGCAAATGAGTAAGAATGCTTGTGCGTCTTCGATGGCTTTGCGCATCCAGCGGTTGTCCGTGCCGCGAAGTATGGCGGCGTGAAATGCGAGGTCTGCGGCGAGGTACTTTCTGATTTCTTCAGCGTCGAGTTCGGTTTGGTTGGCGTTTCTCATGGCGATGCAAACGTTTTTGATTTGATCAAGGATTGTATCGAGAAGCGCAAAATCTTCTGGTGTAAAGGTTTGGGCGGCGTGTGCGGCGGCATGGCCTTCAACGAGTTCACGTAGCTGATAGAGTTCTGCGATTTCCCTTGCGGAGGGTTTACGAACGATTGTGCCGCCTCTGGGCACTTGTTCCACTTTGTTTTCGAGTTGCATTCTTAGGAGTGCTTCGGAAACGGGCGTGCGGCTGATACCCATTTCTTTGGCAAGCGTACCAATTGAAAGCTGGCTACCGACGTGAAGCTTGCCTTCCGCAAATTGATTGCAGATGTAAGCGTAAGCTTGATCTCGTAGTTTTATGTTGTTGAGTTTTGATATTGCTGCGGTCATGTTAAGTCCTACGATCCTACAAACATGTCAGTAATTTTACCTTGATTTACATTATACATTACTGATTACTCCACTCTGTGACAGGTGAATTTTATACCAACATTGTTGACATGTCAACAATGTTGGTATATTTTATTAGATCGCAATTACTAATTTAAGGATCAATAGTTATGAGATCTAAGCGTTTTTTTTTGGGAACTCAGTACTACCGCCCACCGTTTCCTAGGGATGGAGCATGGGAGCAGGATCTGCGTGAGATTCGGGAGGTAGGGATTGATGCGATTGTTTGCTGGGTGGTTTGGGGATGGTGCGAGCCGCAGGAAGGTGAATATGTGTTTGATGATTACGATCGGCTTTTTGATTTGGCGGCGGCGAATGGCTTGGAGGTGATCTTGTCGGTTTTGCCGGAGCTTAATCCGTTTTGGATGGCACGGGCAGAGCCTGATGCGCAAATAGTTGATGTGATGGGGAACAAAGCGGTGAACGGGCCTCGACTGGAGTGTTTGAGTGGCGCGGTTCCAGGTGGGTGCTCGGACCACCCTAGTGTGCGAAAACGGATGGAAGATTTTCTTGAGGCTTGCGGAAAGCATTTTGGAGGCCGATCGAATTTGAAGGCTTGGGATGTTTGGAATGAAAATCGTTGGCGTAATGGTGTGGATGGTACAGTTTGTTGCTGCGAACATTCGACGAAGCGTTTTCGGGGGTTCTTGAAAGAAAAGTATGGCGGGCTGGATGGTTTGGGTCGAGCATGGGGCAGGCGGTATTGCGATTGGGAGGATGTGCGGCTGGCGCCGAAGCAGGCGAGTTGCTATCCGGAGATGCATGATTTTTTAGGTTGGCTAAATCAGCGAAACGAAGAGATGATTGATTGGCGTTTGGCGGCGCTCAAACGTGGAGACGATACGCACATGGTTGGCTCGCATACAAGCTTGCCTTCGGCTTGTGGCGGCGTTGCGTTGAAGGAAGATTTGTTTGCGAGGGGGATTGATTGGGACGTAGCGAAGGGTGATTTTTATGGCTTGAGTTTGTTTCCTGACATGACGGGAGGAGAGCCGGTCTCACCTATCGACATTACCATTCGTTACGAAGCTTCGGCCAGCGCAGCGGGCAACGTACCGTGCTTACTGAGCGAATTGCAGGGTGGGCCAACGATCACAGCAGGTCGATCAACACAGCCACTTGATGCGGATCGGCAACAGGCGTGGGTGTGGCTCGCAGTGTCACGTGGTTTGGAGGCCGCCATTTTCTGGTGCTGGCGGCCCGAAATGTTTGGCTTGGAATCTGGTGGGTTTGGTGTTACATCGCCGGATGGCTTTGCGGACGCCCGGTTAAAAGCAATTCAATCGAGTGTAGAAAAACTTAAAGAGACGGGGATTGCGAACAACGGGTTCAGGCCGTTACCACCGGAGGTTGGCGTTGTTTTTCAGCGTGATTCTTACTGGATCAATTGGATGAGATCGCGTGAGTACGCTCCGGGTTATTATGATGCACCGCAGTATACGCTATCGTATTTACGCGCATTGGAGGCATTGCAGCAGCCTTATGTGCTACTGGATGATGAGCATATCGATCGAATGGATAACTATGGCAAATTAAAGCTGGTCATTGTTCCGGATTCAAGCATGCTATCAGATAAGGTCGCAGCCAAGCTTCGTAGGTTTGCGGAACAAGGTGGCGTAGTCTGGGTTGAAGGCGCCCCCGGCCGATTTGGAGAAGACACATTCGTGCGAGAGGCATCCGAATGGCCGTTGCTGAAGGGATTGAATATTGACGTTCGGTTTTATCGTGCAAGTTCATCAACTAGCCGAGAGATACCCGCGAGGATGCTGAGCAATAATGACCCACTCCCTGTGTGCTTTGATCATTACGAATATACTTTGTCATATATAAACGAAACTGATTCCAAACAAGAAGACTGTGCCATTGTAACTTCATTAGGATATGGAAAAATTGGCTTAGTCGGAAGTTCAATATCATGGCCAACATGGCAAGAAAACCCTGAGAGATTAATTAATTTAGTATCACATCTACTTGACTGGTCCGCAGTTTCTACGCCAATATCAGTATTGAATCCTAATGCTCATGGATGCTCAGTTCGTATTGGTTGGATTGGCAAAAACCTCCACGCACTTGCCGTTAATTATTCCGAACCTCAAACTGTCAAATTTAAGATGGATGAAACTATAGGAGGCTTTAGTAACTTGAATCTGGTAGACGTAGACAAGGTGTATTCAATAGATATGAAGCCATGGAGCTATGCGGTCATTAAGCTGATGCGTGGCGCGGAGGTGATGGCTGAAACATAGACAAACTATTTACCATAGATAAATAGTCTTGGCGCGTTTTATTAAAAAGGCATGCAAAAAGCAGCTGAGGTTTGCCTCATGGTTGCAGGAGCCGTGAGTTTTCTGGTCTACGTCCTGATTTCAACCAGTTGCATGCCGTTAAGTGAGCTGCTGCTGTCGGCGTCGCTATCCAATAGTTTTGCAATATTTGTTGAAAAGCCAATCATTATCAATGCAACGCTTTTGTCATCTACTTTAGATAATGCCCTTCTCAACATCTGTACCGCATCATCATACTCCGAATGGGATCTGGTATACCGTTCGCCTTTTTTGTATCTCGCCGCAATGATCGGTCTCAAGTATGTTCGCTCGTTTGGTGTGAAACCGTTTTCAACTATGCCGATTTGGATTTGGGTGTTGCCGTAGAAAGTATTGATAACATCTGTAAATATTAGCGATAATTCATTGTCTTTGCTGATGGCAATGCCAGGTAACTTACAACAGCCCAGGTGATGATAATTATTCAGCATCGCCAATGCCAAAACATCATCAATATCGTTCCCCATATCGATATCGAGAATCACGTTGCAAATTGCCACTGTTCTCTCCATAAGATAGCTCAAGCCACTAATGCAAGGCAGGTACTCAAGTGGCTCAATCGACGGTAAATGTATGTTTGTATTCCCACCCCAAAAATTCACAACAGGCATTGTCGGTTTTGGTCATTAATCTCCTGGCACTAATTCCGGTTCAACCATCACGCGTACACGTTGTTGCTCAACGCGGTTGCCGATGCGCCAGAACAACTGCTCTACAGCACGTTGCCCCATTAGTTTTGCGCCAATATGAATCGTGGCAGGTCTTGGATACAAGCCTATTAAAGCGGCCTTTTCATCATCGCAACCAATGATCTCTAACTGATCATTAGGCTTAATGCCACGCTTCTCCAAAACGCGGTATACCATTGCAACAATCATATCGTGCGGCACGAACAAGCCTGTGGCACAACCTGGCTCTGCGAGGTATTGATCCACAACTTCAGAGACGAGATTTTCGAGTAAATACAAATCCAAGCCATTGTGGAGCCGTTGCATTTTTGTTTGATTAGATAAATATGTTTTGACTTGGCAATTTGCGGATGATGCGACAAAATTAAAATAATCAATACGCAATTTGATCGCAGGATTTGAAGGAAGAATATTTAGCACTGCAAGATTGTTGTGTCTACGATCAATGAGGTACTCTGCGGCAAGCCGCCCCACTGATTCATTGCCCGCCAGCATCATGTCACCCTTAACATCATGATGAGAAGTAAGCCAGACTGTTGGGATACCTTCTATTTTTCCTATAACATCACTGCTTGGATCATGCCCGATCAGGACAAGGCCACTGATCTGCCTGTTTGATACAGCCAATGGCAGGTCTTTCGCTTTTGCTACATGCGCCACGATCAAATCCAAGTCACGATCACGCAATGCTTCTTCAACGCCACTCATCATTAATGAGCATGTCGATGCGTAATGATGAAACATATCTGTGTGAACGATCAAAACCGCAACAGGTAGTTTGGATATCTTCGAGGAGCTTGATCTTTTACGTGCACTCGGCTGATATTGCAACTGTCGCATGGCTTCACGCACGCGGTCAATATTTGCCTTCGATACCGAAGGGTAATTGTTGACGACTTTTGAGACAGTCGCTGGGGACACACCTGCTAATTCTGCTACTTGAAGTAAGGACATGACAAAATACTAACTCCTGTTAAGCTGGCAGTCAATTTATTTTCTTATTTTTTCCGAAAATTACAAGAAATTTACATCCGGAAAACTGAGACTCAACATGTGTTTTAAGCGGGGCTTTCAATAGCTACAGATTAATATTTAGCGAATTTAAGCATAAAAAGCCCGATCTTGGCGTAGAACAAGGCATGATCTGGCAAGAACATCTGCTTGCCAGCTCTGTATACTTCGGAAATCTTAAAAAATGTTTCCATTATTTTACGGAAATTTCTTGACCTGTTGGCAAATTGAATTAATATCGGGCTGCCTGGCCAGGATTTGCTCAAAATGTTGTTGCACTCTCGAAGCCTTACATGATGTCATATTTCTGTCTTTCTTTACGGTCATATTTATAAACTTGGAGGAAACTATGTCGCATAAACAAAAGATGATTAGTTTATTGGCTACGTTTGTAGCACTAAGCAGTGTTACATTCGCCAATGCCGATCCAATTGCGTATTGGACATTTGATGAACCCGCAATCAGTGGCGGGCAACCCAATGACCAGCGCACAAATAGCATCAATACACTTCACAACTACCAAATGAAACGTGGCATTTCGTCTGGTTCAGATAGTAAAGATCCACAGTGGGCAGAAGGCATCAAAGGTAATGCCTGGAAATATTCTGCTGTTGTGAACAATACAGCAAACACCGGGACTCATGGTTCATCGGGATGGACGAGTGATACTTACTTTGACAATTTAAATCTTAATGTTTTTACCATCGAGGGGTTTTTCAAGCTAGATTCGTTGCCGGGCTCGGGGTCGAAAACCAATATGTATACCATTCTCGATTACACAGATTACGAAAATGCATCCAACCACAAGTACACGATTCGCGTTCGTCGCTATGCTGCAGCAGAAGTGGGCGGCGATCCTACGTTCCGATTAGATTATGAGGAAACTATTTCCAATGGGACATCTGCAGAAAACATCAACATTAATACAACATCGCTGTCGGCAGACAAGTGGTATTGGTTTGGCGTAACAAGAGATGCATCAAACAAGATTAACATCTCATTGAGAGATATGGATAGCGGTGATATGTTTACAAATTCAAAAACGATGTCATCAAGCGGCTTAGATTTTAGCAAAGCGGCATTGGGGGATGAAAATCGCGCTATTCTAACTGGTGTTTCACTTGCTGAGAATACAAACGGAGATGCATATCATTACCGCAATTTTGACGGCCTCATTGACGATATCCGTATCTCAGATCAAGTCCTCTCCCCTGAACACATGCTATACAACAGCATCCCAGAGCCGGGATCGTTGGCAATTCTTGGCTTGACAGTATTGCCTTTGTTTGGTGGTCGCAAATAATAATCAACCATTTGGATTGGTACTTTAACTAGAGTACCAATCTTTTAAATAAAATTTATTGGAGCTACCGCATGACCTTTCTAATTAGTAAACATCAGAAAACGAATTATTTCGCTTTTACATTGATTGAGTTGCTTGTAGTCATATCTATTATTACTTTACTAATTTCTATATTGCTACCTGCTCTAGCTACGGCGAGAATGGCAGCACAAACTTCTCAATGCCTTTCAAATCTTAGGCAGATTGCTATTGCCGGTACGGCGTATTCAGTTCATGAAAATGGCTATTATCCTTATCAAAGAGGAATGTATCCTGCCTACTTGATTAAAAACCCATTCACAACAAGTGAAGACATGACAGGACAGATTAACAAAGAGAACTGGGTAAATAATACGTTTGAATATTTGGCTAATACAAAAGATGCATACATGTGCCCATCAAACGAGAATGCGGAGCAAGCAGCATATGCAGCTAATGAGGACAATGACATTTCATATTGCGCAAACGGCGTGGTAAGCAATTGGCGCGCTGACTACATACGCTCTCCAGAAAGTATCGTAGTTTATATGGATAATCCAACGCGTGGAAACTTTTCGATACTACGTCCTTTCTATAATGCAACAAATCCGAGTCATTGGGTACAGGACGGTGATTTGTGGACGGGGTGGATGCGTTTCGGCAGTGGGAGGCTGCACCATCAACCGCATAACAGTGAACGTGGCAAAAATTATGCTTTTGCAGATGGTCATGCTGAATATGCAAACTGGGAAGATGTCACAAGCCTTTGGATGGGGTTATATCTCGGGCCAGATCAAGAAGATATTTCTGAACCAGAAGTTTCTGGATATACTTCCGCACTAAGACGCGGTACGATTGCGTGGTAGTGCTTTACTTATTCTAACGATGGATTTTATGCATGAATTGCTCACACAATGATTCATTTTTTCGATTATTCGCCATTAGTTTCACATCATTATCAATCTTATTTATTTCGTCTACACTATCCGCCAAAACAATATATAACGAATCTTTTAACAAAACAGGAACGGGTTCATCAAACCCGATCGCAGGCAAATATCATTCTGTAACCGCAAGCAGGCAAGGCGCAACTGTTTCCTTTAAAAAAGACCTCTCCTCACCCGTAAGCATCAGCTTTTGGTTCAGGGTGAACAAATACCCTGACGGTGGAGTAGGTCAATACAACGATACGAGTCCGCAAACGCTCTTCACGCTTGAATCAACTGATAAATCATGGGCTTACTTTCTACGCTTACACAAAACCAAGCTTCTCTTGGCTTTGCATCCAAAAAATGGCGAGAAAGATACTGTTTTGCATGGCTCACAAACAATCCAAACAGGCAAATGGTATCACCTCGCCTACGTTGATGATCAAAACTCACGTATCAAAATTTACTTAAATAATCATCTTGAAATTAATGACAAAGTTACACACCATCGCCCCTCATGGAAATGTTATCAGATTGGCCAAATGGGCAAACGCCGTCATCTCGTCGGCGACATTGATGAGCTTAAAATTTTCAACCACACAATCTCCGCGACAGACATCGAATCTCAAATCATAAAAACGGCAGGCAAAGGTTTTCTTCAAAATAACAAACCTACCTCAACCGCACCAAGAATGATTCTCGCTTCTGATGGCTACAAACCAATACGTGTCATCAATGAAGCACTCCATCCATTTAATGATCAGTTGCATATTTCATCAATGATCGTGCCATGGTCAGGCGAAGATAAATTTGATGTCGTTGCATTCGGCCACGTCAATTGGATGGATTCACGCCCTGCACTTTACAAGCATATAACAACAAAATTAATCAATAACCAACCATTCCCAGTATATGGCAAAGGCCAACATCTCCCGCAACTTCTTGGTTCCTCATTTGAGGCACTGCCGCGAAATAACGGCCTTTTCGATATCATCGCGCGAGGCGATCACACCATTCATGGCAAAAGGAATCTCATCCAATACCATAACCTCGGCAAACCCGGCCAGCCTGTTTTTTCAGAGCCTATGCCTGTCCTCATCGACAATGCGCCACTTTCTGAAGCACTACCAAGAAACGAAATGCAATCTGGCTGGTCTCTTAATGACGTTGATCTGGATGGCACACCCGATCTTTTAATTCATGGTGTTATCGCAATGGGTTCCTATTGGCCTTTCAACGAAAGCCCTTGGCGTGACAAGGAACAACCCAACGTCGGGCCCGACAAAGGCTACGACGCCATTGGCCAGTGGCTTGGTAGCGAACGAATCTCAACTCTCTACTGGGCCAAAGGTTCCATGACCGACGGCTCAATTAGTTTCCATAACATCAAACCTGTTTTTGATCGCATACACAACTATCCATTCCGCTGGAGAGCGGGCGAGTCCGAACGCGCGGTCACAATCTTAAAATGCCAAGACAAACGCTACCTCGTATGCACTGGCAGTGTCGATCAAATTTACGCTTTCCCAATTTCATTCAAAGACAACAACCTCTACACAGGCAAGGCTCAGGTACTTCTCAGTAACGGCACAACACTCAAACACACTTATTTTGCAATGAAAATCAATCATGCCGACCTAGACAACGACGGGCAGGATGAACTCCTCATTGACGGCAATCCCGGTCGCATTACAATCTTAAAAGGTAAGCAAGTCGGACAATTCAAGGAGATTGGACCAGTACTCATGTCAGGCGGTTACGTCGCTGTCGACACACTCGCAGTGCCATGCCTAACGGATTGGAATAAAGACGGCAATCCTGACCTCATCATTGGCGATTCTTCTGGGTACCTCACCTTCTGGCCCGGCACATCACAGCCTCTTTCCTTTGATTCGCCAATCAACATGACAGCCAACAACGTAATCATTCAACACCAAGCGGGTCTCAGTGGTTCAATTCAAGGACCGAACGAAAAACGATGGGGCTACTTGCAACCCACCACCGGTGACTGGGACAATGATGGTAACCTTGACATCATCACAAACGATGTCGAGTCAAACCTCTACCTATACAAAGGCAACGGCCCACAAACACAACTCAACGCACCCGTCTTACTGACCCTAAATAGCAAACGTCTTCCAACCGCATGGCGTACTCGCCCCGCAATCATCCCTGCTTCATACAAAACACTCAATCAGCCCAACCCAGCACTGCTATACATTGACTGGGACGGCGATCTTGCAATCGCTATCCCCCAATCACTCGGCAGTACTCAAATCAAGACAACACATAAACTGCAATATTCAGACAACACCAACATACGTCTATGCGGCCCTGCCGGCTTTTGGGGAAGAACCAAAATTTGTATCGGCGACTGGACAGGCGACGGTAAATGGGATGTCATTCTGGGATCAAATCGCAGTTGCCACAAGTATTTTCTCGACAAAGAAACCGCCAATGCCCTGCCCGGCTCCACACCTATACTGCTTGAAAACATCGGCTCAAGTCAAAACCCGATCTTCAGTCGCCCAAGACCGATCACCTACAAAGACAAATCGTACATCGACTTCGGCTTACACAACACCGCAGCGTGGATGTACGATCTTGATAATGACAGTCAACTCGACCTCGTTGTTGGTGCGGAAGATGGTAAAGTTTACGAGTTAAGCAGAGATATGTTGTCTTGGTAAATCAGATCATATCAACAGTGCTCGGTTAACGTTTGCTTCCAATAATCCGTAATAAGCACATTATCAATCCTGCATATATCAGTGATTGTGAGCACAAGATAGAAACGATAAAAGCCTTTTCTTTTTAATGTGACTTTGTTTGAATGCGTATTCTCTTGTTGACAGAATGATGCAGAAGAAAACAGATAGTGTTTATTGTTGAATTTGCTTCATGGTGACATGCAACAGTGAAGGTATTAAGAGTAAAAGGGATAAGAGAAAAAGGTTCGAACGTGCGGCCTTCAGTATCTGAAGTCGTGGAGGTTTACTAGATGGTTAGGGTTTAGGTACATCTCCATTTGCTGGCACGAGGTGTCACACACTCGGACCACCGTGTGATTATTGTACGTTTGGGGCGGGTTATTGTGGAAGTGGTTGTTTGCTAGCGATGATGTCGTTGGCTTTCTTGAGGGTGGCTTGGGTGATGGTGCGCATCAGCTCGGGCGGCCAATCAATGTTGGGATCGGATTTGTATTTGTCTGGAACAACTTCGAGGGTGATGCTGCTGACGAGTTGTTCGAGTTTTTGGCGGCGCGCGGTGGCGGCGTGTTCGTCGTTGTAAGGAATGGGATCATGCACATCAAAGGCGAGCATGAGGGTGGTGACCTGCCAATCAAAGTAGGCTTGCAATGGATTTTCTGGCGTGGGTTGTTCGGTCATGATTATGCGTTTCCTTCGAAGGCGGCGATGGCGTCGTCGATGGTGAAGGCATTTTCATAGAGAGAGCGGCCGATGATGGCGCCTTGAACATCAAGCGTGCGGAGGGCGCGGAGGTGTTCGAGGGTGCCGACGCCGCCGGATGCGACGATGGGGACGTGGGTGGCTTCGGCCATTTTGCGGGTTTCTTCAACGTTCGGGCCTTTGAGTGTGCCGTCGGTTGCGATGTCGGTGTAGACAATGGCAGCGAGTGGCCAGTCGGAGACTTTCTGAGCGATATCGAGTGCGGTGGTGTCGGTGGTTTCCTCCCAACCTGATACTGCGATCTTACCTTCACGCGCATCAAGTCCGAGGACGATGCGGCCGCGGTAAGTCGGGTTGCCCATGAGCGATTCAAACCAGTCCCAATTGCGGAGTGCCGCGGTACCGACGATGGCGCGGGTGACGCCTGCGCGGAGGAGTGCATCAATGGAGGCGTCGTTTCGGATGCCGCCGCCAACTTCGACTTTAAGATTGGTGCCTTCGCATATGGCTTGGATTTCTTTGATGTGTTGCATCTTGCCTGAGCGAGCGCCGTCAAGGTCGACAACGTGCAGCCAGGTGGCGCCAGCGTCTTCAAAGATTTTGGCTTGCGTGAGCGGGTCGTCGCCGTAGGTTGTTTGCTTGTCGTAATCGCCTTGAAGGAGTCGGACGACTTTGCCACCGCGAAGGTCGATGGCGGGGAAGAGGAATTTGTTTTGGGAGTTGTGGTTGTGATTCATGTTTGTGGCTATGTTTCTAATGCTTTTAATGATTAAGAGTATGAGCGGCCGTTTGGAGTTTGGTGTTATATGTTGCCAGCCCATGTGATAAAGCGTTTATCGGTTGTTTTGCAGTCGTAATGGAGCTTGGCGAGCTTGACGTAGTGCGGGGGATTCTTTTCCATGAAGGCGCGCTCTTCGGCATTGGTTTCACGCATGATCTTGCCAGGGACGCCCATGACAACCATGTTGTCGGGCACGACAAGGCCGGGGGGAACGACAGCGCCGGCGGCGACGATACAGTTGTTGCCGATTTTGGTGTGGCCGAGGATAGTACAGTTCATGCCGATGAGGCAACCGTTGCCAATGGATTCGCCGTGGCAGACGGCGTTGTGCCCGATGGTGACGGATTCACCTATGACGTTGGGGAAGCCACCGTCGCAGTGGATTGTGGCGTTGTCCTGCACATTGGAGTTTTTGCCGATGGTGATGGGGGCGACATCGCCGCGGATGGAGGCGCCGTACCAGATATTGACGTTTTCGTAGAGCGTGATTTCACCGAGGACGCAGGCGGTGTCAGCGATGTAAACATTGTCGTATTTCTTGAAACTCATGGAGAGATTGTAGCGTGGTTGGGGGTGAGCTGCATGGCGGCTGCGGCGGGATGTTGCGAGGCGGTTCTCAGCAAGCATGTGGAAATATGTTTGTGGATTGCAGTGGGGGAGATGGGGCTGCTATGATGCGAGGATCATGAGCACGCGGGAGATACGATGGCTTTTGATCGGGGTGTTTACGCTGTGGTTTGCGGTGATTATGCCGGGCCACCAGCGCGGTTCGATTGCGCTGCCGGGCGAGCGGTCGGTGAATGAGGATGGGAAACTGACAGAGGTTGGTGGAGCGAGTTGCCCGCTTTGTTTGGATGACGAGGGGGATTCAGGAGCACCGTTTGAGGGCGAGGGGCCGGGGAAGAAGGACCCGGTTCAGAAGTGCGCGATCTGTTATTTGACGGGGGTGCTGGATTGTCCGCCGCCGATGGATTTGGATGCGGTGCGCATGGGGGTGGTGGATGAGGTTGTGTTTGTTTGGGTGGAGAAGGTGGATGCTTTTGAGGGGAGCGTGGTGGTGCGGGATCGTGGCCCGCCGAGGCATATCTGAGCGAATGATTTTGTAAAGAAATTGAAATTTGCGGCAGCAGAGATGCTTGTGCTGCGCTTTGGCGCAGGCGCAATGATGCTGCGGTGTGCTGTTGGCCGTTTGGCAAAGGGGATGCGCGACAAATGGCTAAGAGCGAAACGAAACTTTTAATCAGATATGAAAGAAGCTTTTTATGAGCACGAGGAACCATCAACGAAACAACGGGTTTACGTTGATTGAACTTTTAATTGTCATCTCGATCATTGCACTTTTGATCGGCATTCTATTGCCAGCATTAAGTTCGGCACGCAAGGCGGCGAAACAGTTGCAATGCTTGTCGAACACGCGGCAGATTGCGCTTGTGATGGAGATGTATGCACAGGACGATGACGACAATTTTTATCCGACGGCGCGGATGCCGATGATGGCGCCAGCGGAGAATGCTTGGTACAACCGAACGGCGTATTATATGGAGAAGAACGATGTTTATATGTGTCCCGCTGATGAGAGCGAGAACTGGGACCATCCGATGATGCCGCGGGAAACATCGTATGGGATCAATGCCTATTACACGCCGAATCACCCTCCATACAATGGGATCAAGCCGACGGAGATCCGTGAGCCGACGAAAACGGTGTTGGCAGCGGAGCTGATCGAGGATGTGGCGATGGATCACTTCATGCCAATGTACTGGGGTAATCCGCCGCGTGTCGCAAACATGATGATGCAAGGGGTCCAATGGGATATGGCGACGGGCATGCCAAAGACTGTGGAGATTGATCGCCATACACAGACGGCGAATTATGTGTTTGCTGACGGGCATGCGGCAACCCACAAATTTGACGAGACGTGGGTGCAAGCACCGGGTCAAGATCCACCTGAAGTGGATTGGTATGATCCAAAGTGACTGTAGCCAATAAATGAAATAGGTAAGGGAAGGCGAGGCGCTACAGCGATGTGGTGCCTTGTCTCTTTAATTAGGTGGTTTGGATAGGAGAGGTGATAGGGTCATCATTGTCGGTGGACCAGAGGTCGTGGCAGTGGAATTGCTTGGTGCTTTGGGAGAAGTCGGTGCGGTGGTGTGTGCCACGGGATTCTTCACGCCAGAGAGCAGCTTGTGTGATGAGTGCGGAAAGCGTGAGAAGGTTTTGTGTTTCCCAGCCGGTGCGGTCATCGAAGATTTTGTCGAGGGTGTAGTGTGCCCAAAAATTGATGTTGTTGAGAACTTCGCGGAGGTCGGGACCGGTGCGTTGGATGGCGACGTTGCGCCACATGGTCGAGCGGAGTGAGGAGCGGACATCGTCGAGATCGAGCGGAGCGCGGTCGGAGATGCGGATGTCCGAGACGATCTTAAGTGAGGGGCGTGTGGGGTTGAGCGTGGACTCGAGTGCAGCCTCTCCGGCGCGGGCGCCCATGACCAATCCTTCTAACAGTGAGTTAGATGCGAGTCGGTTAGCGCCATGAAGGCCGGTGCATGTGGCTTCGCCAGCGGCGTAGAGTCCTTGCAACGTGGTGCGTCCGTGGAGATCGGTTTTGATGCCACCGATCATGTAGTGCGCGGAAGGGTGAACAGGGATGGGATTTTCCGTAGCGGAAATGCCGAAGGATTTGAGGACGCGGTCGATGCCAGGAAAGCGTGTGGCGAAGCGGTCGCCTAGGTGTCTAACATCGAGATAGACGTGTGTGTGATGGGTTTTGGCCATCTGATCGATGATGGCGCGGGAGACAATATCTCGCGGAGCCAGTTCGGCTCGTGGATCAATGTCGGGCATGAAGCGATGCCCGTTTTTATCGATGAGGTATGCACCTTCGCCTCGGACGGCTTCTGAGATAAGTGAACGCGCAGCACCAGCGATATAGAGCGTGGTAGGGTGGAACTGCATGAACGGCATGTCCATGAGCTGCGCACCGGCGCGGTAAGCAGCGGCGATGCCGTCACCGGTTGCGGCGGCGGGGTTGGTGGTTTCGCGGTAGACCTGTCCGCAACCACCGGAGGCGACGATGGTTGATGCCGCCCAAATAACCTGTAAGCCAAAGCGTGGGTGATGTGTGATTGCGCCGAGGCATTGTTGTTGATCGGGATCGGTGATGAGATCGAGGACGAAGCAATTGTCAAAGGTTCGGATGCTATCGTTCTCGAGGATTTGGTTGTGTAGCGTGTGGGCGAGAGCTTTACCGGTGCCATCACCGTCTGCGTGGAGGATGCGGCGATGGGAGTGTCCGCCTTCGATGCCGAGCGCGACGTTTTGATCCGTTTTCCCATCGCTATTCGAGGATAATATGTCGAAGGGCATGCCCCATTTGATAAGTTGGTCGATATGCTCGGGGGCATTTTCGATGATTGTACGGACAGCGGGGGCGTCGCATAGCCCTGCCCCTGCGGTGTGCGTATCAGCGATATGATTGTCAAAGGTATCGTCTTCGGCGAGTACCGCCGCGACACCGCCTTGTGCGTAGTAAGTAGAAGAGTCTTTGAGCGTTCCTTTGGTGGTGAGGATGATATCGACGCCTTCACCGTGTTGATCCGCAGCAAGTGCGGCGCGCATGCCAGCAACACCACCACCAATGACAAGAACATCGGTGAAGATTTGTGGTAAAAGGACAGCGCGGAAAGGGATCAGGTAACGACGTTTGCGGAAGATGTTTTCCATGATGAGTCTAAGCGTGAGTTAGAGAAGTGCGTTGTTTATTCTACCTCGGGTGCGGATGCAGCAGAGTTGATGTTGCCGGACGCAGAGAAGTCCGCAGAGGGGAGCGGGATATGATATTGATCGAGGATCATTCGGAATTCACCTGGAGGATGATAGAAGATGGAGCCAACAACATTGTAGTGTCTGCCTTCAAGAGGTTGGTCAGGTTTAATCGCGAAGGCTGCGGGGAGAGTGAGAGTTTGTGAGCCTTTGGCAGGCAGTGTGAGTGCAGGGACAGATTTGAATTCGAATGAAGATGCATCTTGAAGTGAGACGCGGTAATAAGCGTGTGGGAGTGGGAGTGCGACATCATTCGGATTTTGTAGTTCAACGGTGAGGAGGATGCGTGCGCCGGTGGAGTTTTTTTCGGTGACAGTGATATCTTTGACGGTTGCGGTAGGCGTTTTGACGGAGCAGCCAGCGAAGGTCAGCGAGGCGACGACGAGAGTTATGAGGGCGATTGTTTTTTTAGAAAACGTGTTCATGTGAGCTCCGTGTGGCGTTTTGATCGGCGAGAGACTCGGCCGAATAATGCAGGGGTATTTTAGCCTGTGCGGGAGAAAGTTGATAGTTCCCCCTCCCATTTTCAGGAAGGGGGTGATTGGCATTTCGGGGGACCATTGGTAATGGTGTGAGGCACCGCAAAAAAGAATGGATAGCTGACGGGATCAGCAGTTCATGCCGGTGGAAGGTGCATTTGATTCTGCGTCGATAGATTGTTCGAGCACGCCTTTGGCTTTGGGCCAGAGGAGAACAGCTTCGATGACCATCCAGATTTCGAGGAGCATGGTAGCGATGCCAATGAGGATGAGGAATTCGTTGGGGTTGTCGTCTTTGACCCATGCAGGAAAATCTGGGGAGCCGATGAACATTTGAACGATCATGGCCCACATCGGCATGATGAGCATGAAGATCATGGGAGGAACGAGAAACCAGATCGGTTTGTTGCGGCGGTAGAGGTAGAAGGTGATGACGAGGAAAGCGAGTCCGCCAAGGAGTTGGTTGGTTGCACCAAACATGGGCCAGAGAAGAAGGCCGCCTTTGCCTGCGTTAGTACTTAGCCACGTATGCATTGAAGCGAAGTCGCCAGCCATGAGATGATTGAAGAATGAGGCTTGTACGTTACCTGCGGGGAGAGCCGCGATGATGGCAGCGATGGTGATGGCGAATAATGTTGCTCCGTGTTTGTTGGCAAGCCAAGTCATGGGGTTAGCGGTGAGACGGATGGTGCTGAAGTTGAAAAGTGGTTGTTCAGTTTTTTCACTGGAAACGATCTTTGCCGCAGGTTGACGGATGAATGTGGCGGCGAGTTCTTGAACGACATAGCGTTGTAAACGGCAGGCGGTATCTAGTGTGGTGCCTGCAAAGGATGCAACCAGCACGCCCATAAGCGCATTAGCGATGAGTTTGGAGAAACCTAGGGTAACGAGAAAGTTGCCCGCACCATCAACGAAAGCACCAACTTTGGCTCCGAGTCCGTTCGCAGATGACCAACTTTGATAGATTGAATTGAAAGCTGCTGTGCCTGTTAAAAGCCCTTCACCTGAAGGGTTTTTGATGCCGAGTCCAATACCGGCGGTGCAAGCGAGGATGACGATGGTGGCGAGAAAACCTTCGGTGAGCATGCCGCCGAAGCCGACGAATCGTGCGTCAGGTTCGCGCATCAGCTGTTTGGAGGAGGTGCCAGAGGAAACGAGGCAGTGAAAACCAGAAATGGCGCCGCATGCGATGGTGATGAAGAGGAAGGGGAAGATGGCTGGTGCGCCGATCGGATCAAGATTGGAAACAGGAGCAATGATTTCAAGTGGCGGACGCGTGCCGGCTTCAAGGACTTGTGATCCCGCAATGGTTGGGGAGCCACCGAAGCATGCGGCAACAGCAAGGCCGATGACGATGAGTCCGAGAGCGGTAATGAGTTGGAGAGAGTTGATGTAGTCACGTGGCTGGAGGAGTAACCAAACGGGGAGGACCGAAGCGACATAGGAATAGAGCAAGAGGACGGCAACCCACGTGATGATGGACCAAGAGGCGAGTGTGGTGTTAAAGGTGTGAAGGAAACCTCGATCGCCGTAGATGACGGTGAGGTACATGACCGCAAGCGCGATGATAGAAGGGATGAGAAGGTTAACACCTTTGCGATGGAGAATCAGTCCGATGATGATCGCGATGGGGATTTGAATGAGGCAAGGAAAAATCGATTCGGGGTATTGTTTGAAGACAGCAGCAATGACGAGGCCAAAGATGGCGAGAACGATGGTGAGTGCGAGAAAGAGGACGAAGAGAAAGAGAAGGCGAACGCGGCGGTTGAGGACGCGACCGGCGATATCGCCGACGGTTTGGCCGTTGTTGCGTAGTGAAACCACGAGTGCGCCGAAATCGTGAACAGCTCCAATGAAAATTGATCCGAGAACAACCCAGATAAGTGCGGGGAGCCAACCCCACATGACAGCGATGGCAGGACCGACAATGGGACCGGTTCCAGCGATGGAGGTAAAGTGATGGCCGAAGACAACACCTTTGGAGGTGGGGATGTAGTCGAGGTTGTCACGGAGCCGGTATGAGGGACAGACGAAATCAGCGGAGAGTTTGAAGATTTTTGAGCCGAGCCATTTGCCGTAGGTGTTGTAAGCAATGATGAATGCGATGGCGGCAAAAAATGCGATGAGTAATGCGTTCATGGGCAGATCCGGGTGAGGTGAAGAGTAAAGGGATGACACATGAGACAGCGTTCCGCAAGGACAGGATATTTTACGGCTGGGCTATGGGTGTGTGAAGTATCTTCTATGAAGATATCTTTAGCGGCCAATTTGTTTCGCGGAACGGGCTTGTAGCTCAATGACACGGTCATGCAGCATTTTCAGGGCTTCTTCGCCCTTCATTTTTTTAAAGGTTTCTGGTGGGATGGGTTCACCGAAATTGACAGCGATGCGGCCGAAAAGTTTGGGTTTGGATTGACCACGTGGCCAGACATCATAAGCGCCTTCGATGCCGGCAGGTACGACGGTGCAGCCAGAGCGTTTGATCATGAGAAAGACGCCCATTTCAAAGGGCGCGGTTTTGCCGTCTTCGGTACGAGCGCCCTCGGGAAAGAGCATAAGGCCGTGATCGGCCTTGAGGATTGAGATACAGTCGCGCATGGCTTTGATGTCGGCGTTTTCCTGATCGACGGGAAAACCTTTGAGTGCATTCATTATGTGGCCAAGGGTTTTGCTATTCCAGAGCGTAGCACGTGCGAGTGAAAAAAATGATCGGCGGTAAGATGCGGCACCCATGATGGGTGGATCAAGGAATGATTGATGGTTGGCAATGATGAGCACGGAGCCTTTTTTCGGAACGTTGTGGCTGCCAGTGGATTTGAAGCGATAAAAAATTTTGAACCATATCAATGACAGGGTGGTGACAAACCACCAGCAGAAAGTGTGGTACAAGGTGTTCGGCAAGCGCAGGTTGTCGTTCTCTTTTTTAGCCATGAACTTTTATTCGTGTTGTGGTTGAATCGTGATCAAACGATGTGAGGATCATCCATCCGTAG
The DNA here is from genome assembly GCF_050931845.1 of Poriferisphaera sp. WC338. Taxonomy (GTDB): domain Bacteria; phylum Planctomycetota; class Phycisphaerae; order Phycisphaerales; family Phycisphaeraceae; genus Poriferisphaera. Next base: position 1,630,670 of record NZ_CP194516.1, read on the forward strand.
GCATGTTCATTTTATCACGCACTAAGGTTTCAAGGTGTTCGACGACCTGATCAAGTGTCATGTCTGATGTGTCAATTCGCTGAGCATCTTCGGGGCAGATAAGTGGGGACTCCACACGGGTTGAATCTTTATGATCGCGTTCGATGATTTGCTTGCGGATGAGTTGAAGATCAGCTTTACGGCCAGCATCTTGAATTTGCTTCGCGCGCCGCTTGGCACGGACAGTAGGAGACGCATCAAGGTAGAACTTCACTTGCGCAGACGGGAAAACGACAGAGCCTTGGTCTCGACCTTCGGTGACCAGGCGTGGATGTTCTTCACCAATGCGGCGTTGTATGTCGACCAGAACATGGCGCACGCCAGAGAGTGCTGCAACTTCAGACACACGTGAGGTCACATCGCGGTCACGGATGCGGTCGGTGACATCAAGGTTGCCAAGGAAAAGTCGAGGCGGGTCGTCATACCAGTCGAAGCGCATGACCGTATTACGGGCCAACTCAATAACAGCATGTGGCTCGGTGGCGGGATCAATCCCACGATACAAAGCCTTGGCGGTTAGGCCACGGTACATCGCTCCGGTATCGAGAAATTCAAGACCGAGTCTTTTCGCTAGAAAGCGGGCTACGGTGGATTTACCGGAGCCGGCGGGGCCATCAAGTGTCACAATAAGGCTCTGCATAGGATGTAAAGTTTAGCGAGATTTTGACTGTTTGGGGAATGGCAGGTGGTGGTGTGGGAAAACATGTTGGTGGGTGAGATTGCAGCCCAGCCCCTACCCTGCGAAACTGTGTGATCAATATATGGGCTGATCCACAAAATCGGAGCAGGAAACGCGAAATGGATTCATTGCTGATTACGAATTTGTTCGAGCCGGAACGCAGGTTTTTTTACTTTGCTTGGATACTCATCGTGACAATCAGCATCGTACTGCACGAGCTTGCACACGGCTGGATGGCGATCCGTTGTGGCGATGACACACCAATTCGGCTGAAGCGGATGACAGGAAACCCGCTGGTGCACATGGGCCCGATGTCGATTTTCTTTTTGCTGGTGGTGGGAATTGCATGGGGACAGATGCCGGTGGATCACAGCCGGTTGCGTGGGAAGTATGCGATGGCGAAAGTAGCGGCTGCCGGTCCGAGTATGAATGTTTTGCTGATGGTGCTGAGTCTTGTAGCACTGGTGATCTTGGTGCGCTTTGGCTGGTTACCGCGTGATGAAGGGACATCTGGACGATTATTCTTGTTTTTATATTTCGCAGCGTCTCTTAATGCACTGCTGATCATTTTTAATCTGATGCCTGTTCCCCCGCTAGATGGCTCGGCCATTCTTTCAGATCTGCATCGGGGATATCGTGATCTACTAATGCGGCCAGAGCTTTACGGCATGTGGATGTTGGCGATGATTTTTGCGCTGGGATTGACTTGGCGGGTACATCCATATGTCGATGAGATGATGATGCGAGCAGTGATCCATGCGACCACATGGTAGGTATGAGAGCCTCTATTTTTTGTAAAGCTGATCATAAGCTTCACGTTGTTCAGGATCAGCTAGCAGGTGATACGCTTCGTTGATTTCCTTGAACCGATCAGCTTCGTTAGGATTGTGATCTGGATGATATACCTGTGCGAGCTGGCGGTAAGCTTTGCGGATTTCGTCTGATGATGCTGACGGGCTTATATCCAATGTTCTGTAGTAATCGGGTAATTCAAGCGATGCACGCACAGGTTCTTTAACTTGTTGTGATGATGCATCCTCTGGCGTGAGGAACTGGTTGTCGCAAATAAAGCCAAACTGAGCAATGTCCGACAGAATTTGTTTGGATTGCGAACTCTGATCAATGAACTTTAAGCCGACTTCATGTTTGAAAAGACCTTTGCGTTTCACCCAGCGAGCTTGAGCATTCAATTTGATCTTCTTATTTTGATGTTCAAGCTGGATGTTGCCGGTTTGTCCCGGTTTCACGGGGGATTTGGCACCTTTGCACTCAACGCGCATGCCGGTTGCAGAGAGGTCAAGGATTTGCCCGAGTTGGCATTGGATACCTGCTGCAGCGTGCCGGGGTGCATTACGTCTGCATGCGATGTCTACATTATCGGAACTCATGGTCATGCGTTTATCCTCCAGATCGACCATTTTTTTATCGACAAGGGTTAAACTGGGATTCATCGAAACCGAGGTGATGCTACCGAGTGTCATTGTTACGAAAAGCTACAACCGTCATAGAAGGCTTATGTGGACGGGGATATGGGGCGAGATTCATTAAACCGCATGTAAAATGGCGAATAAGACTAGGGAAATGTGGATGACGGTTTGATGGATTTGAGGCTTGGTATGGGGTCCGGGATACGATTTGACGTGACAGCAACAACCACAGAAACAGACGATGTCTGGACGCTGAAACAATTTGAAGATGCTTCGATTCAAGAGGTGTATACTCAGCTTGCCACATCCGCCGAGGGGATCGATCTCGGTGAGGTCGAGAAGCGGCAATCAGTTTATGGCCGCAACGAGATTGAAGAAAAACAAACAAGTAATCTAAAACGCCTATTCGGGTATTTTTGGGGACCGATCCCTTGGATGATTGAGATTGCAGCGGTATTGAGTTTGGTTGTAAGGCATTGGCCGGACTTAATCATCATTATGCTGCTTCTATTTTTTAATGCAGCAGTCGGTTTCTGGCAGGAATACAAGGCGAGTAACGCGGTCGCGGCTTTGAAGAAGCAGTTAGCACTGAAAGCGCGTGTTAGGCGGAATGGTACGTGGGACGAAGCCGATGCCGCAACGCTTGTGCCGGGTGATATCACTCGGCTTCGTTTGGGTGACATTGTGCCTGCAGACTGTAAGTTGGTAGAGGGTGACTACCTCAGCATCGATCAATCGGCACTTACTGGGGAGTCGCTGCCTACATCGAAAAAGCCTGGCGCAGTGGCCTATTCGGGTTCGATCGTTAAGCAAGGCGAGATGATCGCAGTTGTGGTTGCGATCGGTAGTGGAACTTACTTTGGTCGTACGGCGATGCTGGTTTCCGAAGCGAAGCGTGTTTCACATTTTCAAAAAGCAGTCCTGAATATCGGTGACTTTCTGATCTACATCAGCATTGCGCTAGCGCTGATTTTAATTACCGTGCAGTGGATGCGTGGCGAAGATTTTATAGAGTTGATCCAATTCGCACTCATCTTAACAGTGGCTGCAATTCCAGTTGCTATGCCTGCGGTTTTGGCTGTGACGATGGCGTTAGGAGCTGTAGCGTTATCCAAGCGGAAAGCGATCGTCTCACGTCTGGATTCGATCGAAGAAATGGCAGGCATGGACATTCTATGCAGTGATAAAACGGGCACGTTAACACAAAATAAATTGACGCTCGGCGATCCAGTCACGCTTGAAGGTGTTGATAAAGAAGAACTCATTTTGGCCGGTGCGTTGGCATCCAAGGCAGAGGATCGCGATGCGATTGATCTGGCGGTGATCGGTGGCGTACATGAATCTGATAAATTAGAGCTGTATCATCAGGAAACTTTTGTTCCGTTTGATCCGGTACACAAACGCACCGAAGCAGTTGTTGTATGTGAACAAGATCAACAAGTTGTACAGGTCACAAAGGGTGCTCCACAGGTCGTGATGAAGCTATGTGATCTTTCAGAAGCACAGTCCAAAATGTTGGATGAACATGTCGATGCTTTGGCGCGACAAGGCTATCGAACGTTAGGGGTGGCACGAAAGAAAGGTCGACATACAAAGAATGATGAAGCCTCTCATGAGTGTGGCTGGGAGATGCTAGGGCTCTTGCCGCTGTTTGATCCGCCACGCGAAGATTCAAAGGAAACCATTGAAGCTGCTTCAACACACGGGATCGATGTACGGATGGTAACGGGAGATAACGTTGCCATTGCGAAGGAAATATCGGAAAAACTAGGGCTTGGTGCGAACATTCATATGGCGGATGAATATTTTTCTGACATCACCGATCAACATCATATTCCGATGGGTATCGCAGAACGTGTTGAGCGATCTGAAGGATTTGCGCAAGTATTTCCAGAACACAAGTTCGAGATTGTGGAGTCATTTCAGGAGCGTGGTCACATTGTTGGTATGACCGGCGATGGTGTAAACGATGCGCCGGCATTAAAACAGGCTGATATTGGGATCGCGGTGAGCGGGGCAACGGATGCGGCGCGTGCTGCGGCTGCGTTGGTTCTCACCGCACCGGGTTTATCGGTGATCGTGACCGCCATTGAAGAAGCCCGAAAAATATTTGAGCGTATGAACAGTTATGCTATCTATCGCATCATCGAAACAATACGCATCATGTTCTTTGTCGTGTTAGCGATGGTGGTATTTAATTTCTACCCGATTACTGCGATTATGATCATACTGCTTGCATTGTTTAATGATTTACCGATTATGACAATTGCTTATGACCGAACGGTATTGAGTCCGACGCCAGTGAAATGGGATATGCGGCGAGTGCTCACGGTTTCAACCGTACTCGGAATCATCGGTGTGTTTGAAACATTCGCGCTCTTGGTCGGTTTTGTGATCTGGACGGATTTCACGCATGAAGAAATTCAGTCATTAATCTTCTTAAAGCTGGCAGTGGCGGGGCATTTGACACTATTTGTTGCGCGAACACCGAACTTCTTTTTGAAGGCCCCCTACCCTGCGCCGATCGTGCTTTGGGCCGCGATTGTGACCAAGGCACTAGCCAGTTTGTTGGTCGGATTTGGGTTTGGCTTGATTACACCGGTACCATGGTACGCGATCGGGATCGTATGGATATATTGTATTTGCTGGATCTTTATTGAGGATATTGCAAAGTTGGCAGTCTATCGTGCTTTGGGTCATGGAGCAGAACATCATCGACGTTTACTGAAGCATGCTCATGCTCGATTGCACCAATACTCACAGCGCTAGTAGGCATAAAAAAACTCACATCACGTCTAGTGATGTGAGTTGATCTTTTCAATATAGATGACAGGTTGGTGTATGTCAGGATTTGATTTAAGAAAAAATAATCATTAGCTAGGCTTTTCTGCGGGTCATAAGGCCTACCAGAGATACTGCGAGGAGACAGGCAGTTGTTGGCTCTGGCACTGGCACGAAATCAGTCAATTTGTTTTCATCAAATTTACTGGGTGAAGCGTGAACTTCAGTGATATTAATGTTGATGTCACCAGTTCCAAGGACATCACCGCCGATGAAGCCTTCATAGATGACAGAAAATTCCCAGTTCGAAAAATCGGAGCGTGTGTCTGTTGGATCGAGAACGTAATCGTCATCACCCAAAGTCAGCAGCTTTGGTGACAAAGTGTCGTCGTCTTTTGGCTTGGGGCCTGAGCCAGCTCCACCGTCGTCCTGTAAAGCACTTCCGTAGGTCCTTAGGTTGTGTTGGTGTGAGTTGTCGTGTGCAATCAGATCTTTGATAGCTTTGGTTTTGCCAAGTTCGATCTTGAAATCAACAATCTTTTTTCCGAGAGAATCGGTGATTTCAAATGCAGCTTTGTCAGAGCCATCAAGTTCTTTCTGTTTGTGTGCCTTACCCTTCGGCGAGCTAAACCATGTCTTATGTGAATAACCTTCCGGACCCCATGTTTCATCCACATAAGCCAGTGGCAGCTTCAATGCAAAATGAAGATCACCATTAGACAGATCACGTGAGAAATAAAGTGTCGCGCCATCGCCTGTCACTGTTTCTTTGTCTTTTCCTTTGCCGATTTCATATGAATAGCCCAATGGGACAATCGTTTCGAAGGCATCTGATGTTGTGATAAGGCCATCAACATTGGAGGGGTCGAGTGCAGCTGAAGCACCAGCTATGCTGATGAGTGAAAATACAGCAGTGAATGTGCATACGATAGCGTTTCTTTTTTTCATAAATACCATCCTGTTTTTCTATTGATTATGTTTGCGCCCGAATCGTTACATTGATCGGCAAACAGTGCCGGTTAAATGATTCGTACATCAATATGTGTAGCAAGATGATTGTTGTCAATATAGAAAATGACAATTTACTAAAAATGTATGATGGAGTATGTAACCTTCAACCAGACCAATTCAGAGTAAGCGGCTGGCATTTGCCCTATCTTCAACGGGTTAGACAAAGGTTGTCCTGACCAATGCTTATAATAAGATTATTGTTTTGTGGTGGTGCTCAGATCGTAATTAAGATTTAGTGTGTCAATATATGACATTCTTTATCTCACAAATAAATTGAGTGGATTTCTATTACAATCTTTACTCATACTGTATGTAAAAAACCTGCGGCTTTGCCGCAGGCTTTAATTATTTCTCTGTTAACTAATATGAGATGATAATCAGGAAGTCTTACGTGTACGTTTTGCTACAAGACTGCCGAGGAGGAGCATACCGCCGAAGGCTGCACTTGGGCTAGGAATTGACGGTGGGTTTGGAGGAGTTGTGGTGATGCCATCAAGCTTGTTCTTTGCAGGTGAAGCATGAACATCGTCGACCATAACGCCACCAAAGGTGTTACTCGCGAAGAGATCTTTGCTGATGAGAGCTTCGTAGATGACGCTGAATTCCCAGCCGTCGAAATTGTTGTCAACAAGTGTGTACTGACCAAGTTTAGGGTCGGTATTACCGCTGACAGATTCATCAAAATCTTCAACGATATCAGGTGAGTTGTCTTCGCCGTTCAGAAGGCTACCAAAGTTGCTGAGGTTGTACTCCAGTGAAGTTGCAGCATCAATGACGTTGCCGCCAATATTGGTGTCGTTCTTACCACCTTTACCTTTCTTGCTTTTTTTGTCTTTCTTACCTTTGCCAGCATCCTTGCTTGAGCTGCTGCCGAGAGGAAAGTCGTCGACACTGCCAGCTAGGAAGTCCATGGAAAATTCGTAGATGGACTGGCCGTTGCTGTTTGTGATGACGAAATCTGCATCGTCAGAACCATCAAGCTCTTTAAGCTTATGTTCTTTGCCTTTACCGCCTGTGCGCCATGAAACGTGTGATTCGTCTCCCCAAGTGTTGTCGACATACTGACGTGAAACTTCAAAGATCACATGGAGGTTGCCTTCTGCATCAAAACTGCTCCAAAGGTTACCCGTTCCGTTAGGAATGCTGGTGCCTTCGAAGTCAAAATTGACATCAGAACGGTTCATATTTGCTCGTTCATTCGCGTCAGCAATGCCATCAATTGCGGCATTTGTAGAGCCAATGACACCGAGTGATAACGCAATAGCAGTAGCAGTAGTTAACTTTCTCATTTTGATCTCCCTCGTCCTCGAATAAGAGGTGTGTAGTGAATTAGGAATGTTCGTTCGCGTTACTCGTCCAAATGTAGCGTGAGAATAGCTGGTTACCAAAAAAACGCAAGAGGTTTTGAGAGATGAAATGACTATTGGAACAGATGTGTGGTTTGTGCGGTTTAGGTGTGAGTTGGTAAAAAGGCACTTGTTTTATAGGCTGAATTTTAAACAAGTCTTTAATTAATCCGGATTTAGGATTTCCGTTTTTGTTCTATTTATGAAACAGAGTGTTTTTGTCAGTGGCAGTTTTGATGGAGGTATATAGAAGTAAAATTTTTTGTGATACTCTCGTTTTACGCAATATTCATGTTGATGAGCGGAAGCGTTTTGCCCGTTGAGTGTTTGTGAAATGTGAGAAGCACGATCTGTATTAAAGGAATATTTCGGTTTAGATATATCGCGTAAGTAATGTTCACTTCATGACGTGAAGTTAGATACAAGTGTTATTGCAAAATGACGTAGCTTTAGAGTTTGGATCGGAAGAGTCTTTGGGTAGGGATAAAGAGCATATTGATAGCCATGTAAAAACCCCGACCAAATGGTCGGGGTTGTATTCATTATTTCAATTCATTTTGAACTTGGTTTGCTACTTAGCTCAAAGCTGCTTGTGCTGCTGCGAGACGTGCGATTGGCACGCGGAATGGTGAGCAGGATACATAGTTCAAACCAACTTCGTGGCAGAAGAAGACGGAAGCTGGATCGCCGCCGTGCTCACCACAGATACCGCACTTCAGACCCTTCTTCGCCTTACGGCCCTTGGCGACTGCCATCTCAACGAGCTGTCCAACACCGGTGGTGTCGAGCGATTGGAACGGGTCGCGTTCGAGAATTTCATTGTTGATGTAGTCAGGGAGGAAACCGTTGACGTCGTCACGTGAGTAGCCGAATGTCAGCTGTGTGAGGTCATTGGTGCCGAAGGAGAAGAAGTCCGCTTCTTCAGCCACTTCGTCAGCGGTAAGTGCTGCGCGTGGGATTTCGATCATGGTACCGATGGTGATGTCGAGCTTGCCAGTATACTTCTTGGCCTTCTTGACGTTTTCGATGGTTTCTTCAGCGAGAGCACGGAGTTGTGCGAGTTCTTGCTTGGTGCCAACGAGTGGGATCATGATCTCTGGCTGAGCATTGACCTTCTTCTTCTTACAGACGATGGTCGCTTCGACGATCGCGGTCACTTGCATCACAAGGATCTCAGGATATGTGATCGAGAGGCGGCAACCACGATGGCCAAGCATTGGGTTCATTTCGTGGAGCTGCGAAACGCGTGACTTCACAGTTGCTGGCTTCACGCCAAGGATCTTGGCGAGTTCGTTCTGACTTTTCGCATCATGCGGGAGGAACTCATGCAGTGGTGGGTCAAGTAGACGCACGGTTACAGGAAGGTTCTTCATCGCGGTGAAGATGCCGACGAAATCCTTACGCTGATATGGAAGGAGTTTCTTGAGGGCCGCTTCACGGTCAGCAACGTTTTCTGCGAGGATCATTTCACGCATGGCAGTGATACGGTCGCCCTCGAAGAACATGTGTTCGGTACGGCAGAGGCCGATGCCTTGAGCGCCGAACTGGCGGGCACGTTTTGCATCAGCAGGTGAGTCCGCGTTGGTGCGGACATCAAGCTTGCGGTATTTGTCAGCCCATTTCATGACGGTTGCAAAATCACCTGAGAGCTTAGGCTCAACAGATGCGATTTCACCCGAGAAAACTTCACCGGTCGAACCATCGATGGAGATGACATCGTTCACCCCGAAGGTCTTACCGTTAACAGTAAACTTCTTACCTTTTTCGTTGATGTGGACTTCGCCTGCACCAGCAACGCAGCACTTACCCCAGCCACGTGCAACAACGGCAGCGTGTGAAGTCATGCCACCGGTTGAGGTGAGGATGCCCGCAGCATTGTGCATGCCATCAACGTCTTCAGGCGATGTTTCCTTACGAACGAGGATGACTTGTTCACCAGCGTGCGTACGATCGACGGCTTCTTCAGCAGAGAAGGCTGGCTTGCCGAATGCCGCGCCGGGTGAAGCAGGAAGGCCAATAGTGAGTGGCTTAGCGGACTTCTTGGCGGCTGGGTCGAATGAAGGGAGAAGAAGCTGTGTGAGGTCGCCCGCAGGAATGCGCTTGACGGCTTCCTTTTCGCTGATGAGTTTTTCCTTCACCATGTCACAAGCAATCTTGACTGCAGCGGCACCGGTACGCTTACCGTTACGTGTCTGCAGCATGTAGAGCTTGCCTTGCTCGATAGTGAACTCAATATCCTGCACGTCTTTGTAGTGCTTTTCGAGGGTCGTCTTAATCTTCATCAAGGTTGCGTGAGCTTCTTTACCCACGGTTTTGTTGTTCGGGGCTTTCCACTTTGGCATCTCGGCAACAGGTTGCGGGGTACGGATACCAGCGACAACGTCTTCACCCTGTGCATTGATGAGGAACTCACCATAGAACTTGTTCTGGCCGGTTGCTGGGTTACGTGTGAATGCAACACCAGTACCGCAGTCATCACCCATGTTGCCGAAGACCATTGTCTGTACGTTCACTGCAGTGCCGGCGAGGCCGATGATACCTTCGATGCGGCGATAGATCACAGCCTTGTCGATCATCCAACTAGCGAAGACCGCTTCGATTGCGAGTGCGAGCTGCTCCATTGGATCTTGTGGGAAGTCGATGCCAGCATGTTTCTTGACGACTTTTTTGTATTCCGCACAAAGCTTGATGAGGCCTTGGATGGAAACGTCATTGTCTTCATGAACGCCTTCGCTGGCTTTGATCTTGTCAAACTCAGCTTCAAATGCGTGGTGAGGAACTTCGAGGACAACGTCGCCATACATGTTGATAAGGCGGCGGTATGAGTCATATGCGAATCGCTCGTTGCCGGACATATTTGCCATGCCGACGACAGCTTCGTCATTAAGACCAAGATTAAGGATGGTGTTCATCATGCCGGGCATGGAGACGGCAGCACCGGAGCGGACGGAGAGGAGAAGTGGGTTTGAGTTTGAGCCAAACTTCTTACCGGTTTCTTTTTCGAGGAGCTTGACGGCTTTTTCGCAGTCAGCAAGGAGGCCTGTAGGGAACTTACGCTTGTTCTTGTAGTAAGCAGCACAGCACTCAGTGGTGATGGTGAAGCCGGCGGGGACTGGCAGGCCGATGGAAGTCATCTCAGCGAGGTTTGCACCTTTGCCGCCGAGCAGCATCTTCATATCGCCTTTGCCGTCTGTCTTTGTTTTGCCGAAGTAGTAGACCATTTTGTCGGTCTTCTTCGCGGTGGATTTCTTCTTTGCCATGCCTGACATGTCCTTTGATATACGGTTAAAAAAGTTTGTTTTTCTGGGGGTGTCGGCGGTTTGGTCCAATCGCAAACCTACCGAATGGGGGGAACTTATAAATATAGATCAGCGATTCTAGTGGATGGAACGATAGCGTCAATTCGGCGGCAAGTCAGAACAACCGATAGAAATGTGTTAAGACCGAGTCTTGAAAGGGTCGTGGATCAAAAAATGCTGGAAATATAGGTATTTTAGCCTGCAGATTGGATCGGTTTGGTGGCAGGATGATCTTGCTCGACGATGATGACCTTATTGCGGAAATAGGTTTCGAACTGCGGCCAATCGAAGAAAAGGATGCCATCACTGGGGTCGGCGATCCGGATGCCGTACTTGTTGACCGCAAGAATAGTCACCATGTGCTGTTGAGTAGATTCGAACTGCAGCGGGGTTAGAGCTGGGAGGGGGATGGTTTTGAGCTGATCAACGTCGGGTTCGATGAGTTTGACGTTGTAGGTGGTGTATTTGAGGCTCTGTTGTAAACCATGCATCGCTCGCAGGAGGGTCGCGCCGGTACGGGGACGGGTTTCGGTGAGGACGGCCATTTCGGCTTCGGTGGTTGGATAACCCAAGCGGTTCAGAACAGTCGCGCAGGCTGCGGGGACGCAAGAGTAGTATTGCGATTGGCGGACAAGCGTACTGGGATCAACTTCCTGTGCGAGCGATTTAGCGGGTGTGGTTTGAAGCATCCAGATGCCGCCGTGGAGGAAGTAGATCGCACCGAGGACGCATGCCCAACCGGTGAGGTGGCGTTGGCGGGGAACATTACTCTTGCCACGTGCAATGCCGACGATGAGCATGAAGAATGGGACCGCAGCGACACCTTCGATTTTACTGAGAATGCCGAGTGGGATGATATTGAGAGCAAGTGATGGATGGCGGAGAAGCCAGACCCAGATTCCCAAGAATAAAATGCCGAGGATGAGACCGATGCGCGAAGCGTTTTGGTTTTTGTGTTGACCGAGGTGCAGGCCGAGCGTCCAGCCGAGTACAGCGAGAACAGCAATGATGAAAAACCAGCCTGCGGAAGAAAGCATGTAGAAAGCCCTCTTATTTCTGCCAATGTTATTGGCCGATAATGATGTGATCTTGCATGAGCAAGACACCATCTATTTCGTCGGCATAATTGTCACAGAACTTTTACACGGTATTGCACAAAACAAGACCCAATAATGACTTTGGATGTCTATGTCTCTTAGTGTAACTGTCTGTGGGTGATATCACATTCCATGGCGATCCATTTTGCATATCGCTTGTATTGCTTATATGCCTCATGGAGAGATGATGTTTTAATGATGTGGCTAAGGTGAGAAAAGAGATTGGTATTTTCGTGCTAGTTTTGACGTAAGAATTCGGGCACAGGTTGCGCTTTGCCTTCATGATTGACGCAGGCGACGACTGTTTCCGCTGAGGCGATGACTTTGTTATCGCGCAGGATTTTGTATTCGTGTTCGATCTTTATACCGGCGGTCGGTTTCATCGTGCAACGCACGATGAGTTCGTCATCATAAAAGGCAGGTTTGCTGAAGCGGATGTTCAGCTTGGCAACGACAATGAAGATGCCCTGTTCTTCCAGTTCTTTGTAGTGGATGCCACGTGAGCGGAGTAATTCTGTGCGTGCCATCTCCATCCAAACAGGATACGTCGCATGGTGGACGAGATTCATCGGATCGCATTCGTTGTAACGTACGCGCACCGGCATATCTATTTGTAAGTTAGACGGATCAGTTGCGGTATCCTGAATAGGATTGTTTTTTGCAGGGTTTTGTATTTGAGCCATGTTGGGTTCCCGGTTGCTTTGAATCATTTTGGATTATAGGCAGATGAGAGGCGAATGATTTTGTGAGTATTACTGAGGGGCGACGTTGGGTAAGTCTGGATATTGGACATTATAAAAATCCAATATCGCACGATATTTTGGTGCGTCTTTCAATGGTTGATTCTGGTATTGCAAATGACCCCAAGAACCAAAATTAGTTGAAGGTTCGACGTAATCAAATGCTGTATAAAGTGAGCCGCCGGCTTTCTGGAAAGCGGTCATATTTTGTATGTAGGCTCCATACATTTCTGGCAATTCCTGAGCTAGATCAACTGCCTGCCTTGCCGTGTCAGATCCCGGTACGATGTGTTGTCCTGCTTCATAGGTGATATATGGCACGTCATATTTGCGTGCGACCTCGCCTTGTTTTATACGAGCCGGTGCTCGTTTTTCGTGAAGCTGATTGAGTGCGCCTTGGATGAGTTGCAGCGCGATGGGACGTGCTTGAAAGTTTGGGATTTGTAGTACTTTTCCTCGCTCTGGGCGGTTGCCGAAATAGGCTGTGGTTGCCAGCGCATCAAAATTTCCTTTGCCGATCCTATGAGCGAGCTGATTCGAGATCCACGCGTTAACCTCCTGTCCGGAGATCACACGCACCAGTCGATTGGGTTGATCTTTGAATACATCCTCCCAAATCGTAAAGGTACGCCTCATCTGATCAGCCCAAACATCGAGCCAGTCTACTTTTTTGCCTGCTTCTTGGGATAGACGTTTGGCTTCGGCCATGATATAGCGATGCTGACTGAACACACCATTCCAGATCTCATTTGAGTATTCGATATACACTTTGCCATCGGGATGGAGATCACGTTTGACTTGCTCAGCAAACTGTCGGATGTAATTGTCATCCGCTAGGTGAGGCATACAAAACCAAGGATCAACTTTAAGCTGATTGGTCAGTAGCATCATGTATTCCAATGACATGCCTGGCGTTTCACTGATTTGCGTGTCGATGGTTGGGCGGTCTGCCCAAGTCACTTCTTTGTTGTTGTTAGTTCGCTGCCAGTTCATGAAACGAATGGTTTTGAATGGGCGAAGACGCTGTGTGTAGAGTGGGTTGAAAGGTGTCTCGAGGTCGGCCGTGCCGGGCAGCAAGAGCTTAAGATCGTGGATTGGATCCGCCGGATTGGAGCGTAGTTGGATCTCTAGATAGTTACGTGGTGTGACGGAAACCTTGATGAAGTTCTTGCCATACTCAATCGCGCGAGCATCCTTGGCGAAACGGATGGTGCCTGTGCCTTTGTAGGTGCAGATATATGTACCAGCGGGGTATCTGCCGCCGGTGCTGACAAAGACACTGCCTTTGGTGGTGCCGTTTTTCATGTCCTCCCATTTGGCGGCAAGTAGGACATTATTGAACGGGACGCTGGTGCTCCAGTAGCTGACAGGGGCAAGATTCATACCAAGGTTGGGGCTGGTTTGGATCTGGTTGCTGGTATTGAATGGATCATTGGCTTCTGTAGTTTGAGCGTGAATTTGTCCGATCACGCACAATAAAAGAAGCGCAATCATGCCTAGTGATTTGATGATTTGGTTGTGTTGGTTTTGGCAGCTTGGCGATATCATAGAGTTTCTCGGAAGCGGCTAGTTTGGGGGTGTGGGTGTGAAATCCACATATTCAGCAAGCGGTATTGTATCACCATGGTTCGTATCGGTGGTTGAATATGAGCGTCGCAAGTGATTGTCCGGATACGGTTAAGTATCGGCTCGAAGCTCACTGGTGGCTCATTTTATGGAGGTTGTCGCCAAAGGCAGGCGGATGACGATGATATTTCTGGCGAGGAGAGGGGAAGTGCTTTGCCAGATATTCAGAAGTTGAATGGGAACTTCCGGGGGAATGGGAGCACCTGGGTTCGAACCAGGGACCGATCGATTATGAGTCGACTGCTCTAACCACTGAGCTATGCTCCCGCTGGGGCAATCAGTATAGTCAATCTGGCAGGGTTTGTGCAGCGGACGGCCGTCATTTTCACGAAGGAATTGAGATGAGAAACAGAGTGAGTTTGTTAGTGGTAAGTTATGTGTTGCTTGGGATGATATTGGTGGGTTGTACCGGACCAATGACGTTTGTCGTTGGCATGACGCCGGGTGATAAAACGCTTAAAACACAGGTTGTGGAAAAAGAAGCCGGCAGTAGCGGGCAGCAAGTCGCCATCATTGATGTTACCGGCATGATTATGAACGCCCCCAAACGCAGCCTGCTCAGCGAAGGTGAACACCCCATCAGCCTACTACGTGAGAAGCTGGATTACGCAGCCAAAGATCCGCAGGTCCGTGCGGTGATCCTTCGCCTCAATACACCCGGTGGTGGGGTAACTGCAAGCGATGCGATGTACCGAGAGGTTATACGGTTCAAAGCACGTACGGGCAAGCCGGTTGTGGCGCTGATGACCGATGTGGCGGCCAGTGGCGGGTACTATCTTGCTTGTGCGACTGATGAGATTGTGGCCTATCCAACGACCGTTACGGGTAGTATCGGCGTGATCTTTCAAACAGTCAGCCTCAAGCCCGCGCTTACACGGTTTGGCGTGCAGACCGATGCGATCACTAGTGGTCCACACAAAGGTGCCGGTTCTCCCCTAGCAGTGATGACACCTGAGCAGCGACAAGTTATGCAGGTTATGGTTGATGATTACTACAAACATTTTGTGGACGTGGTAAAGAAGGGACGGCCGAACCTGAGTGAAGGCAATATCACGATGGCGACGGATGGTCGTGTATTCAGCGGTGATCAAGCTGTTGAGATTGGCCTCGTCGATAAGATTGGCGATCTGCAAACAGCTTATGAATCAGCCAAGCAACGCGCGGGTATATCACGCGCCGATCTGGTCATGTTCAAGCGGCCGCTTTCCTACATTGGCTCGCCATATGCGCAGGCGAATCTTTCCGGTGGTTCTCCGCAGGTAAATATGGCGCAATTCAATGTCGGCGGGAACATGGGCGGCCTCGGTTTACCAACCGGGTTTTATTACCTCTGGATGCCGAGCTTGAAGTAAACGTGCTATGATGCGGGTTGTGATGTGTGTGGGCGAGAGTTTGTGCGTAGCCGAATGGCGAGAATCTGATGAGCAAATTGGAACTGGAATGCCCGGGGTGCGAAAGCGTGCTGCGGCTGGACAAAGCCTTTGCGGGCGGGGTGTGCCGTTGTTCACATTGTGGCATGTTGATGAGTGTGCCTAAGCATCCGACGGCTCATGGTCAAATCACTAAAGTACAAGCAGTGCAACGTCCTGAGTCGCCGGGGGAAGGTGTCGGTACGGAGCATGTTCTCGAAGCTCAAGTGAAACCACCGCAAGATGAAAAAGACACTGATGAAACAGCGGGCAGTCATTGGGTGGGTGTGTTACTACTTGCACTGGCGATGTTGATCATCATTGCAGGGATTATTGTCGCAGTTTTGTATATGAATAGTGCCGCGCCAAATGCGGAATAGCGCCGGGTAGATTTGAAAAAAGTAGAATGTATGTATTTAGCCGAACGCGGTGATGCCGCCAGTTCCCCAAATCATCTGATAGAGATTCTTAAACAGTGTCGCCAGGAAGAAGTTGCTGATGATGATCGCGATGAAGCTGGTCACAAAAGCATCGGTTGCTGCACGACCAACGCCTGAAGCCCCTGCTCCGCAGTTGAACCCTTTGTAGCAACTGATCAAGCCGATGATCAATCCGAAGAAGAGGCCTTTGCCAAGACCGGTGAAGATATCCCATGGCCCGACGAAGGATGCTGAGAACGCCCAGTATTCACCACTGTCTACACCATAGCCACGAACAATCACAAACCATCCGCCGAGGATACCGAGTAAGTCACTGAACACCGTCAACACCGGCACCATGATTAGGCATGCCAATACGCGCGGTACGACCAGATAGGCAATTGGATCAGAACCCATTACCCTCAGCGCATCAATCTGTTCAGTGACGCGCATCGTGCCGAGCTCCGCACTGATCGCGCCGCCGACACGTCCTGCAATCATGACCGCAGCAAGCACCGGACCAATCTGTTTGAGAACTGAGATTGCAATGATCCCACCGAGACGAGCTTCCTGTCCGATGGCTTTGAACTGATCGAACGCTTCCACACCAAACACCATCCCAACGAACGCACCGACGAGCATCACTACGGGCATGGATTTCGTGCCGATGCTATAGAGTTGTGGTAGCAGCAAACGGAAGCGACCAAATGCGCCGCCGCCGCGGATTGCCCAACCAGTGGCGTACAAGCAGAACATAGTAAATCCGCCGGTACCGACCAGGCCATCCGAAACACGTTTGCCAATTTGTACTACCCTTGATGCGATCATGTCAGTGCTATTGTAACCCTTCTGTCATGCCATGTGTGAATATCCGGTTCAAGTTACCTAATCGTTATAAGCAACGATTTATTCATCGGCCAGCCCGACAGCGACAAACAGTCTTGCCAATCAAAAAGAACGGGATCAAAAATGTTCCGAATCGTACTTTGCATGGTTTGGCAACGTTATCGGTTGTTCTGCTTTCCATGGCTGGTTTGGCAAGGCATAATGTGGTCATGCTCCAAACGATTTCAATCCGCATATATCTCAACATGCCGTATGTTCTGCTTACGTTTCTACTGTTGGGTCTAATGGGCTGCTCCGCTAGTCAGGTGAGCAGCAGCAATAGTGTTGACATCACGTTGCGTGGCAGACAGTTCCAATTGGAGCTGGCGTTGACTCAGGCGGCCCGGTTCAAAGGACTATCGGACCGTGCATCAATCCCGGAGAATACAGGGATGCTGTTTGTGTTTCCGCAAGCGGATTACCGAGGGTTTGTTATGCGGCGATGTTTGGTGCCAATCGATTTAATTTATCTTGATCCGAATGGGCGAATCATTGGGATGTATGCCATGACTGTTGAGCCAGCGGGTACGCCGGAAGCTAAGTTAAAGGTATATGCCAGCCGATATCCTGCTCAGTTTGCGATTGAATTGGCGGGGGGAGAAATCAAAAAACTGGGGCTTGAGGAGGGCGAAAAGGTGGATCTTCCTCTGAAAGAGCTTAAGGAAAGAGCGCGGTAAGACGATGAAATGACAACAGGTTGGCATGCAGATCATGATCTGTAGGACAGGTGGCTGGTTGTTAGGGGCGAAACGGTTTTGAGAGGAAACATGTGGGCCGGCTCATTCTGATCACAGAAAACCAGACGTTACGAGACGAAGCCGAGCAATTTATGGCCCGCACGCTGAGTGATTGGCCCGATGTTGCTGGCAAACCCGTCTATCTCGTGATTAGTCTCGAAGAATTAAAAGAACATCATCAAACACTCACACAGGGTGTGGCTTGGCTATGGTTTGAAACAGCCGACAAGAGTAGCTTGTTTGAAGTACTTGGTACGGTACAGGATCAACATGTGCCGTGCATGATCACGTTGAGTGAAGGCGAAGAAACGCACGGCGAGATGTTCGATGATGGTATCGTGATCTGCCGGACGGACGTGCCACTTCGTGATTTTCAGGTCATGGTACAGACATTGTTCTGCCAGTATCAGATGATCGACGGGATGCGACGTGAAATGCGCGTCTTGCATGCACATCAGGGTGGGCTTGCTGATCAAATCGGCAAAATGGATGAAGAATTGCGGTTGGCGTCTCAGTTGCAGAAGGAGTTCTTGCCACGGAAGCTACCTTCATTGAATGATATTTCATTCGAAGTGCTTTGGAGGCCGGCGGGTTATGTTAGCGGTGATATCTACGATGTCGTGCGGCTTGATGAAAACCACATTGGTTTCTTTGTTGCTGACGCCGTCGGACACGGCGTGCCTGCAGCGCTCATGACGATGTACATCAAGCGTTCGTTACAAACCAAGAAGATCCTGCCGGGTAGCGAACCAGGCTATCGGATTCTTGAGCCGAGTGAAGCGATCGCCAAACTTAACCATGATATGATTGAACGCCAAGCCGGTAAGGTTCGTTTTGCTACGGCATGCTATGGCTTGTTGAACTGCAAAACGCGCACACTCAAGATTGCTCGTGCAGGCCATCCGTACCCGATGATTTTAAAAGGCAACGGCACAACGGAGATGATCGAACCCGAAGGTGGGTTGCTCGGTGTGTTTCCGGATGAGGAATTTGAGCAAGCAGAAGTGACATTAGATGCTGGCGATCGCATGTTGCTTTATAGCGACGGTTTTGAAGTCGCGTTTCCGGAACTGAGCAAAGGTAACAAGGACGGGCGTCTCGCGAATGAACAGTATCTTGAAGAATTCAAGATGCTCAGTGAAGGTACGTTGGAAGAGGTTTTTGATCGTTTTGCTTCGAAGTTAGATCAGCAAGCTGGCTCGTTGAATCAGCGCGACGATCTGACGGTGGTTTGTTTAGCTGTATCGGAAAGCGACTCCGGTGAAGATGCTGTAACAGATACTGCGCCTGCGAGTGCTGCTTAGTTTATTGACCAGAGAACAAAGATAGAATTAAAAAAACCCTTGCGATTTCAGCAAGGGTTTTTGTTTTAGGGTTGTGTCTCTATCCGTTGCAAGGTGGTTGGTACGCTGCAATCATGTCCTGCTCAATTTCAAAGCGTTTTTCTTCGTTGTTGACTTCGAGGATGCAAATCATGTTTGCATTATTTTTGTTGTAACATTCATCTTTATGATGATTCAGGAATCGCTGCTTCAAGTCTTGGGTTTCGCCAATGTAGAGAAGTGTTTGTTTAAATGAATCTCCGGAATTAGTGAGACGAATGATAAAGTAAACCGCAGGGATTCCATCGGGCCAATCCCTGTTCAGTGGATGGACTTGGCATTCGTGAGATTCCTGTGATTTTCCCGTAAACGTGATGGTTGAAGGTTGTGGCATGATTGCCCCCTTGCATAGAAGGTTAATAAAATAACGATATAAGTGTTAAGATATTGTTAGGTGATCATTTTGCCACAGAATTGCAGCTGAGTCAACTTGATTTTCGTTTATCGATGAAGAAAATTTGCTCGAGTAAGTTTGGTTAGCGTTATTGATGACAGCGTTATGTCAGTCAGCTTTAGTATTGAGCGGTTTAGAACAATATGAATGAAGCAGATTCAGGAAAGACTTAAAGGTTTGGAGATTTAATTAGCTTCCTAAAAACCCGGCATCCTTCAGAAGTTGATGGGTTAATTCTGATTTTGGCTTGGCGGATTTAGGCGGATTCAACAATTGAAGATTGTGCACGACAGTCTTGGTGATGATGTCGGCTTCGAGGTTCACACGATCATCGACAGCGGCAGTGCCAAGCGTGGTGACTTCGAGGGTTTCGGGAATGAGGGCGACGGCGAAGGATTTATTTTCCGTATCAACTGAAGCGATGGTGAGTGAGATACCATCAATCGCGATGGAGCCCTTATAGACGATGTAGGGGAGTATGTCCTGCGGGGGCGCAACGGTCACACGAACTTCATCATCACCCTTGTAAATATCAGTGATGGTGCCGACGCCATCGACGTGGCCTTGCATGAAGTGTCCGCCGAGAGGTTGATTGGGGAACACAGCCGGCTCGAGATTGATCTCGCTACCGATGGTCAAATCGCCCAGCTTAGAAACCTCCAGCGTTTCCGCGATGACATCGAAGCTCAGCGTGGTGTCGGTCCAGTCGACCACGGTGAGGCAGACGCCAGAGCAGCAGATTGATTCGCCCTGCCCCGGCTTGTAATCGTTCGGCGGATTCCATGCAGTACGGTCGATGATGAGCCGTTTGCCGAAGGAGTTGGTTTGGATGTCCTTGACGACGCCTTTTGCCTGTACGATGCCTGTAAACATGTCTGTATTGTAGTTACAGATCGGCTGGATAGCGAAATTGAAGGGGAATATGTCTTTTTTGTTTATGGGTACGGCTCTGGCAGGTCAGAAATGGAGGGAAAGGCGAAAGGCTGGTATCATTTGCGGTCTTAACACCCTCCGGAAGACCTCCGGTCTACGGGAACACGAAGTAAACCTTGTTATCAAAGAAGATGGATTGATGAAGAAGCGAACCCACAGTTGCGGCGGACTCCGAAAAGAACATGCAGGCCAAAAGGCAATTCTTGCGGGCTGGGTGAATAATTACCGTGATCATGGTGGCGTGATTTTCATCGACTTGCGTGATCGTGAAGGCATTACACAAATCGTCTTCCACCCGGAAGCCGGTGCAGCTCACGAACTCGCATCCAAGCTGCGTCATGAAGATGTCGTCCAAATCGAAGGCGATGTGCTTGACCGCGGGATTGATGACAAAGGCAAATCACTCGTAAATCCAAAACTCGCCACGGGTGAAATTGAAGTTAGTGCAACAGGTTTGGAAATCTTAAACAAATCTGCCACACCGCCATTTGCACCGGACGATGCACACAAAGTCAGCGAAGAAAACCGCCTGCGTTATCGCTTCATTGATCTGCGCCAGCCGAAGATGCAAGAAATTCTGCGTACACGTCACCGCGTGACAAAGATTATGCGCGATTACTTCGACGAGCAAGGTTTCTATGAAATTGAAACACCGTTCCTATGTAAGTCGACGCCTGAAGGTGCACGCGATTTCCTCGTGCCTTCACGTTTGCAGGCTGGCAGTTTTTATGCACTTCCACAATCGCCACAACTCTTCAAGCAAATCTTGATGGTTGCTGGTATTGAGAAGTATATTCAGATCGTGCGCTGCTTCCGTGATGAAGATCCGCGTGCTGACCGTCAAGCTGAATTTACGCAGCTCGACCTTGAGATGAGCTTTGTTGACCAGGAAGATGTCATTGCGGTAAACGAAGGCATGATCCGTCGTATCTGGAAAGAAGTGTTGGATGTCGAGGTGCCACCAATCGAGCGCATGCCGTTTGATGTGGCGATGAATGATTATGGTTCTGACCGCCCTGACCTTCGTTTTGACATGAAGCTTGTGGATGTGACGGATCTTGCAACTCAAACGGAATTCAAGGTCTTTACCGGTGCGGTCGAAGCAGGCGGCATCGTCAAAGCCATCCGCGTTCCTGGTGGTGCAAAACTGACTCGTAAACAAACCGATGCTCTTGCTGAATGGGTGAAGGAATTCGGCGCAGGTGGCCTGCCCATCACCAAGGTTGAAGGTGGCAAATGCTCGACCGGCATTGCAAAATTCATCGAACCCATCAGCGAAGAACTCGTCACCCGCATGGGGGCTGAAGATGGTGATTTGATCTGCTTTGGTGTGGATAAGAAACCAGCAACTGTACACCGTGTGCTCGGTGAACTGCGTGTCAAACTTGCGCATGATCTGGACATGATTGATGAGAACGAGTGGAAGTGGGTTTGGATTGTCGACTTCCCACTTGTGGAATGGCGTGAAGAAACCGGCCGCTGGTTCAGCACACACCATCCCTTTACCGCACCAAATGATGAAGACATGGACAAACTAGAAAGCGATCCAGGTGCAGTAAAGTCTAAGGCATACGATCTTGTGCTGAACGGTTCGGAGCTTGGCGGTGGTTCGATTCGTATCCACTCACAAGAAGTACAAACGCGCGTCTTCAAAATGCTCGGCATCGATGAAGAAGAAGCACAAGAGAAATTCGAATTTCTTCTCAACGCACTTAAATTTGGTGCGCCACCACACGGTGGGATCGCCTTTGGCCTTGACCGTATCGTCATGCACCTATGCGGTACCGATAACATCCGTGACGTGATCGCCTTCCCGAAAACGCAGAACGGTGCGGATCTCATGCTTGATGCTCCTGCCCCAGTTGATGTGGATCAGCTCAAAGAGTTGTCGCTCAACATCAAAGATGCAGAAGCTGAAAAGCCAGCGATCATTAAAGAGTAGCGATAAATTAAATACGATTGCAAAATCACAAAGCCCGGTTTATGCCGGGTTTTTCTTTTGTCATCAAGCCGGATGATTCGAAAGATGTGACAAACAAATCGTGTCGACCTGCGGTTGTTACGGTATCATGTGGCTCTAGTATCGCGTCATTATTGAAAGTCATTTATGTGCGGCATTGCAGGGATATTTCGTTTTGATGATCACCCCGTGGGGCAGCGGCAGTTGCAGCAGCTGGAAACGCAGATTGCTCATCGCGGTCCAGATGGACAAGGTGAAATCATTGCGGGATCTTGTGGTTTAGTACATTCGCGTCTGAGCATTATTGATTTGTTCACTGGTGCGCAGCCAATGTCGTTGCCTGCCGATTATTGTTTCGGCGAGCTGAACGTTGTCTTTAATGGTGAGATCTACAACCACCGGGCTTTACGGGAGGCACTCGAGGCGAAGGGCCACCGCTTTCTCACCGACCATAGTGATACTGAGGTGTTGTTGCACGGCTATCGTGAATGGGGTGATGGCTTGCCTGCCAAGTTGAGCGGGATGTTCGCCTTTGCAATTTATGATCAGCGTAATCAAGTTTTGTTCTTAGCTCGAGATCGTGTGGGAAAGAAGCCGCTGTTTATTTTTCAGAACCCACGCAAGATTGCCTTTGGTAGTACTATCCCCGCGCTACGCACACTGGTTTCTAACTTGCAGATAGACCATGATGCACTGCAAAACTTTTTACGTTATGGCTACACCTTTCAAAACAGTTTGATCCAAGGTATTCACGAAATCACGCCAGGTAGTTGGATGCGCATCGGATACGACCAAAAAGTTGAGCATCAGAAATATTGGCAGCCTCCACTTGTGCATCCGGATGCTCCAGAGATTGATCTTGAAGATGCTGTGCATGAGCGATTGGTCCGTTCAGTGGTAAGTCGTTTGGAATCGGATGTACCACTCGGCTGTTTCCTTTCTGGTGGGATTGATTCATCGCTCATAGCCGCCATAGCGCAGCAACATCTTTCTACGCAAGGTGCTGGCAAATTAAAGACATTCAGCGTTAAGATGCCGCAGAGCGATTACGATGAATCCACTCACGCACAGGCGGTTGCGGATCATATTGGCAGTGATCATCTGGCGCTACAAACGCGTCAGGCCGACGTGATTGATGACCTACAATTTCTGATGTCAATTTATGGAGAACCGACCGCAGACAGTTCAATCCTTCCGCAGTATTGGCTTTGCCGTGAGACACGTGGTTACGTGAAGGTTGCGCTCTCCGGCGATGGTGGCGATGAACTTTTTTCAGGTTACGATCGTTATCGTGCCCTTCAATTGTTGCGCCGTCACCGTTGGTGGTTACGCGGTATGCCGCTTGGTATTTTTGATAGCAGCAAACCGAAATCACGGCGACATCGTATGGGGCGATTGATCCGTGCGGCACGAGCCGGTAAGCACCCAGCTCAGCAGTACCATCATATCTTCCATCTGTTTGATGAAGATCAAATCGCTGTTTTGTTTGATCGAGATATCGAGCCGCATGCGCCGGGTATCGCCATGCCGGATTGGCCAAACTACATGCCGGTGATGAATGCCGCGATGCGATGGGATTTCGAGCATTACCTCCCATATGAAACGCTTCGCAAGGTAGATCGTGCAAGCATGAGCGTGGCCCTAGAGGTACGCAGCCCGCTTTTAGATCGTGAAATTGCCGATCTAGTCATGCAAATACCTGCCAAAGATTTGATGGTCGGTGGGAAACAGAAAGCTGTTCTGCGCAACATTGCTAAGCGGTATTTGCCTAAGCGGATCGTTGCTCGTCCTAAAATGGGGTTCGCCTTACCGATCGGGCAATGGTTCCGCGATGATCTGAAAGCAGTATTAGGCGAACGTCTGCTTGAATCGCAATTGCCCGTATTTGGATTAAACAAGGATGTGCTTGAGAACCTATATCAGTCGCACGTTAAGGGCGAGGTCGATCATACGCATCGCTTGTTTGCACTTCTGCAACTTTCTCTCTGGTTGGATTGGTTGTCACATCCATCCTGACTATCACGTCGGTATGTTGATGCATGATGGTGTGCAAAACAGTCTCAAGAAAATAGGTGTCTGTCCGTGGCAATTCGTTTAAGATAATGATCTTTGAATCAACTTTAGCAACGCCATTGGGAGCCGATGGATGAATAAAATGAAAACGCATTTCGCAATGTTCTTGGCAGTCATGACGATGTTGATTGGTGCACGTGTATTGCAGGCTGAAGAACTGCGAGTCGCAGTATACAACGTTGAAAATATGTTTGACGTGTTCGATGATCCGTACATGGAAGATGAAGGCACCGACGTGAAATCGCGCGAGGAGATTGTACAGCTCGCCAAAGCGATTCGTTTCCTGGATGCGGATGTTGTTGGGTTTGCAGAAGTCGAGAATGAGCACGTCCTTCGTGCGATGGTGCAAGAGTTTCTACCAGATATGGGATACGATTACATCGCTTGTCCGATGACCAACAGCGGCCGCGGTATTTCGCTTGGTCTGATCAGCCGCAAGCCCATCGTGAAAGCGACCAGTTACCGTTGGCAAACTTTCACCCTACCCGGTGCAAAGCGGACGTGGAAGTTTGCGCGTGACTTAACCCACATTACCGTTCAAGCAACCAAAGAGAAGGTTATGGACGTGTTTGTCGTTCACTTCAAGAGTAAGCGAGACAGTGCCGGCGATAAGCAATCCGCGAACTGGCGTTTGGCTGAAGCAACTCAGGCGAGAAAGATTATCAATCAAATTTACGATAACGATCCTGACGCATGGGTCGTCATGACCGGTGACCTCAACGACACGCCCGAATCACCGGTCTTGAAGACACTCACCCAAGATGGTGGACTCGTTGATATGCATACTCATCTTCCAGAGGAGCAGCGTATTACCTACTTGAACCTTCCGCACCGCAGTCGAATCGACTACATTCTTGCTAGTCCCGCTCTTGCAAAGAAGGCCGACAAAGATTCAGCCGTCATTGTGCATGATAAAGAAATAATTGCCGGATCTGATCACGCTCCATTAGCCGTGACATTTGATCTGGACTGATTGAATTTCATTTGTATACAATATGGCCAAGGGACGCACTTGAGCGCCTCTTTTTTTGTGCATGCATCGTATGAATGCGATAAAATGCATGTTCATTTCAGTGGGATTGTTTGATGGTGGTGCGCTCGCAGTACATGAGGCGAACGTTCATGGAAATACGGTTAACAGTTAGCTTGTGCATACTTGCATCCCTTATGTGTGGTTGCGGTACATCTTTATACACGACAAAACAGTCGCCTTCCCCAACGAAAGTGAATGCTGAGATGAGCCAAATACAAAACAATCTCCGTAAAGATTTGTCATGGGACCAAGGTGCTATTGTGCGTGGCCCACGACATAAAAAACAGATCTCACTCGTCTTCACTGGTGGCCATTTCGCCGAAGGTTTTGAACATATCCTTGGTGTACTTGCAGACGAGGACATCCGTGGCTCATTCTTTTTCACTGGCGACTTCTTGAATATTAAAGCCTACGAGCCAATGGTGAAACGTGCTATTGTAGAAGGGCATTATGTTGGGCCGCATTCTTACGCCCATCTACTCTACTGCCCGTGGGAAGACCGCAATCAAACCTTGATTGATCAAGCGGCGTTCAATAATGATCTTGACAAGAATATCGATCAGCTTGTAGTGATGGGTATGCCGCGTGATACAATCAAGTATTGGATCCCGCCCTACGAATACTACAACCAGCAGATCGCCGATTGGTCCGATGCATACGGTCTGCAACTTATCAATATTACCCACGGCACACTCTCACACACTGACTATACCGGTGAGAATGACAAAAACTTCCGTAGCTCCGACACGATCTACAACAGCATTATGACCTATGCGGATACCAAAGAAAATGGCTTGAATGGTTTCATGCTTTTGGTCCATGTAGGCGCTGGCGACGGTCGATCGGACAAGTTCTTCCCTCGGCTCAAATCGCTCATTAATGATCTGCGAGCGCGCGGTTACACCTTCATCTCACTCGCTGAGCTTTTGGAAGATTGATTTCTAGTTACATGATTAAATCTCGCAAGCCGCTTTACAGGTTTGGTTAATCTTGCAAAAAAGGATTGGTTGCTTTTTCGTGGCCGATGGTTGTTGAAGGCCCATGGCCGGGGTATATCGTCGTATTATCTGGCAGGGTAAAGAGCTGTGTCTTGATCGAATTGAATAGCGCCTGCCCGTCTGAGGTCGGAAAATCATATCGCCCGATCGAATTGGCGAAAAGCGTATCTCCCGAGATGACAAATTCATTTTCTGGTTGATACAAACAGATACCACCGGGAGAGTGGCCGGGTGTGTGGCGGATCTCAAATGTCATGCCTGCCAAGGAAAGCGTATCGCCATGCGTGACAAAATGATCTGCTTCCGGGGCAACGGCAGGCATGCCAAGCGCAGCAGACAGATTCAGCGTCGTATCTGTGAGGAAATCTTTCTCACTTTCATGGACATAGATCGGTATATTCGGGAATGCTTCGCGTATCTTATGGATGCCTTCAATATGGTCATGATGTGCATGGGTTAGGATCAACTTCTCCGGCACGAGCCCGTTTTCTTGCACGCATGCGATCAACGCGTTCGGTTCGAATCCCGCATCAACAATCCAGCATGATTTGTCAGCCGCCTCAAGCACGAAGCAGTTGGTTTGAAACGTGCCGAGAGAAAACGTGTGTATTTGAATAGTCTTGGTATTTTCCATGTGATTGCTCCGATGCTGTCATGGCATCTATCAAGTGATTAGATTCCGTACTCCTGCCACCGCTGAGTGACTTTTTCCTTAATGTCCTCGGCCATCTTCAAAACATTCGGCCAATCCCGCACAGGGTTTCCTCCTACTTCCTCACCTTTGATCTTGCGTGTCGCATCAAATCCGATCTTGTGCCCTGCTCCCAATCGTGGTGCGGCATGATCCAAAATATCCAGCGGACCATTCACGATTTCAACATCTCTCCCCGGATCAACATTCGCGCACAGATGGAACATTACTTCTTCATGATTGTGGACATCCACATCTTCATCCACGATGACGAGCATTTTCGTCCATGCCATCTGCCCCGCGCCCCAGATAGCATGCATGAGTCGCCGTGCTTGTAGCGGATACTCTTTCTTGATTTTCAAAAACGCACAGTTATGAAACGCACCAAACATTGGCAAATCATAATCAATCACGTCTGGTACGATTGTTTTCAAGAGGGGTAAGAAAATTCGCTCCGTCGCTTTGCCGAGATAATAATCTTCCTGCGGCGGTAGTCCCACCACAGTCGTCGGATAAATGGGATTGGTCCGGTGTGTCACGCACTCTGCTTCAAAAATCGGATAACGATCCGGCAGCGAATAGAAGCCGGTATGATCACCAAACGGTCCTTCAAAAACAGCGCCCTCCCCAAGCTCCGGTGTTTCGCGCGGATCAAAACCAATCTCTCCCGCATCCGTACTCACATATCCTTCGATCACCATTTCCGCATTGGCTGGCACGTGCAAATCAATCGTCTTGCAACGCACCAGTGGGATCGAGCCATTGTTCAAAAATCCCGCAAAAAGAAGCTCCGAAATGCCCGGTGGCAACGGCGCTGTTGCTGCGTAAGGAAGCACCGACTCGCCCCCAAACACAATCGCACATGGCATAGGCTTGCCAATTTTCTTCCACGCCCGCCAGTGCCGCGCACCATCATGATGAATATGCCAATGCATCGCGGTGCGCTTGCCATCAATCAATTGTGCGCGGTACATGCCGATATTCCGTGACGGCCGTGGCATGTTCTCCGCCTTGCTCGCATCATCCGGGTGAATCGTATAGATCCCTGCGAACGTGATGTACCGCCCTTCTCCTTCAGCCGTGCCTGCCTCCTGCGGTGACATGGGATAGCCGCATTTGCGCGGGTCGCCATCGTCCGGCCAACACTTGATTACCGGCAACGACAACAAATCAATCTCGTCACCCTGCTTCACCACTTCCTGGCAGATGCCCTTCTTCGTCACCTTCGGCGCAAAGGAAGCAATCTTCGCCAGCTCCAATCCCTTCTTCATCTTTTCCATGATGCCCGCCGGCGGCTCGGGTTTGACGAGCTGCTCAACCTTCGCAGCCAATCCTTCCAAGCCAATATCCGCACAACCTAACGCCAACTCCAATCGACGATACGATCCAAACGCATTGATGAGTAGTGGCATCGACGACCCGGTTACGTTCTCAAACAGCAATCCTTTGCCACCCAGATTGGCGTGAAGCGGATCAAAGGTTTTGGCATGGATGCTCGTCTTCGCTGCTGGTGACTTGCTCACTCGATCTGCAATCTCTGTCACCTCAAGCATTGGCGAAACTTCTGCGCTGATGCGCGCCAGTTCACCTTCAGATTCGAGGGCTGCAACAAAATCCTGTAACGTCCGGTAGCTCATAGGGCGTGTTCCTGTGTTCTTTTCATCCCATGTGATCGCGGTTTAAGCGACGGTTAGAGTGTTTTGCCAAGCTCGACCGATCGCTTACGGCAAGCCGCCATCCCCGCGCCAATCACATCCGTTAATCCCCCTGCATCCATGCTGTTGATGGCGGCTTCAGTGGTTCCCTTTGGGCTGGTTACTTTCTGTCGCAATTCCGCCGCGCTGTCATTCGATTCACTTAGCAACTGAGATGCGCCAAGTAAGGTCTGGGCGACCAGTTCATCGCTCATTGGCCCAAGCCCGAGTTTCTCCGCCGCCTTCTGCATCGCTTCAGCAACAAAGAACACATACGCCGGTCCCGAGCCTGAGACCGCAGTGATGTCGTGCAATTGATCTTCGGTGACGCGTACCGCTTTGTTATTTGCCGCTGAAAAAAGCTGCATCGCAAACTGATCGTCTTCAGCACCCGCACCGGCGCCCGTTGCAATCCCCGCCATGCCGCGCCCCACCATGATCGGTGTGTTTGGCATCACCCGCACCACTTTGACCTGTGGACCGCCCGCCTGCTTGATGCAATCCGCAATCTTCTCGGAACCGATCCCTGCCATGATCGAAATCACGATCTGGTTTTTATGGAACCGCTCTGCAATGGCCGGCAATGCTTCCGCCATGCTTTGCGGCTTAAACGCCAAAATTACCTGCTCGGCTTTCTCAGCAACATCACCCGATTCAGGAGTCGTCTTCGTGCCCATGGCTTCAAAGATGGCCAAGCGGTCCGCGCTAAGGTCGGCTGCAAGAATATCATGCGAATCGACCACGCCGGATTCAATCGCCGACTGAGCAATCGCTTCCGCCATGTTTCCTGCGCCAATAAAACCCAATGTGTATTTGTATCTGCTCATCGGAGCATCTCCTGACTCTGTACTAACAATTAAATGGTTAGTCGCACCGCTTATCCGCAAGCCAGCGGTCACGTGCTGCCATGCTTTCGTTTAGCGACGCTAGTACACCATCGCAATCATCTGCTTCCAGCTTCGTCATCAGCAATTCGAGATTGCCTTTGAAGGCGGCCAAGGATTGCAAAAGTGCGTCTTTGTTAGCATGCATAATATCCACTCGCATCGGCGGATTACTGCTGGCCAATCGCGTTGTGTCACAAAAACCCGTCGAAGCCACATCCCATCCCCCGAGTTGGTTGGCGGTTTGCACCAGCATCGCTGCTGCCGCGTGCGGCAGGTGTGACACGGTGGCTGTTTTAAGATCATGTTCCTCGGCCGACATTTCCAGCACATGCATGCCGAGTGCCTGCCAAAGATCCTTCACCCGCCCTACCGCATCGCCATCGTTTTCCGGCTCCCGTGTCACTATGCACGGCTTGCCTTTAAACAATTCCGCATCACCCGCTTCCGGTCCTTGTTTCTCACTGCCTGCCATCGGGTGCGAGCCGACAAAACGCGACACATTGCCTAGGTTCGCTCGAGCATCACGCAGCACCGACGCTTTGGTCGAGCCGACATCGGTCACGATCATGTCTGCCGTGAGGTGCGGACGAATGAGATCAAAGGTATAGGCAAAACCGCTGAGCGGGACCGCGACGATGATCAGGTCCGTGCCAGCGATTGCGTCGCCGATCTTGTTATAGGCCATATCGATCGCACCGATCTGGGCAGCCTTCTGGGCGGTCTGCAGATTCCGTGAGACGCCTGTGACGTGTTTGACCACGCCAGCCGCTTTGGCCGCCAACCCAACGCTAGCCCCCAACAGCCCCGTGCCCACGATTGTGATTTGGTTGATTTGAGTCATAGCAATATTGTCCATATCCCACGTTCCCCTGTAGAATATCACGTTTACGTCACGCGGGCGCGCTTGTGGAAGCCCTGCGGACTTGGCAAGGATGCCCTGTTAACCATGCGGAGAAACGCGCTTATGACCCAGTTGGATGCCTATTCAGGTACGCATGAGCTTGATTTTGAACGGCCGCTATTGGCCCTTGAACGCCAGATTGCTGATCTGGAAGCCCGGAATGATCCAGATCAATCCGCGGTGGGGATTGATCCCAATGTTGATCTTGGTGTCGAGATTGCCGAGTTGCGCCAATCTCACGCTACCATGATGAAAAAAATTTACGGTAACCTTTCGCCGGTTAATATCGTCAAGGTTGCCCGTCATCCGGGTCGGCCTCAGACGGTCGATTATATCGGCGCATTCGTCAAGGATTTTTGTGAATTACACGGTGATCGGCATTATGCCGACGATCGCGCGATCATCTGTGGCTTTGGACGCATTGGTAAAAACAAATGTCTCGTCATCGGTCATAACAAAGGCAAAGACACCGCAGAAAAAATCGCGTGCAACTTTGGTTGCGCTCACCCCGAAGGCTACCGCAAAGCGCTACGCGCGATGAAGCTCGCTGAGAAGTTTGGCTTGCCGGTCGTAACACTGGTGGACACGCCCGGTGCGTACCCCGGCATCGGCGCTGAAGAGCGCGGTCAAGCCGAAGCGATCGCGGTGAACCTGCGAGAAATGTCGCGGCTTAAAACACCTATTATTTCAGTGGTCATTGGTGAAGGTGGGTCCGGCGGCGCGCTCGGTATTGGTGTTGGTGACCGCATCGCAATGATGCAGTACGCATGGTACTCGGTCATCAGCCCGGAAGGATGTGCTTCAATCCTATGGAAAACTGCAAATCCGGATACCAATGCGCAGGCAGCAGAGGTGCTTAAGCTGACAGCGGCAAACAATCTGGAGCTTGGAATTGTGGACGATATGATCCCGGAACCAATGGGCGGCGCGCACCGAAATCCGATGGCTTCAGCGGCGCAGGTAGAAAAGTATATTATTCAAGCCATCCGTGACTTGAACCGTTTTAAGCCCAACAACCTGCTGAATAAGCGGTATCAGCGGTTGCGGAAGATTGGACGTACTGCGTAAGCGGGGCGCGATATTTTGTTCTGTGAAATTAGGGTTTATATGCGGCGATGATTATCGGAGCCACAGATCACGGATATCATCATTCGACTTTTAGAAACGTGCTTTTTACTAAAATTACACGTTTTTTTATTGGTTTAAAGACCAAATCGTCGATAATAAATATCAGACCCGTGACCTGTTCACTTTACAACAGACTCGCCCAGATTTTGGCTTTATCTGAAATACCGGAGCAGAGTGTCACGGGCTTTTTTTATAGCTGTATTTTATGCGGTAATGAAACGTCTAACTGGTAGTTAGACGTTTTTTGTAGGTTGTATGGAGAGTGTATTTGTTTGGAGTTGAGGCATAAAACAAGACGCCGATGAATTTCTTCATCTGCGCCTTGTCAGTGGGTCTGGATTGTTTGTTGGGTGTTGTGTTTACCCAATCATTATTAATCTAAATGATTAGCCGCATGGGCATAGAGCCTGGGCAGCTTGAACGAGCCGAGCTGTTTTCAAGCCATCTCCAAAGGTGGCGAGATTACTTTGTGTTTCGGGGTGATTGATCTTTTCGATGAATGCTTTCATCTGTCCGCCAAAGCGGCCTTTAAGCCCGTCAACAGTGATGGATTCTTCGCCTTCTACACCAGCGGTTTGCTTGACGATCGTATTGGCGATGCAGTAGTCATAAGAGAAGCTTGCTTTCTCGCAGATCAGCTTGACCTGAAAGCGCATGGCTTCATTCCAGCCGCTGCCGATCATACCTGCAGCGACGCCGTTCTTGGCTTTGAGCAGGACGGAGACATTGGTTTCACCGCGACCTTCCCAGCCGTGGTAGAGAACGGCTCCGACAAGCTCGGCTTCGCCCACAAAGTGCTGGAACATGTCCAAGCTGTGTGAGGCGGTGTCAATCAAGGAGCCGCCGCCGCTGATGGCAGGGTCACTCATCCAGTGATCCTGCATCTGAGGCATTGGGCAGGCAAAAGTGTTTTCAACGCGGACAAGCTTGCCGTAGTCGCCAGTGTCGATGAGTTTTTTGATCTCGACGATGGCGGGCTCAAAACGGTGGCAGTATGCGGTGGCGCAGATAAGATTGGGGTACTCGCCTGCGAGGTCAACGAGCGTTTCGGCTTCCTCGATGTTGGTGGCGATAGGCTTTTCCATCAGAACGTGCTTGCCAGCTTCAAGGGCGGCTTTGACGTATTCGATGCGGGCTGAGGGGGGCGTGCAGATGACGACGGCGTCGAAGGTTGAGCCTAAATCGGAAAGCGCGGCGGTCAATGAATCAAAGGCTTTGGCTCCGGTTTGCTTGGCGAGCTTGCTGGAGGCTTCGGGGCTGATGTCGACGATAGCAGTGATTGTAGCGAGATCGCTATTGGCCTCGACGGCGCTGATGTGGGCTTGGGCAATTCCACCTGCCCCTATAAGACATAGGCCTTTGTGTTTCATAGTTTCTATATCATAGCGTTTTTTATATTTTGTAAACCCCTTGTGACGCGATTTCACTTAAAAAAAATACTGAGAATATAAATTATTAACTAAAAATGCTTTATGTAGGTATAAATTCTATAGAGTGTGCTGCTGAGATGTTGATATGTCGCGATAGTTGGGTGGTGGAAGTATAAGAGTGGGCGTGTTGTTCAATTGATCCTGAAATTGTTTCTACTCTTATACTACTCTATTCTCTTGGTATCGCGATTAGCGAAGAAGACAGTGTGCTTGGGAGAAGGGCATAAAAAAAGCAGCCTCACATATTGTGAGGCTGCTGGTAAGTATATTTGGTTAGCCGTACTACGGCTGTTTTGAAGATTATTTGAGGATCTGCGAGACGGCGTCGGCGGTAGGCAACGAGAGAGCACCGTGTGCTCGTGCTGCTGCAACGGCGAGATCGCCATCACTTTCAGCAACCAGACGCATGACCTTCTCAACCTGTGCAGGCTTGAGTTTATTGCCGTGGTAGGTTGCTGATACAGAGAGACTTGAAAGCAGGGAGAGCTGTTCTTCGCTGGTAGCGGAGAGAGCAGCGTCTGCGATAGCCTGCTGTGCCGCAGCAGAGTTAAGCAGTGCGAGGACTCGGGCTGCTTCTTCGACGAGTTCAACACGTGGGTCACCAAGCGCCTCGATGAGGGCGGGTTGAGCATCTGCGGTGTTGTAGACTTCTTTGCTGCCGAGTGCGAGGTCGTAAAGGATTGCCAAGGCATCGAGTGCGTTATCCGTGGCTTCTTCTTCGGTAATCTCACCGCCTTCATAGGCTGCACCAGCGGCTTCGACGGCTGCACGCAGGTCATCTGCGGCAGTGCTATCAGAAGTGACGTAAGCACGGGCATTATTTGCAGCCCATTCGCTGATCTGGACTTGATTGCCAGCGGCAGCTTGGATGAGTACAGGTACGGCACCGAGCTTGTAGTTGTTGAGTGTGTCGTTGTAGAGCGAAACCGCGTCGGCGGGGCTGACGTTAGTGAGCATGAGATCGACGCCTGCTGCGGCGTTGAGTTCTGCTTGGACATCAGCGAGTGAGAATCCACCGAAAGCGTCGTAGCCGAGTTCTTCGAGAGCGGCAACGAGTTCGTTAAGCGTATCCTGATTCTTGGCGATGACTACGGCGCTGCGGACGTCGCCTTGACGGATGGCTTCAGCGAGGACGGGGACGATACGGAAGGAACCAGGGAAGGCAAAGTCCGGCCGAGCATTTGCGAGGGTGGTTGCGGCGGCAAAGCGGACACGGCGATCAGGGAAGGAGACGGCGTCGAGCAGTGGCTGTATGGCCGAGCCGCGGTTGACGAGTGCGTCTGTGCCAGCGGTATCTGCAAGGATCTGAATTGCATCGAGTGCGAGTGCTGAGTCGCGGTCAGCTAATGCGCTAGCGAGGACGTCTTGCACACGGTCTGGGCCGGCGAGCATAGCGTAGTATTCGGCGCCCTTCATGCTGGTGGGGTAGCTCGGATCATCGGCCCCGACGGGGAGCTTGTTCTCACGACGGAAGTTGGCGCTGAGATAGAGGCTCAGGGCGGCGTCGAGATTTTCGTTGAGTTCAAGTGAACGCTTGGCGTTTCGCATGGCGAGGACGTCGGCGTAGATTTCACCGGGAACGTTCATGGGGAGCAGGCCGAGCTTATCGGTGTACTTCCAGAGAACGCCGGTATTGTTGGATGCATCGTAGCCAGCAATGGCTGAGTTGTCGTCGGCACTGTCATAGCATTCCTGGCCGAGCATAAGGTAGAGCGTCGCGGCATCGGTGCTTGGTGAGATGTCCGCTTCGTCTGCGAGGCGGACGAACGCGAGCTGAACAACTTCGCGTGCTTTTGGATCTGTGTCCGCACTTTCAAGGACTTCCTTGAGTTGTGGGAGTGATTGTGGGTAGCCGATGAAATGGAGGACCTGCGCGACTTGGATTTGTTGCACGGGTTCAAGGCTGGGCATGGCAGTGGCGAGTGGTGCGACCATAGGCTTGCCGATGGCCTTCATGGCGTCGATGACGTAGGCATGAAGATTGGCTTGGCTATCATCACGGAGTGTTTCGAGCAGTTGCGGTGCGGCAAACTGTCCGGCCGAAGTGAGACGGGCTACAGCGTTGCGGTTGGGGCGTTGGCCTTCACCGAGCATCTGAATGTCCTTGGCGATACGATCGTTGTCACGGCTGACTTCAATCTTCGCGGCTTGGATGCGCTGCTCAATCTTACGTGCAATGTCACGGGTCTTGGCGACCTTTGATGCACGGATGATGGTGAGATCGAATCCGTCTGCGTAATCGCTGTTTTCAACGATCTTGAGAAGCTGTGCGTTGTCAACACTCTTGAGGAGTGTTTCGCCAGCGGCTTCAGCGAGATCGGGATGAGCGATCAGGACGTAGTGGTTAAAATCAGCCCAGAGAGCCTTAGGGTCTTGCTGGTCTTGTGCTGATACCGAAGTGATCTGACCGCCGATGAGATTAAGCGATAGAATCGACGCGCCGAGCATCAAAGCGAAGGGTCGCTGCATGGGTGAACTCCATTTTTCTATAACGTCGGTAATGTACGCAATCTACCGGCGGTTATGAAAATCGTCAAGTATTCACGGACACGTTTGTGCGTTTATATTTTGCGTTAAGGGGTGATGGCGGTCGGTGGCGTGCCTCATGTGCCAAGTGCGACCGCTGGCGGTCCCGGGTGGCGGGCGCGTCGGGCGACAAAATAGACTATTCTTTCGTGGGCCTGTGGGTGGCTGCGGGCACAACAAAACACGGTTTCATCGCCTGAGAGAGCAGATATCGCCTGAATATGATTGAAACGACGCTCATCATCATTGTGCTGATTGGATTAGTGCTGGTTAACTCGCTTGGCGTGGTGATGGTGGTGTTTCAGCTGCCGGGGAATTGGCTGATGCTGGCGGCAACAGCAGCGGTAGCAATTTGGAAGTGGAATGATGCAACATTAGGCCATATCAGCATTTGGGCACTGGTCATTATGTTGGTTTTGGCGGTGATTGGTGAGGTTTTGGAGTTTGCTGCTGGGATGGTGGGGGCGCAAAAAGCGGGAGCCTCCAAGCGCGGGACCGCATTGGCACTGGTGATGGGGATTGTTGGGGCGATTGTGGGGACGTTTTTGATCCCGATTCCGATAGTGGGAACATTGGTGGGAGCTGCATTGGGTTCTGGGATCGGCGCATTTGGTGGTGATTTATGGGCGGGCAAGACGATTGGGCTTGCGTTTCAGGGAGGGAAAGGCGCAGCGATTGGGCGGCTATTGGGTTCGGTAGCGAAAGTAGTGATTTCGGTGATCATGTGGGTAGTGGCATTGATCGCGATCTTGATACATTAAATCGGTGACGTGACTTAACCGTTGCGTGTACAATCACTTTCCCTTTTGCAAGGGTTTACGCGGTTCGGCATAATCGCGGCAGAGTTTGATCGGATTTTTCGTTTCACGTCGCTAAGGATTGGCGGCGCATTACACACAAGAAGTGGATCCAGATGCTCAAGTTTCAAGTCTTTGAAGGATCAGAACCGGCGGGGAGTTGGCCGCTGCGCAACGCTTATTTGGTGGGGTCGGACGGAAATGCGATCCGATGTGACATTTTGTTTGAGCCGGGCTTGATTTGCTGTGAGAAGCGTGAGTCGGGAGCGGCTGCGTTGGCGTTACAGCACAAGGTGGGAGATCTGGGTGAGCTAACAATTCAGACGTGCTTGTTGCCGGAGCGGGACGAGCCGTATTTATTGACGCTTGAGTTGGCGCGGCATCGACTAATGACGCTATACAACAAGCTCGAAGACTGGGCGATGTTTGATCTTGCGGATGATCATGTAGTAACACGTCGGACGGCGGCGGCGCGAGATAAATTTCTTGAAGCGATCAGTATTCAGCATGAAGATCCTGCAACGGCCGACAAGCTTGCATTTGAGGCGCTGACGACAGCGTTGGATGGGACGGAAGAATTAGCGCTGGCGCATTCGGAATTGCTCTTGAATAAAAGGGTGAGTACATCATCGATACCGCAGACGCCGATTGCGTGTTCGATCAACTACGACAAAGCACATGATCGATTGCGTGGGGGTGTGCAGAAGCATTTTGATTTGTTGCATGTACCGACGCCGTGGAAAGTGATTGCGCCGGAGGAAAACGAGTTTAATTGGGGGCCGATGGATGTGTGGACCGAATGGGCGAATGTGAACCGGATGCCAGTGATGGCGGGGCCGCTGATATCGTTTGAGCCGTCGAATTTGCCGG
Organism: Poriferisphaera sp. WC338; assembly: GCF_050931845.1. Classification (GTDB taxonomy): domain Bacteria; phylum Planctomycetota; class Phycisphaerae; order Phycisphaerales; family Phycisphaeraceae; genus Poriferisphaera. Next base: position 1,667,862 of record NZ_CP194516.1, read on the forward strand.
ATTGGATTTACATTTGGGAGCATGATTATGACACGATCCGTGATCTAGTTTATGAGCATGTTGAACGTGTGGTGGTGCGGTATCGTGATTCGATCAAGGTGTGGAATGTGCTGTCGGGGTTGCATGTGAATTCGCACTTCACGTTTAACTTTGAACAGCTGATGGATCTCACGCGGATGACCACGATGCTGGTGAAGAAAGCGCAGCCGAACACGAAAGTGATCGTTGAGATTAGTCAGCCGTTCGGGGAGTATTTTGCGACGAATCAGCGATCGATCCCGACATTGATGTATGCAGATTTACTGGTGCAGTCTGGGATTCAATTTGATTTGTTGGGGATTCGATTGCCGATGGGTCAGGCATTGCCGGGACAGTACACGCGGGATTTGATGCAGATTAGCAACATGTTGGATACGTTCAGCCATTTTGGGAAGCCGATTGCGCTGACGTGCAGTGTGCCGAGCGAGCCTGTCACGCAGATGATGATTGCAGCTCCGGATTCAGGCGAGCCGTTGGATCCGTCAAGTGGATATTGGCGGCGGCCATGGTCGCCGACCGTGCAATCGCATTGGCTGGAGGCTGTGTATCAGATCGCGCTATCGAAGCCGTATATTGAAACGATTGTATGGGATGCGTTGGTTGATAATCCTGAGATCGCCCTGCCCTTGTCGGGTTTGATTGATGAGGAGCTTCAGCCGAAGGCAGCAATGCAGCGGTTGATCGGGTTCCGCAAGCAGCTTAAATCTGCTGGTGAGCATATTGATTCACCGTCTGTATCAACGAAGCATCTTGAGTAGTTGAAAAATTTTTACCTGTAGATTGATGTGTGGGTTTTAATCAAATATTTAGAGGGTCCATGAACAAAGCTGATCAAAAATCGGCGGGTTTAGTTGTGTTTGTGTTGCTAGTTGTGGCGGCAGGGTTTTTGGTTTATATGTCGGTTGGTCAGGTGGGATTGGATGATGAGGGAGTGGGAATTGATCTGGGGTATCGGTTGAATGTGAATACGGCGAGTGCGGCGGAATTGCAGGTTTTGCCGGGGATTGGTCCGACTATTGCGGAGAATATTGTGTCGTATCGAGAGGCGCATGGGGCGTTTGAATCGTTTGAGCAGTTAGATGATGTTTCTCGGATTGGCGCGAAGACACGGGCAAAGTTTCAGCCTTACATCAAGCTGGGGGAGAATGATACGCCATGAAAAAACTCTGGCGTATGCCAGAGTTTTTGCGGCACATACCTGTAAGCCGAATTCTGTACCCTTGCGGGTGGCAACCATTTCTCTAGGCCTGTTGTTACCAACAGGCTCAAGCAACCTACCCGTCCCATCATCCGGACCAGATGCGAGCTTGCGCTCGGGGACTGCTTGGTCTTGCACGCGGTGGGGCTTGCCCTGCCTGATGTGTCACCACACCAGCGGTGCGCTCTTACCGCACCTTTTCACCCTTACCTCTTGCGAGGCGGTTCGTTTTCTGTGGCGCTATCCCGCGCAGCACCGTCGCCAATGCTGCGGATGGACGTTATCCATCACCGTGTCCTGCCGTGTTCGGACTTTCCTCGTGGCATCGAAATGACACGCGGCCGCCCGGTATGTGCTGCATCGTTCATGATAGAGGGTTTGGTGGGCCTTATCCACAAACGGTTTTTGGGATCTAGGGCATGACAACAGCAGGATCTTGCGGTTATCATCGTGAGCAGTATGAGCGCGACAGGCACATCTAAACCGGGGTTGATTCTTTGGACAGAGCCGCACCGAGCCGCGATCGCAAAGCGCGTGATTGAGATGCTTGATCCTGCGCCACAGCTGCTCGCTGTGGGCGGTCCGCGTGGATCGAGCGTACCGGAGTTGGCGAAGGCGTTGGATGTGCCGTTTGATGATGATTTGCGGAAACTCTTGGTGGATTACAATGCGGCGTATCTGCTTGCGGCGACATCACAGCCAATCCCTGCAGAGGATGTATTGACAGCAGTGGCGCAGGACGTGACGGTGCTTTCGTTGGAGCCGTTTGCGGGACAGCTTGATGAATGGGTTTCGCTTGAGTCGCAGGTGTTGGGTGTGATTGAAAATCCTGCACCGAATGCGGTAGGGACGCGGCTGGTGCGTATGCCGATATTTACGCAGTCGCCAGGCTTTCTAGCGGCGACGGACCCGTTTGAATTGCTTGGCGATCAACGTGTGATCGGCTTTGAATCATCGGGTGTGCATGAATCGGCGTCATTGTTTGCGCGATTGTATGATGCGTGGGCAACGGTGTTGCGTTTTATTGATGTGCCGGAAACGATTGATGCGTCGCTTGTGGGACCGCTTGCAGAATTGCCGGAGCAGTTACCGTTTATCACGGGGATCATGTCGGCGCATGCGAGGCTGAGTGATCAGGCATCGGTGATTATTCAGGTGTCGGACCGGTCAGGCTGCAACCATCGAATGCTGCATGTGATCGGCGCGGAGGCGGAACTGCGTGTGACCAACACAGGGTATGATCTACGACATCCGGCGGGAGATGTGATCGACCATGCGGATGATTCGGGTGAGGTGATTGAGGATGCGGGGCTGATTGCACATCAGTGGGAGCGGCTGCTCCAGCAGGATGCGGATGGGGCTGCGGGCGGTGGTGTGGTGATGAGCCCAAGTCAGGCGGATATTTTGGCGTGTTGTTTGACGTGTTTGCTTAGTGCACGGACGGGGCAGCCAGAGTCGCCACGGCGAGTGATTGAAATGGGCTAGGCGGTATGTGGGCTGCGGTGAGTGGGGAATTTTGCAAAAATCACAGATTTGGTGACGAATTCATCCCCAAATGGGGTTGGCCGAGTTGACAGCCGTAAACTGAGTATTAAACTCACGTTGCTTTCATTGGACCGACTGTGACAAGCGAGAGAGCTTTCGAGAGGAGGCTTTGGATCGTGAGGCGCAGACAGAGGCGGGCCTGCCACCATCCGGCAAGTGGGCCAGCAAGAGTTCAGGGAAGAGCCGGACGCACCTCTTCAAGCTGTTCATCCTGAACAGTCGCCAAGAGGCCGTCCAAAAATGGAATTACGGCAGATTGGCCCATAGTGTAACGGTAGCACCCAAGTTTTTGGTACTTGTAGTCAAGGTTCGAATCCTTGTGGGCCAGTTTTCTTTTTTGCAAAAGAAGTGCTGACTTCATGGTGATGTCTCGTGTTGATGAGAAACGACGCGAGATGTAATTCTTGATGATGGCAGGATCATGAACGTTCTCACGCGACCAACCAGGGAGGCTGGGAGATGGCAGAAGAGGTAACGGCAAACATGAGTATCAACGAACAGCGACCTGCTCCAGCGGCAATCATTTTGGCGGCAGGTAAAGGCACGCGTATGGGTGGTGACTTGCCGAAGGTGCTGCATAAGGTTGCCGACAAGCCGATGGTGTATTGGGTGGTGAAGGCTTGTAAAGAAGCGGGCGTTGAGAAGTGCGTAATTGTGATCGGTTACAAGGGCGAGCTGGTTAAAGATGCACTTGCGGGTGAGCAAGGTGTTGAGTTTGTGGAGCAAACTGAGCAGCTCGGAACGGGGCATGCGGCACAGATGGCGCAGCCAGCATTCGAGAACCATCCTGCGACGGATGTGTTTGTATTAGCAGGTGATGGCCCGCTGATTCGTGCGAAGACGCTGGCGCGTTTGCTTGAAGTGCATCGCAGACGGCGTGCTGCTTCGACGATGGCGACGGCAGTGATTGATGATCCTTCGGGTTATGGCCGGGTGGTTCGAAATGAGGCGGGTGAGTTTGATGCGATCGTTGAGCAGAAGGATGCGACGCCTGCACAGCTTGAGATCAATGAAGTGAATCCAAGCTATTATTGCTTTGCGAGTGATGCACTTTTTGGTGGCTTATCAGAAGTGGATAATAAAAATCAACAGGGGGAGTATTATTTGACCGACGTACCGGGCCTGCTGAAGCAGCAAGGTCAGACTGTGGCGGTCGTGGATGCGGTGCCGGCTGAGGATATCCTCAGCATCAATACGCCGCAGCAGCTTGGTGTTGTGGATGGGATTTTGCGTGAGCGTATTAATCAACCCACCGCTTAATGGAGGTGCTGCCGGATGAGTCGAAATAACATGGATCAGATGAAGCTGTTTTGTGGTCGTGCAAGTCGAACGCTTGGCGATAGTATTTGTGCGCATCTTGATATTCCGATGGGTCAGGGACATACGGAGTTGTTTCCGGACGGCGAAGTGTTCGTGAAGATTGAAGAGGATGTGCGCGGTCGTGACTGCTTCGTGCTTCAGTCGACGCACCACCCGGTGAACGCACACCTAATGGAATTGTTGATTTATATCGACTGTCTGAAGCGCGCGAGTGCGAAGCGGATTACGGCTGTGATCCCGTACTTTGGTTACGCTCGGCAGGACCGGAAAGATGAAGGGCGTGTGCCGATCACAGCGAAACTAGTTGCGAATCTGTTGACAACAGCGGGCGCGGATCGCGTGATGGCGATGGATCTACATGCAGAGCAGATTCAGGGATTCTTTGACATGCCGGTGGATCATCTACATGCGGCTCCTGTGATCGTGGATTATTTGAAAGAACAGAAAAACGTGCAGGAAGGGCTGGTGGTAGTCAGTCCGGACGTTGGCAATGTGAAGATGGCCAATGCCTATGCGAACTGGCTGGGCGGTGATCTGGCGATCATCGACAAGCGTCGCAAATCGGGATCAGAAGTCGTGTCGAATAACATCATCGGCGAGGTAGAAGGGAAGACCGCGCTGATGGTGGACGACATGATCTCCACAGCAGGAACAATGTGCGAAGCAGCGCGGTTGCTCAAAGAACGTGGTGCGAAGGACATCATTGCAGCCTGTACACACCCGGTATTAGTGGGGCTGGCGATGGAGCGTTTGGCGGAAGCGCCAATCAGCAAAATTATTGTGAGTGATTCAATTCCGTGCGGGCCGCGGTGTACGCCGATTCAAGACAAGATTGTTGAATTGTCCACGGCAGAGCTTCTGGGTGAAGCGATTTTACGTGTACACAACAATGAGTCCGTGTCGAGTTTGTTCCGCAAGCATAGCGGCGGAAAGCGATAAGTTTTAAATAGAAACCAACTGATCGATGAACATGCCGATCAGGATTAACAGATAACAACGTAGAAACTGGAGAATAAAAATGAGTGCAACAGAAACCCCAAAACTGGAAGTTCAAATCCGCGAAAAACTCGGCAGTCGTTATTCTGACCGTGTTCGTAAAGAAGGTTTTATTCCTGCTGTGATCTATGGCCATAAGAAGGGCCCGGTTCATGTGCAGGCCAATAAAGGCGCATTGGTTGAATTATTGCGCAGCCATGCTCACCTGATCGACGTGGTGGTTAGTGGCAAGACCGAACACTGCGTGGTGAAGGATATGCAGTGGGATTACCTCGGCGACAATATTATTCACGTTGACCTTGAGCGTGTGGATCTTTCTGAGAAGGTGACGCTGGAAGTTGACTTGGTGTTGGCGGGCGATCCGAAGGCATTGAACGAGGCTGGCGCGTTTTTGGATCACCCGATCTCGAAGCTCGAAGTTGCTTGCCGTGCGGACAGCATCCCAGAGAACGTGACGGTGGATATTTCCGAGTTGACGACAGAGAAGGCGATCACAGTGGCGGATATCAATATGCCTGCCGGTGTGGAAGCAACCACGGACGCAGACTCAGTTGTGGCGCAGATCAAGATTGCCAAGGAGCAGCCAGAGGAAGAAGTCGTCGAAGCTGGCGAAGGTGAACCAGAAGTGATCGGTGCGAAGGAAGAGGAAGAAAAATCCGAGTAATCGTACTTGGAAGCTTTCGGTTACATCAAATTCAACTTGATTATTCAAGCAGGCTCGCATCTTTGGTGCGGGTCTGTTTTTATGGGCGATATAATGGTTGGGTCCTATGACGGAGCTGGCGATGAAATGCAATATTGATCAGAAAGGTCGCGTGGTGCGTTTTTTCTTGGGTGTGTTGGCTTTTTCTGTCGGCGTGGTGTTAACGGTGCTGGGTGTGGTTTTCGACTGGGGGAATTGGGGATGGATCATGGGTGGTGTGGTGATTTTAGCGGGGATGTTTAGTATTTATGAAGCGAAGAAAAGTTGGTGCGTATTGCGTGCGTGTGGGATCAAGACGTGGCTTTGAGGTTGCTGCTACACTGTGCGTATGACGGGTTTATTTGAGAAGGAATGGATTGATGAAGTTGATTGTTGGCCTGGGAAATCCGGGTAAGGAATATGAGAAGACGCGGCACAACGCGGGTTTTATGGCGGCGAATCATCTTGCCGAGCGACACAACATGAGTGGCGCGAAGACGAAGTTTCATGCGGGGGTCTTGGAGGGGCGCATTGAAGGACAGAAGGTGTTGCTGATGCAGCCGATGACGTTTATGAATCGGTCGGGCTTGTCGGTGGGCGAGGCGGTGACGTTTTATAAATGTGAGCCGGAAGACGTGATGGTGATTGTGGATGATATCGCGCTGCCGTGTGGTAGGATCAGGTTGCGAGGTGAAGGCGGTGCGGGCGGCCATAATGGTTTGAGTGATATTAAGCGGGTATTAGGGACGAACAAGTATCCGCGGCTTCGGATTGGTGTAGATGCGCCGGGGCGTGTGCCACAGGTTGATTATGTGTTGGGACGGTTCAGTGATGAGCAGCAACACTTGGTAGAGAAGGCGCTGGAGCGGAGCAGCAAGGCTATCGAGCATTGGCTACGAGAGGGTGATCTGCCGAAGACGATGAGCTTGTTTAATCAGATGGCGGATGAAGCGGAAGCGAAGTAGATCATGATATGGAATGATTTCAAAAAAGAACCCACGGGTTGGAACCTGTGGGCTTGATGTCAACTTGCAAGATCGAGGTTGTTGAGTTTCGGATCACGCGGGAGCATCGGCTTCGTATTCTGCGATAAGGTTGTACATCTCGTCGGGGGTTGCTGAGTTTTGAAGATTGGTGCGGAAGGCTTCGTTGGTGAGCATGCGGCAGACCTTGGCGAGTGCTTGGATGTGTGGACCGGTCTGATCGACAGGCGAGGCGAGAAGGAAGATGAGGTTGACAGGCTTGCCATCGATGGATTGGAAGTCGAGAGGGTTTTCTGGAATGCCTGCAGCCATGCAGAGTTGTTGTACACCGGGTGATTTGCCATGTGGGATGGCGATACCGTTGCCCATGCCGGTCGTTCGCGTCATTTCACGTTCCCAGATGGCATCTTTAAGCGCATCACCATCGGAGATACCGAGGGATGTACTGAGCTGGTCAGCAAGGGCATAGATGGCGGCTTCTTTGCCGTCAGCTTTGATGGGAACTATTACACAATCAGGTTGCAGGATATCTGTTAAACGCATATTTGCATCACCGTCATGAGCCAAGCCGCTGGGTGGCTCACGGTATTTGACAAGATTTCAATTCGGGGAGCGGGCGGTGCATGATGCAGACGCCTGCGCATAAGCCATTGATACGAGGATACTAGGCAGAACGTCTTGGAGCAAATGAGTCAAGGTGAAATTGAGATGAATTGTTGATTCTTGCCGAGGCATACCGCGAGAGGCTCTGCGCTGGTATGCTAGTAACAAAATGACCACGATTGAAGCGACAGTACATGCAGGGACGCAGGCTGACAGCGAAGGAACGCTGCGGTTGTCGCTTGAACAGCATTTCTCATTTACAAATTTTCGAAGCGGGCAGTTACAAGTCATACAAGCGGTGCTTGCGGGGAGGGACGCATTAGTCATCATGCCGACGGGTGGGGGCAAGTCGCTGTGCTACCAGTTGCCGAGCTTGATGCTGAATGGTGTGACGTTGGTGGTGTCGCCACTGATTGCGCTAATGCAGGATCAAGTGGACTTCTTGCAGGCAAAGGGGATCGCGGCCACGTGCATCAACTCCTCGCTTGATCCTTCAGAAGCGGCAGAACGTGAACGGGGCGTGATCCGTGGTGATTTTCAACTAGTGTATTTGGCGCCAGAGCGATTGATGAGTGCAGCAGGTGAGCGACTGCTGAACAAGATTGATCTTTCACTGCTTGCGATTGATGAGGCGCACTGCATCAGTGAGTGGGGGCACGATTTTCGACCGGAGTATCGACAGCTTGGAGCAGTGCGTGAGTGTTTCGCGGAGAAGCTGCGGGGGGTGCCGATTCTGGCTCTAACGGCGACAGCCACACCACGGGTTGCAGGTGATATTACACAGCAGCTTGGAATGAGCGATCCGCTTGCGTATTGCAGCAGCTTTGAGCGAGACAACCTGCAATATTATGTCCGTCCCAAGCAGCAGTTTTTTGATCAGATCTTGGCGTATGTGCGACAGCACCCGGCGGATGCGGGGATTATTTATTGTCAGTCGCGGAATCAGGTTGACAAGTTGGCTGAGCGATTAAGTGTGCGTGGGGTGAATGCGCTGCCGTACCATGCGGGAATGGATAGTGAGACGCGATCAGAGAATCAACGCGCGTTCATGTCAGGTGAGGCGAGAGTGATTGTGGCGACGATCGCGTTCGGGATGGGAATTGATAAGGCGGATGTACGGTTTGTAATGCATGCAGATTTGCCGCGGCACATCGAGGGGTATTATCAGGAAACAGGTCGCGCGGGGCGGGATGGTGAGCCTGCTGATTGTATTCTGTTCTATGGGGCGGCAGATCGTTTTAAGATCGAATATTTCATTGAGCAGAAGCCAGACCAGGCGGAACGTGATCATGCATATCAACAGTTAGCGGACATGATTCGTTTTGTACATGCAACAGATTGTCGAACGACGCAGTTACTTGCGCACTTTGGGGAGGATCATGATGGCGGGTGTGGGCATTGTGATAATTGCCTGGATCCACCTATGCGCTTTGATGCGACTGAAGATTCGCGGAAGCTGTTGAGTACTGTGGTGCGAACCCAGCAGCGGTATGGGATCAGTTATATCGTGGATGTGTTGCGTGGGTCACGGGCACAGCGGATCAAGATGAATGGTCACGATGCTTTGACAGTGCATGGGATTGGCCGATCACAAAGCAAAGCGCACTGGGTGAGTCTAGCGGAATCGCTTTTGAAGGAGGGGTATTTATCAATGACGGTAGACGAGTACAGGACACTGTTTTTGACGGAGAAGAGCAAGAAATTGTTGCGAGGAGACGTGCGGGTCAAAGCAGCAGTGAGTAGAGGGCTTAGAGTGTGAAAAAATGAAATATGGGGGAGGAAACCGAAGGTTGATGAAAAGCGTATAGGTTAGAGCGAAAGCTGCGTTGTTACCCTGCCCTTGCTGTGTTTGACTAGGGTTGAGCAACATTGGATCATGAGACAGCTTGTGAATAAAAGACAGATGAGAGTAGATTTAACGTGATGATACATGCGCATGAACTGGTGAAATGGTACGGTCCGACGCTGGCGGTGGATTGTTTGTCATTTGAGATACCCGAAGGCCAGATTGTGGGCGTGCTCGGACCGAATGGAGCGGGGAAGTCGACGACGATCCGGATGTTGACGGGCTATCTACCGGCAACCTCGGGGACGGCGACGATCAATGGACATGATATTGCAACTGACTCGATGGAGGCGCGGGCACAGGTGGGGTATCTGCCGGAGGGAACGCCGCTCTATGGCGAGGCACGCGTTGTGGAGTACCTGCATTACCGTGGGTCGCTATTGGGTATGTCTCGCAAGGAACGGATGGCGCGGATTGATGCAGTGTGTGATCGGTGTGGTTTAAGTCATTTGCGGCGGCGAGTGATTTCGCGGTTATCGAAAGGGAATCGCCAGCGTGTGGGGTTGGCACAGGCGTTGTTGAATGAACCGCCCGTGTTGATTTTGGACGAGCCGACCTCGGCACTTGACCCGACACAGATTGGTGAAGTGAGGAGTTTGATTCGTGAGCTTGCAGGGAGGCATACGATTTTGCTTTCAACGCACATCTTGCCCGAGGTTGAAAAGACGGCTGATCGGATCATGATTATCTCTAGTGGGAGATTGGTAGCAGACGGCTCATTGAGCGAGATTCGTCAGCGGATCAATCAAGACGCGCTGGTGGTGGTGCAGGCGAAGATTAGTGTTGCGGGATTACAAACAATCTGCAACGAGATTAATGGGGTGACGATCAGTAAAGTGACAGAGGATAATGGATGGTCAACGGCTCGGGTCCGCGCAGCTGCGAATATGGATTTACGAGAGAAAATTGGCCAGAAGCTGCTTGAAAAACAGGCGCAAATACGCGAATTGCGTCTTGAGGAGGCAAGCCTTGAATCGTTCTTTATCAAGATAACGGACATGGCAGAGACTGAGGAATCGGCTGCGGGCTGATAAGGATATGTTTTATGCAGAAAGTTTTGACGTTATCCAAACGAGAATTGACGAGTTTATTTTACTCGCCAGTGGCGTACATGACCTTTGCGGTGTTTGCGTTTGTGTCGGGGTTATTGTTTGTGTTTGGTGTGTTCGAGCCGGGCTACCAGGCGTCCATGAGTGACATGTTTGTTGGCATGGTGTGGTTGCTCGTATTTGTTGTGCCGGCGATTAGCATGCGCCTGATTTCAGAAGAATCAAGTACGGGGACTATCGAGTTACTCATGACGGCACCAATTTCCGATACGCATATTGTGTTAGGGAAGTGGCTCGGATCGTTTGGTTTTTTTGTGGTATTGCTTTTACCGATCTTTTTTCAGATTGTTGTATTAGAAGTACAGGCAGATCCGGATTACGGGCCAATTGTGACGGGACTACTTGGCATTCTTTTAATCGGTGCGTTCTATCTGTCGATTGGTGTGTTTGTGTCAGCGCTCTCACGATCGCAGTTGGTCGCATTCATGATCACGATCCTGATCACGGGGCTACTCACGATTGGGATGTACGTACTTTCGACGTCGAGCTTTGTGCCCAATAGCATCAAAGCAGCGTTGTATTACATGAATGTCAATGAACAATACAAAGGATTTGCCCGGGGGCTAATCGATATTCGCAATTTTGTTTTCTTCCTCAGTGGTACGGTTTTATTTCTGTTTCTTGGTGTGAAGTCATTGGGGCTTCGTCGAATGCAATGATTGGCGTCAAGAAACAAACCTGCTCTAAACCCTCTTATCTCCTACGACCTCAAAGTAGAAATGGTATTGGAATACGGCATGCGTGAGACGAATAAAAACAGCGATTCACAAATATCGCATAGTAGCAACAGGCGGCGAACAAAGTTCTTGGTGAATTTTGTGATCAGTATTACTGCAGCGGTTTTAATTGTGGTGCTTGTAAATGTGATTACAGATCGCGGCTTTACGATGCTATCTAAAAGCGGCAATCAGGCGACACGCTACATGCGCTACGACTTGACCGCGACACGGCAGTTCAGCCTCGCACCGCAGACGTTGAAGGTGCTGCGTTCGCTAGAGGAAGACTATACATTTGTGTCGGTAATTAATCCTGATACTGCACAGAAGCAGCGCGTGAATGATTTGGTGAATGAGTATGCGTTGTATAGCAAGCACGTGATTGCGGAGCAGTTAAATCCGCTTGTAGATGTTGCTGGGACGGATCGGTTTTATGGGCAGTTGCAGATGCGGTATGCATCGCATTTGGAACCAATGGCGAAAGCAGTGGATGAGGGACTTGCAGTATTGGGCAAGGTGGCTGAGGCGATGGTGCCGGTGGAAGAACAGCTTCGTGAACTTTCAGTAGAAGAAAGTGTGGATGCGAATTCACGGTTAGGACAACTTCTTGGTCAGGCCGCTGAGGGCATGAAGCTTCAGACAGATGCGGTCGAAACATTAAAAGGACAGATCAATCAACTGCTGAAACAATCATTGCCGGATTATCAAGCCGCACGCAAGATGATCGAACAATACTTATTCACGACTGATGGGGAGTTGATTGCTAAGGCGATGCCGTTGTTTGAAGAGCAAGTGAAAGCCGCAGCAACGCCAAATGTAGTGAAGAATGGGTTACTTCAGATCAACAAGCAATTGGAAGTGATCCGCAATGAGATCCGCGCGGCGCTTACAGAATTGAGACAAGCGAAGGGGTATGAACCATATGAATCTGTACGGTTTGCGATCCAGAATGCGTCAGGCTTTGTTGCGATTTTAGGCGAAGATCAGGTTCGGATCATACCATTTGGCAACATGTACAAGGTGATCGATACGGAAGGTAAGCTTGCGGGAGATCAGTTAGATCTTGGGTTTGTGGGTGAGGAGTTGTTAACGGGGGCGCTGATCAGTATGAACTTGAATCCACCGCCACTGGTTGTGTTTGTGCAGTCGAACAATCAACCGGCCATTGGGCAGCGCGGCCATTTTCAATTTGTGACGCAGCGTCTTGAGAAAAACAACATTCGGGTGGCTCAGTGGAATCCATTTTCACCGAATCACGAAGAAACTTTACCGAAAGCTACTGAGGGACAAAAGGTTGTGTGGGTGGTGTTGCCATTCGATGCAGTGGATCTGACCAAGCAGAATGCATCGATGATTTTGACAGCACGCAAACGCGTAAGCACGCTACTTAAAGAGCGAACTGAAGCGGGTGACGGTGCGATGGTATTGTTGGCGTATGATCCGATGACGAAGATTGGACAAGAGAATACGATTCTGAGTTACCTAGCTGATCGATGGGGGATTGAGCCGGCGCTTGATCAATTGATCTTACAGGAACAGGTGGTTCAGGGGCGTGCGTTTGCGAACATCGTATTTCAGGTGCGCGATTGGCCGGCGGATGATCCGGTGACCGGGCCGTTACGCGGGATGCGCGGCGCGTTTGTATTGAACTCACCAATCGTGTTAAAGGATAAAGTGGGGGTACGTCAAGCAGAGATGGTAGTCTTGAATCAGGCGAATATGTGGACGGTGGAGAAGCTGGCAGATTTACGGAAATGGCAGGAAGAAAAATTGAATCCACAGACGGTCGCGCCGAAGTTCGTGACTGGCGTGATTGCAGAAGGAGTGGGCGAGAATGAAGAAGCTGCAAGAGTGGTGGTGACAGCATCGTCGCTTTGGCCGCGTGATTTTTATACGACTAATACAGACCCGAATCTCTCACCGCAGGGCGTGGGAGGATATGGGGGTGCGGCATACCCGGCGAACAGCGAGTTATTTGTGAATGCGGTGTACTGGCTATCGGGTTTGGACGAATTGATTGAAGCCAGTCCACAAACACAAGATATTCGGCGAGTAGGTGCGATGTCCGATACGCAGCTTTTAGTGTACCGCTGGTTGTTGATTGTTGGTATTCCGATCGCTGCATTTGCATTGGGTCTTGTGATTTGGAGTGTCCGTAGACGAGATTGATCATGTGGGTGATGCGAGTTAGCACAATAAGCGATGAAATATAAAAGCACGATTATTCTGATACTGTTTTGTGTGATACTGATATTCGCGTGGTTACTGATCGAACGCGCAGGCAAAGAGGATGTCATTGTGACAACAGCGGCGCAGCAGCCGTTGTTGTTTGTAATGAATGGCAAGCCGATTGTGTCGGATGATGTGAGATCAATCACGTATCAAGCGGCGGGTGGTTCAGATCAAGTAGAGTATGAAAAAACCAGTGTGGGCTGGTCGGAAGTGAAACCAGTGCGTTTTCCGCTGGAAGATGGGGTGATAGACAAAATTGTTACAAGCTTGCTTGAAATGCGCGTGATTCAGGATTTTGCACAGGATGGAACGAAGCGTCCCGAGGATGAAGCAATGGGTTTGACGGCGCAGTCGCCGCGGATTGAGTTGGGCTTGCGTAATGGGAAGTCGATTGGTTTTGTACTGGGCAAAACGATGCTTGCAAATCATGCATATGTGCAGCGTGAGGGTACAGATGATGTGTTGGTTGTGAGCAATGTATTGCAAGGTACATTTGTAGGGCACCAAGCGAGTGAGCTTTGGGCGCGTCAGCTAAGTGGCCCGACTGCTAGTGAAGTAAAACGTATTGAGATTGATCATGCTGGTGGTGACAAGACGGTGTTGCGGCAACTGTCAGGAATTTGGTATGTCGGTGATAAGGATAATGATCTGGCCGATGCCAAAACGGTTAATGACTTTTTTGAAATGATCAAGAAATTTGAGGTTAAACCGTATGATAAAGGGGTGAGCGTTCAGCGTACAAAGTTGAATAAGCAGCTAGAAACAGTTCTAAAGCTATTCGAGAAAAACAGTGATGTGGCGAGTTATGTATTGCGGATTTATGAGCCATCGGGATTGAGCGATGGACGCTTTGATGTTTCATTGCAATCAGATGAGGTGTCGCCGGATGCGATATTTACGGTATCTAAAGCATTTGTCGAAGCGGTGAGCATGAATATCGCAACAGTGATTGATGCGAAAATTTTTCCGGAGATTGAAATTGCTACGGCACGTGATATCAAGATTGAGTCAAATGGCACAACGCAGATTAAGATTGATCGGCAAGTATTGACGGACGTGGTGGCGTATGGTGAATCTGGAGATTTGGAGAAGCCAAGTTATGCAATCGATCAGCGTGTGGCAGTGAATTGGATCAAGGCGGTGCTGGCGGCGAGAGCGGCTGGTTATGTTGAAGATTTCAAGCCGGTGAGGTTACCAACATATAGCGTGACGATTGCAACCAGCGGCACTTCGGCGAAAGAAGAAGTAATCAAAATTTACGATGTCGATTTGCCAATGGATAAAGTTCAGTGGATTGATGTTGTGTCAAAGAAGACGACTACAGTAGGTAAGCGGTTTGTCGCATTACATGAAGGATCAAGCTTGGGGTATGTGCTTGGTGCGATGCAGCAGGAGTGGCTGAAAACAACACCATTAGATTTGCGTCAGCGAAATGTACTCAATGTTGATCAGCAGAGCTATACGACAATCAGGCTTATAAAAGCAGATCAAACGGTAGTAGATATTGAGAAGAAAGAGAACGACTGGACGATTAATGGTGTGGCGAGATTCAATCGCCTTGCTGTGCACAAGCTGATTGCAGCCACCTCACCTTTAATAGCAAGCTGGTGGGAGCGTGGTGACACGCCAGCAGAGTTTGCGGGGGATCTTACGGTGCAGTTTGGTGCGGGAACTGATGTGGATGAAATTACATTACGGGTAGACACAAAGAATAGCCGTGCGGTGATCAGCACCATGGAAGGTGAGTTTGTTATTTCAAAAGCGTTACATGACGCGCTGCTTGCGGATTTTAAGAATACTGAGGTGCGATGACTGGTTTAGCTGTCGTTGTGTAGGTCGATGACGGCGCCGCTTGCGGAGTAGGTGGCGAGATCTTGTGATTTGGCGTGGTCGCTGCGCTGCTTTTCGAGGCTGGCTAGGTATTGATCGGACACATCGCCGGTGATGTATTTGCCGTCAAAGACAGAGCACTCGAGCCCGTCGACGTTCATGTTGCCTTCGTGGACAGAGGTGACCAGGTCGGGGAGGTCCTGATAGATCAGATCGTCGGCACCGATGGATTCGCAGATTTCTGAGACGGTTCGGCCGTGGGCGATGAGTTCGGGGGCGGCGGGCATGTCGATGCCGTAGACATTGGGGTGACGGATTTCGGGGGCGGCTGAAGCGAAGAAGACTTTGTTTGCTCCGGCGTCACGTGCCATTTGAATGATCTCTTGGCAGGTGGTGCCGCGGACAATGGAGTCGTCGACGAGCAGCACGTTCTTGCCTTTGAATTCGAGTTCGATGGGGTTAAGTTTTTGGCGGACAGATTTTTTGCGCTGCGATTGACCGGGCATGATAAACGTGCGGCCGATGTAGCGGTTTTTGATGAAGCCTTCGCGGTATTTCACGCCAAGATGATGCGCGACTTGTAGCGCTGAGGTGCGACTGCTGTCTGGGATGGGTATGACCACGTCAATCGGGTGGTGTGACCACTGTTTCTTGATCTTGTCTGCGAGATGATCACCCATGCGCAGGCGGGCTTTGTAAACGCTGATCCCGTCGATCATGGAGTCGGGGCGAGCAAGATAGACATACTCGAAAATACAGGGGGTGTGTTTGGTGTTGGGTGCGGTAACGCGTGTGTGCAGGCTACCGTGGATGTCGACGAAGACCGCTTCACCGGGGAGGACATCTCGTTCGAGGGAGAAGCCGAGAGAATCGAGCGCGACACTTTCGGAGGCGATCATATATTCGACACTACCATCGTCTTCAGTACGTTTGCCAAAAACCAGTGGGCGGATGCCGTTCGGGTCACGCAGCGCGACAATGCCGTAGCCTGTGATCATGGCGACCAGTGCGTAAGCGCCTTTACATCGACGATGCACACCTTCACAAGCTTTGAAGATGTCTTCTTCGGTGGGTTCAAGTTTGCCGAGTGCTTGCAGTTCATGTGCGAAGACGTTGAGGATGACTTCCGAGTCAGAGGTGGTGTTCAGGTGACGGAGGTCGGTGCGGAAGAGTTCTTGGGCGAGCTCGTTGGCATTAGTGAGGTTGCCGTTGTGGGCGAGCGTGATGCCGTAGGGCGAATTGACGTAGAAGGGTTGTGACTCTGCAGAGCTGCAACTGCCAGCAGTAGGGTAGCGAACGTGCCCGATGCCCATGTTGCCGGAGAGGCGTTGCATGTGTTTTTGCTGGAAGACGTCACGGACAAGCCCGTTGCCTTTACGCAGAAACAAGCGGCCGTCGTCGCAGGTCATGATACCTGCCGCATCTTGGCCGCGGTGTTGAAGGACCGTCAGCGCGTCGTACAAGCCTTGATTGACATCAGACTTGCTTACAATGCCGGCAATGCCGCACATAGATTCTCCCAGTACGTATCGTTGGTTGAATAATTTGACCAGTACCCACGTCGCGTCCCGCCCCATTGCTTAAACGCTCTTACTTTTCTGCTCAAGGGTAGATCAGCAAGCGATCAAGACAATATTATAGCAGCGTTAGCGGCTCGATGCGCCCCGGCTAGAAAGTCCACAATCGTGGATTTGCGATGTTGTTTATGGGCATTTAAGACAAATTATGAAGATCAATGGCAATCACATTGATCTTCCTCGATGAAGTGAAGTTCGAGGTAGCGAGCAACGTAATCAATGATGCTGAGTGCTTCAGGGATATCGGGGTTGGAGGTGGTGCCGAGGGGTTCGAAGCGCATGCCTTTAAATCGGAGGACGGCTTCGTGGATGGGCAGGCCGTACTGAAGTGCGATCGAAAACGCGCGGCAGTATCCTTGAACAAGGCCGGAAAGCGTTGAGCCTTCTTTTGCCATTTTTATGAATATTTCACCTGGTCGGCCGTCTTCAAAAAGACCAATTGTCAGATAGCCTTCATGGCCCATGATCTGAAACTTATGCGTGACCGAATCACGTACCATGGGCAGTTTGTCTCGATAGGCTTCACGCTGTACTTTCATTCACTGTCGCTCCTGCCCTCGGAAGTTCTTGAGATCGTAGGGATCATTAGAAATTGGTTCCGAGTTTACATCGTCCACGGTGTGGACTGAATCTATCATCATAGCTGGCTGATGAAAAAAATCAGCACAACATCTTCCCGGCATGTGACGGTAACAGTCACAGGTCGCGGTCGTAAAACGGATCAGCGATAGAGCATATATCGTGTATCGAGGTGGGTGAGTCCCAATATTTTGTCTTTCTTTTCGTGCTGAACGCCGTTCTTAACGAATGGCGCGGTTGAGGGGGCTAGTAGTAGGTAGGCATGATCGACAAGTGCAGCATACGGCGGTAGTCTACGTGCCGAGTCACGAAGACACGGAGGTTTTGAGTTGGACGTACTTGAGATTGATCCCAAGAAAATCCGAAACTTGCGACGGAATCTGTTGCGATGGTACAAGGCACATGCGCGAGAGTTGCCATGGCGGGCCGGGCCGCGTGGGGATAAGAAACCAAACCCATATCATGTGATGGTCTCCGAAGCGATGCTTCAGCAAACTCAGGTGGCAACGGTGATTGATTATTTCAACCGTTTTGTCGCGGTGTTTCCGACGGTTGCGAGCTTGGCTGCGGCAGATGAACAGTCGGTTTTGAATATGTGGCAGGGGTTGGGGTATTACCGTCGGGCAAGACATCTTCATGCGGCGGCAAAGATGGTCGTGGATGAGTTTGAGGGGGAAGTACCACGAGAGGCGGATGAGCTACTCAAGTTGCCTGGGGTTGGGCCATATTCAGCGGGCGCGATCGCATCCATTGCATATGACCAGCGGGCCGCGATTGTGGATGGGAATGTGATTCGGATCTTGTCACGCATTTTTAAGATCACAAAGCCGGCAGATGAAACAGAAACTAAAAAACGATTGTGGTCGATTGCAGAGGCACTGGTGCCAGCTAAGGATGCGGGGAATTACAATCAGGCGATGATGGAGTTGGGGGCAATGATTTGTTCGCCGCGAGGTGCGGGGTGTTTGCTTTGTCCGGTGCGCAATCAATGTGAGTCGTTAGCTGATGATCAGATGGATGTGCATGATTTACCGGTGATGTTGCCGAAGAAAAAACCGCGTGCGGTGACGCACCAATTGATTGCGGTGCAGCGGCGAGATGGAAAATATCTCTTTGTAAAACGCCCGGCCAAGGGGCTTTGGTCTAACATGTTTGGCTTGCTATCACTGGAACATGATGTGAAATTGTCCAGTGAACCAGATTTCAATGCAATCAAAAAGCACTTGAAAACAAGTGTAAATCTAACAGCCGGGGAGACGGATCATGTGAAGACATTCAAGCATCAGACCACGCACCTGACGATACATTTTGAACTGCATGTTGCTCAGGACGGAAAAGGGCGTGCAGTTTGCGATGGTGAAATAGCTTGGCGAAGATTGGATGAGCTAGATGATTTGCCACTGGCCAAGCCGCAACAAAAAGCCGTGTCGCTGCTAAGGAAATTTGAAGCTCAGTTAGCGGTGTGATGTTGATGTGCAGAAAATGAGTGACGGCATTAGGCGCGTTTAAGCTTTTCGCGGATAAATCGGGCGCGTTCGATGCGTCGTTCGGCGGGGTCCATCTCGCGGCCCGCTAATCTTTGTAGGTGCGCCGGCTGAGTGAGAATGAACAACTCATTGATCATGCGCGTGTCGAGCAATTCGATGCGTCCGAGGTTTACACCAAGCCGCAGGTGCGAGAGAAGTTGTAAGACTTCTTCAGTGCCCATGACGCGGGCGCTGTTGAGGATGGCCCAAGCTCGCCATATCTTGTCATCGAGCTGCGCTTCACGCTGTTGAAGAAGCGCCTGTCTGGCTTGATGTTCATACGCAATGATTTGCGGCACGACTGTGGTTTCAAAGTCAGCGAGGATTTCAAGTTCGCTTTTGCCGAGGGTGGTTTGATTGCTGATCTGGTAGAGGTCACCGACGGCTTCAGAGCCTTCGCCGAAAAGGCCGCGGACAGCAAGGTGCATGTCACGTGCAGCACGGCGGACCTTTTCGATCTCGCCGGTGAGTTTTAGTGCGGGTAGATGAAGCATGACGCTCACACGGATGCCGGTACCAATGTTGGTTGGGCAAGCGGTGAGATAGCCAAAGCGATTCGAGTAGGCATAGTCGAGCTTGGCTTCGAGCAGGTCATCGATATGATCAATATGTCGGAAGGCTTCGGTGAGTTGCAAGCCGCTACGAAGCACCTGCATACGCAAATGATCTTCCTCGTTGATCATGATGGCGAAGGTTTCATCGGTGCTGGCTGCGACAGCACGCGGATGATCATCCGCGATGTGCGCATGTTGCTTGCTAATCAGATGCCGTTCAACCAAGAGTTCGCGGTCGAGTTTCGGGCTTTCGAGCATGTTGATCCATAGCACATTGTCATCTAGTTTTTGCTCGATGATATTGCGGTGGCAAAGATCGTAAATTTCATGCTGCTGACGTTCGTTGGCTCTACAGACAAATGGGAAGCCTGCCAGATTGCGTGCAAGCCGGATGCGGCTTGAAATCACCACATCGTTACTCGGGCCAGTGCCTTTGAGCCATTCGCCAGCATGGTCGGTCATCTTGCTGATACTCATTCCGGCGACTCCTCAAAGGTTTTGATGTCGTCACGTAGGCGGGCTGCAAGCTCGTAGTCTTCCGAGGCCACCGCATCATCTAGCTTTTTGCGCAAATGCAATAGTTGTGTCTGGCGATGTTCATCTGCCCCTGCCCTGACCGGCACTTTGCCGATGTGGTACGTGCCACCTTCATGGGCACGTTCGAGGAGCGAACTGATTTGGCGTTCAAAAACCTTGTAACAGTTTGGGCAGCCAAGCAGTGATTTTTCGCGGAACAGGCTGAAAGTCATGCCACATTGTTCGCACTCTGACCCGGAGAGTGGGTTGCCAGATGTGGCTTGTGGATTGTCGCTTTCAGGCTCATCAGATGCATGGAGTTTGACGAAATTGGTGAGTAGCTCATTGATCGGCGGTTGCACGGCTTTGATAGCGATGCCTTCCTCGGCGGCGTGCTGATCGCACAGGTGCTTCTCGATCTTCTGGCTGCCCATGATCTCCACGGAATGATGGGTCGCGGGCCGGTCGCATTTGTCGCATTTTCGTTTCACGTCAGCCACTACCTCCAAGGCTGAGAACAATTCTCCAACTCACGCTTAATTCTAAGGTTGAGTGGCCGGGGCTTCAACGAGCGGGGCAATACAGATAGCTATTCTCGTCGAAATAAGGGCGTGCAAGGCCGAACAGGCTCGGTCTGTCATAGTTATCGGCCATCAGGCCCATCAAGAATGACTCAAGGTGTGGGGTTTGACTGGTTGATGGTGAGGATCAGATTGCCGCTTCCGGATCGAAACCCTTCCAGATCAAGGCTCACATATGTGAATCCCGCCGCCTTTACGGCGAGAATGATTTGGTCGCGTAACTGGTGCTCGAGGATAGATCGCTTTAAGTCGTTTTCCTGAAGCTCGATACGGGCGAGTGAATCGTGGTAGCGCACGCGGAAGCCAGAGAGCCCCAGTGTTTGAAGTGCGGTTTCGGCGTTTTCAATCTGAGTCAATCTTTCTGGGGTGACAGGCGTCCCGTAGGGGATGCGGCTGGCCAAGCACGCAGCGGCTGGCTTGTCCCAGTTCGGCAAGCTGGCTTTTTGTGCGAGTCTACGTACATCTGTCTTAGTGAGGCCAGCATCGAGTAGCGGGCTAACGATTTTCGCTTCAGATGCAGCGGTGAGGCCCGGCCGATGATCACCGGTGTCGTCAGCGTTGGTTCCGTTTGCAAGATATTTGATGCCGAGCTTCTCCGCCAAAGCGATCATGTCTGTGTAGAGATGCGACTTGCAAAAATAGCACCGGTTTCCTTGGTTTGCTTGGTAATCCGGGTCGTGCTGCTCATTCGGTTGGATGGTGTGGAGTTGGATATCCAGTTCGGTGGCGAGTGAGATGGCGGCTTCTAGCTCACTTCGAGGCAAAGAGGGAGAATCTGCAATGACCGCTGGTGCAGCCTGCTTGCCAAGCGTTTTGCGAGCCGCCCAAGCGACGAGGGTAGAGTCAATTCCGCCTGAATAGGCTGTTAGTAGGCTGGGGTAGCTGTGGATCTGAGTTTTAAGGCGAGTGAGATGATCGTCGTGTTCTGTTATGGCTTTCACGAGTGTATTGTATCAGACATGCAGAGGCTGCAGTGGCGGCGAATGGGAAGCGATGTGTAAGGTGTTGTGGCATAGGTTTATAGGTATGTTGTAGGCTAAATTATTTCTCCACAAATCGGGCAACCCGTGCCGAAGCCAGCTTGCCTTTGGTCAGAATATTGTTATTCTTTTTCTCCTAACTCGTCTGCACGAGTAGCTCAATTGGATAGAGCACCGGTCTACGGAACCGGCGGTTGGAGGTTCGAATCCTCCCTCGTGCATTTTTGATAAAAGTCTCTGAGAGATCGGAGGCTTTTTTTTCGAGTACCTATGTAATCGTTTTCTCATAATTTCATTGAATATCAGTGTGCTAAGATAAATGATCCCGAGAGGGACTGTAAGATTTAGATTATCGTAAATATTTATAAAAAAATGAATTACATGGATATTGATTGTGCGAGTAAAATGTCAGATGAAGTGGTTGACGGCGGATCTTTCGCATGATATTCTTGTAATCGTTTGCTTTTGGGTTTTATGCCTGATTATGCCCGTTACCCATTTCTTGCATGACGGGTTGTGAGATAAGAGGTTCCTCCTATCTGTTGATCTGGTTCTAGCTCATATAGCAATAACTGTGATTCAGGATTCGATGTCAAACGAAGGAGAACAGGATGAAGCGAATTTTACTAAGTGCCGCAGCATTGACAGCGTTGCCATTATTGTCGCATGTGGAGGCGGCAACCATCGTTACTGGTGAGATGGTTGAGAATGGTAGTTTCGTTGGTGCAAACAACACAGAGCGTTATGCAGGCTGGACCGGATGGCGTGCGGGTGGGACGAAAGAGAACTTGGTTTTTGATGCTAAGGGTGTAGATTCGAATGGCGGCCTTGGTAGTGCGGGCTTTTTTTCTGCGAAGAAGCAGGCATTGTCTTGGACGGCAGATACCGCCATCACCAGCGTGGGAGGTTTCGATGCAACGACAGCGATGCTTACTGATATCGTGCTGAATGATGTGTCGTTTAAGGTAAGTGCTGTGCTTCAGGCTGGAGATGAGTTAGACGTTGAATTCTATGTCGAAATGGATGTTAAGACGGCTGACGGAAATGAGTATCGAGCTGGAACGAATCGCATTTCAATGGGTAAGGACAATTTCCCGCCTGCAGGGACTTTGGCTCTTGGCGGGATTAATGATTGGGCTGCTTACGGTGATTATGATGGCAACCCATTTGATGGTGGCGCAGGCATTGCATTGGCAGATATCACGGATATTACCTACAAGCTTGTGATGCATGTGATTACGCCTAATAGCGATTCCACAAGCAGCATGAAAACCGTTTTCCTGATCGCTGATGACGTGAGTGCAACCTATACTGTTGAGATTCCTGCGATACCTGAGCCAGCATCTCTTGCATTGATCGGTCTTGGCGGGCTTTTAGTGATGGCGCGTCGTACTAAATAAAATGAATAGTTGAATAGATTATTATTGCAGGTTCGTCCAATATGGGCGGGCCTGTTTTTTATGTCAGCTGCCATCATTTCTGCAGAATGAATTGCCATGTTGTATGTTTGGGTAATTTCTTATGTCAATTGGCTAGTATCAGTTCATGTGTTCATTAGTAAAGTTTCGAGTCGCAAGAAGTAAGAAAGTAGTAATGGTTCGGTATATCTCGTGCCATGAAAAACTATTGCAAAGGTCGCTTCAATTGATAAAGCGATGCATAAAGAAGCATCGCCTTGGGAGTTGAGTTTGATACATATACATACATATATAATGGGTTGGGTTGATATTCTATGGGTTAGATCGTTGTTTTCGTTTTTGCTTTGACCTTGCTTTGCGTTGGGCGCTGCGCGCTTTCATTTTAGCTAGTTGTTTCTCAGTCATCATGCTTTCTTTGGCTGGATAATGATCGAGAAGAGCCTGTTTCATTTTGAGGTGGTCGTCGCGCATTACAAATGCTAGTAAAAGTGGGTCACTAGTTTCATTCATCCACGTTTGTAATTGGTTGCGCATGGCTACAATGTTTGTTTCCATAGACGTATTGTTAATCAGATTCTTCGTGCATCCAGGATCGGCCTGCAAATCATAAAATTCTTGTAGATCACGATGGCGATAGACTCGGACTCGTTCGGCAACATATGAATCGTGTGCTGCGGCTTCGTCCATCGCTTTCATCGTAAGTCCTTCATTGTTGTTGCGATAGGTGTAGTCTTTTCCTGACCATGGGTTAAAAATATAGCGATATCGTTCATTTTCAATAGCCCGCATCGGTGAGGCTGGGCCGCCGATTTTGTAATCAATTTGTGTGAATACAACTTTACGGCCAGAATCGGTTTCGCCACGTAAAAGTGGAACCATTGAGCGTCCGTCCATGCCGCCCGGATTTGATATTCTCGCTGCATCTAAGAATGTTGGAAAAAAATCAACTGATGATACGAAATGTTGATTGTCAGTGCGTCCGGGTTTGACTACACCTGGCCATCTCACAAAACAATTGGTTAAGGTGCTAGGTAAGTACGCATTGGCCTTTGCAAAAGGGAATGGAGAGCCATTGTCAGAGACAAAGAGCACGAGCGTATTGCCTGCCATGCCACTTTCTTTTAGCGCATCCATGACGCGGCCAAATGTATCATCTAGCCGGCGTACCGAGTTGTAGTAATGACTCATCTCAACGCGGATATCAGGTAAATCAGGCAGAAATGCTGGTATGACTACATCTTCGGGAGAGTAAAGCTTCGAGGGCTTTGCAGCATTTCTCAGTGGTTTGTCGGGGTTATGAAATGGTCGGTGTGGATCGTGTGAATTGACCATGAAATAAAAGGGTTGTCTAGATTGTCGGCATTGTTTGATGAATTCGACACTGTACTGATAGTACTTTTCAGGATCCCGCCCTGCCCCGAGATCGGGATAATCTTTTGTGTAATCCCATTCAAATTCTTCATCCGGAGTGGAATGGTTAACCTTACCTAGCACACCGACTTTGTAGGTTGCATCTCGGAATGTTTGCATGACTGTCGGGATAGGTTTTTTCATGTGGAAGAATCCCATCATGCCACTACGGTGACCGTATCGTCCTGTCGCAATGAT
Organism: Poriferisphaera sp. WC338; assembly: GCF_050931845.1. Classification (GTDB taxonomy): domain Bacteria; phylum Planctomycetota; class Phycisphaerae; order Phycisphaerales; family Phycisphaeraceae; genus Poriferisphaera. Next base: position 1,692,300 of record NZ_CP194516.1, read on the forward strand.
TGATCTGCTTGGCATACAGATCGGCATATTCATATGGGCACGTTCGAAGCTAATGCTTTCTTGAGCAAATCGATTTAGATTTGGAGCTAAATCAGGTTTTTGGGTAATGGCTTCGTAACCAAGGTCGTCTGCTGTAAAAAGTAGTACATTCAATGGTTCTGCAGCATAAATTGATGATATTGATGTTAAGGAGCATGCTAAAAGGCATGTAGATGTGACAAATGAAGGTTTGGTCATGTTAAACATCTACGATCTCCAATTGGATATTGATCAAAGGTTAATATAGAATTTTATTCTACATTATAGTATTATTTTTATAAAGAAAATTTCATATTAAATAATGAATTAAATAGCTTTATTAAAAGTGTTTAATCGTACATATATGATGAAAGAAGGGTGTAATAATTTACATTTTTTAATATATAAAAATCATCTTTAATTAAATATAAATTAAATGTACATTATTCATATAGCATATATCATATAGAAATTACTTAATTCAATCTTTGAACTATCTGTGTGATAACTATCTCTTTTTGATCAGGAAGTATCCATGAAGCGTGTTTTTACGAAAACCTATATGGCTTTTGCAATAGGGACCACCAGCTATTCATTTGCTATGGCTGAATCGCAATCTAATCTTGTCGCATCAAGCTCATATCCAAATGTCGTTGTTATTTTTGCTGATGATATTGGCTATGGTGATTTGGGTTGCTATGGCGGTAAGATTCCAACACCTAATATTGATCGTCTCGCACACGAAGGAATGCGATTCACAGATGCACATTCTGCTGCGTCGTTGTGTGCACCATCACGGTATAGTATGCTGACCGGCAACAATCCATATCGTAATGGGCGCCCAGGTGGTTCATGGAACATCAACCATAGCTCAGGTTTTTCATTGAATGGTGATGTGAAACAGGCTGGCCGACATATTACTGCAGCGGAAATACTACAACGGGCGGGATATCGCACTGCTTTCTTTGGGAAGATGCACCTCGGAGGTACGGTTTATGATCATGATGGTAAACCGATCCGCAAGCAGGACCAAATACATAAAATGGATTATGCACGAGGGATAGATGATGGGCCGAATGAGCATGGGTTTGATTATTCCTTTGCGCTACCAAGTGGTGTACAGCACGAGCCATATGCCTTTTTTGAAAATGGCAAGTACGTACCAATCAATCAAGCTGATAAAGCTGATAACAGTAGTACACGTCTATGGACGAATGGTAAATATCATATGGGAAACAATGGTACTTCAGAGATTGTTGAACACCCAGTCAAGAGTCCGGGGCGTGGCGATAAAGCCTATGATTCGAGCCAGGTCGGAATCATTCTTTCTGATAAGGCGATAGCGTTTATTGATCAACATCAAGAGATGAATCGTAAGAGCGAGAAGGCTTCGCCATTCTTACTATATTATGCGAGCCAAGCGATCCATGTGCCGCATTCTCCTCCGCTTGATTTTGATGGAGATTCATCAGAGATCAATACGCCGGTTGAAGGAGTGACAGGTGGAGAAACATCTGACATGGTATATGAATTGGATCTTCAGGTTGGCAAAATTATTGACAAGTTGGAGGAAGAAGGATTGCGCGAGAATACCATGATTATCTTTACGAGTGATAATGGGGCATTATGGCCAAATGTAACGAAGTATGGTGATCCAGATCATGATAATAATGGTGTGTTTAGGGACTATAAAGCATCTGTTTACGAAGGTGGCCATCGTGTTCCAATGATTGTGAGTTGGAAGAATGGTGTGATGGGTGAGTGGATGGTCGAGCCGGGGAGTACGTGTGATCAGCCTGTAATTACGCATGATTGGGTGGCGACAATGTATGAATTGACCAATCAGAATATGGATGCAGATCAAGCAATGGATTCTGCTTCCCTAATGCCAATATTTAGGGATCCAAGGGAATCAATTCACAATGTAATCATCTATCAGGATGGATATGCATACGATGGTGCAATCCGCCAAGATGATTGGGTACTTCTTGTGGATCGTGAAAATAAAGCGACGGAACTGTATGACTTGAAGAACGATATTGGGCAAAAGAAGAATCTTATCAATGAGTCGGATCATAAACAACGCATCATAAGAATGAAAAAACTATTCCTTCGCCATAATGATCATAAAGACCAGACGTTTAATGAGCCGAGGACGACGAAAAAGGTAACGGCCAAGCAGTAAGCCTTGACCGTTATTGTGAACAAACGTGCTTTTATAATTTCTGTCGCTAAAAGTTATTTGACAAACAGCGGTACAATGATGTTAGCGAAATCTTGTATTGGCTTGTTGGTTGCGTAGTAACTGGTGTAAACGGTGATGAGATCGATCTCAGGGATCATGAAAATGAATTGGCCACCAGCCCCTCGAGCTGAGCGAACTCGAAATGTTTTACCTTTCACATTGATTGTATTGCTCCACCAGAAATAGCCGTACTGATGAGGTTGGTCATGATTTGTGTGGATAGCTGTTGCTTTTTTGATCCACTCGGAATTAAGGATTTGCTTGTCATTCCATTGACCTTGGTGAGCCGTCATCAGGCCGATCTTTAGCATGTCGCGAGAACGCAATTTCATTCCAGCTGCAGCTTTTTCAAGACCACAGACCGATTTACCAAATGAATATTGCTTGATTCCCATTGGGCCAAATAGATAGGTATCACAAAACTCACTTAGTTTCATCCCCGTGGTGTTATAGAGAATATGCGAGAGGATATCGAGATTAGCGCCATCATACTTATAAGTTTTACTATTAGGGATTGGTGTTGTAAGTGAAAGATAGAGTTCTGCATGGTTGTTTTTGTTGATTCTAGATTTACGGTCCTTAGGTTTATAGCGGATGCCAGAACTCATGGTCAATAGATCACGAATGGTGATTTGATCAGCACCTACCGCAATATTCCTTACATCAACTTCTGGTAGGTATTTCAAAATAGAAGCATCTTCGCTACTAATCTTTCCAAGCTCAATCGCTTTGCCGATCGCGTGAGACATAATGCTTTTGGTAATGGACATCTGGTAATGCGGGCGATCGATGTGTGCATCTGCAAAGTATTCTTCAAGGATTAACTTTCCATCTTTTGCAATGAGAATACTGTCAATATTACCAACAACTTTTGGGGCCCATTTACGATTTACTTTGTGCTGCTTGTTTGGTACCCCTTTGCCAATACGGAATTGTTGATTGTTCTTTTCTATTTGATTTAGATAGGCAACAATATTTGTTAGATTGCCATATTCTCTCGCATCACCGATTGATAAATTGTCGGTAAGTTTCACTGGAATGGTATATTCTATTTGCCCACGCTCAACAAATTTCTCGCGATCAACGAATGAGAATTTAGAAACGACATTCAAAGTTGCGGTTTCATCAGCTGTGCCATCCGTTTTAGCGAAAACAGATGGCGTGATTATGGTGCCGAGGAGCATAGTTATTAAAAAGCAATAGGTCATATTTTCTTTGTATCTATAAATAGACATTGATCTTCCTGTGGATTCTGTGTGATGTTGGTGTGACGGATGGCAATAGATGTTATTGTTTCATTTCAGGCCGATTCCAATCGACGGGTTTATAGCTTTTCGGTTTCTTTGGCTTGTTTACAATGACGGCTTCATCATCAGATGAGAAAAGAGGCCAATCATCCGTCCTGAATGGTGAGGCGGGTATACCTTCCTTGTTATAGAGAAGATTACGCTGAGAAGGATTCATGGCCCATGCGTAGCGTGCGGCAACTGGCTGCTTAACCTCATGTGAAGAAAGGGTTACGGTATTGTTGATGATTGCTGCATCAGCCCAGTGCCATCGTCGATCTTTGCCGGCAATTGCAAAAGTATTTAATGGGCCTTTCTTACCGGCCATAAGCCCGCTACCAATAGAATCAAAATGTAGCACGATCGTAGCGCCATCGATCGTTTGTTTGATGAGATGTGGTCCGCTACTAACGAGATCCTTGCCGTATGTACGATTAAGTGCGAGATAAGCAAGGCGGAGGCCGATTGGCTTTTTGTTTTTAGGATGTAATGCAATCGCATCGCCAGTATCGATTGAAACAGCCATGCCAGTATTCGGTAATTCATTGTCGACTAACCGCATCATCTCACGATTGACAGCCCATGTCGCTTCAATTCCTTCGACAGGTTCAGTTTGCGGTGGGTTCCAGCTCGGAAGTTGCGTGAAGTAGAATGGAAATTCATCGTCGATATTTCCATCAGACAATTCATGCCAGGATGACCGGTAATGGTTAATCATGAGCGGTAGTTGTATTTTGTAATTGAGGGCTTGAGGAACTGTTTTTGAATTGCGTTCACCCTGATACCAAATTGCGCCACGGATACCATATGGTCTGATGGGGTAAATCATGGCGTTATAGATATGACCGGGATACTGATGGCCCATGTTAGCAGGCTTTGTAATAATGGGTGGTGTTAGTGTGCGGTATGCATTCTTCATGGTTTCACCGCGGTCGATTTTATCATTGTAAGCTGACAGTTCTTGATTGAATTTGGTTATTGCAGATTCTGGTGTGACACCATTCTTGATAAGCCGTTCGCTGGCAGTATTCTTTTCATTGATCAATTGTTGTGTTTTAGGGTCATGCTTCTGTATGTCATAGGGCATCCAACCTTCGATAGGCGTGCCGGCAAAAGCTTGAACGATAATGCCGATAGGAACGTTTAAATCTGTATGTAACTTCTTGCCAAAGTAGTATGAGACAGCTGATGTGGCTGCTGCGGATTGGGGAGTGCAAGGTTTCCATTTCGCGAGTCGATCTCTCGGTATATCTAAAGGCTCATGCCAGTGCTCTCGTGCAGATTTAAAGATGCGGTAATTGGGGTAGTTTGCTGATGCCGCTTCGTCTTCGCCGTTAAAAGTATTTCCTAATGACCATCCCATATTTGATTGACCTGCACAGAGCCAAACTTCACCGACCGCGACATTGTTGATTTTTACAGTGTTGTTGCCTCTGACAGTAAGAGTGAAATCTGTGCCATAGTTTGGTGTATCCAGCAATAGTTTCCACTTACCATTAGATCCTGTTACCACGGTAGAGGTTGCCCCCCATGAAGCGTTGATCGTAACTTTCTCACCAGGTTCAGCCCACCCCCAAATGGCATTTTTAGTTTTCTGCTGCAAAACCATATTGTCACTGAAAATTGTGGGCATCGAGATTCTGGCTGAAGCAGTATGCAAGAAACTAAACAACATTAATATGGGTAGAATGTGTTTCAGCATAATCAAGCCTTGGAAGATGTTTGATAAAATTTTGTAATATATGATCAGTCAGTTACAGCTATTGCGTCGCATTAAAATCAAAAGTATCGGTTCTGAATGGTTGAGCTGGGAGTCCTTCAGAATTAAACAAATTGCAAAGCGGAAATGCTTTAAAGGCATAGCGGACTTTGTGTATCAGCGATACGTTTTCAGACCAAACAATAATACTATTGGTAGTAGTGATTGCAGCCAGAGCAGGATAGAATTTTTTGTCCTTGCCGCAAACTTCAAATCCAGCAAGAATTTCTTTTGGGATAATATGAGCTTCTGTATCAAGTTCAAGATCATCTAATTTTTTGCCAATACGAATATTACGTGATTGAAGGCCAGATCCAACATGATCAAAGGTTAGGATCGCGCTTTTGCCGTGTTTTGTGACATCGATTAATACGGGACCACTCGTTAACGTTTTTTGTTTCTCAAGTGCGATAGCATGGCGTGCGAGGCGCTCGCCAATAGGTTGTTTGTATTTAGGGTGTATATTTGTCTCATGCCCGAGATCAATTGTGACCGTCATGCCGGTATTAGAAAGCTTTAGCGCATGTTCTTGCGATTCACGTTGATATGGCCAAAACTTTGTCCGATTTTTCTGCCAGTCATTACTACCTGAAAAGCCGGGCAATTGAACAAAGAAAAAAGGAAAATCGCCCTGTCCCCATACTTTACGCCAACCTTTAATCGCTGCGGGAAATAGAGTTCGATAAATTTTATAATCGGGCGCATTATTTTCTGCTTGATACCAGATCATGCCTTTGATCTTGAGTCGTGTTAATGGATGAAGCATACCATTATAAAGTTGAGATGGTCGCTTCTGACGATATGTTTCGAGAATCTGTGGTGTCTTAGCATGTTCTTTCGCCCAATTGATTTCAGTCTCATAATGTTTTTGGATTTCGTCATAGTCTGGATGAGATTGCAGTGCACCGAGAGGCATCCAGCACTGAATACCAGTGCCTCCCAGAGAGGATTCAATTAAACCGATAGGGATATTAAGTTCTGTGGTTGTTTTTAAGCCAAAGTAATATGAAACAGCTGAGAAATTTTGTGCGTATGTTCTTGTTGCATGTTGCCATGATTGATTAAATTGAGGGTTGATTACGAAATCTTGTGAAGGTTTTTGAGTTCCACGTGGTGTTTTACTGCGAAGTAAACGGAGTTGGTTCGATTTCTGATATTGCGTTGGCTGAGGGATCGTTTGAAATAGGCCCCATCCCATATTGCTTTGGCCAGCACAAATCCAAACATCGCCAATCAAGATGTCGTTGATCTCTATTTCCTGTTCACGTTTCTGTGATGTAATAAGTAGCCGATGAGCTGTGAACGATGCTTGCATAGCTGGGAAGGTAGCAGACCATTCCCCTTGTACATCTGTTTTGACATGGACGATTTTTCCATTGAAATGTACGTCAAATTCCTCATATGGCGTTCCTGCTCCAAAAAATTCAATAGGTTGATCCCGCTGAATTACCATATGATCCGTAAAGACAGAATTGAGATCTACTGCATGGGTCTGCAATACAAAGATCAGAGACATGATGAGAGCAACATAATGTTGATGTATGGTCGATTTCATTTTATAACTCTTTTTTTACCACACAGATAGTGCTATATTGTCTCATGCTATTTGACTGGATAATGAATAATCATTTCATGTACTTCCTGATTCGAAAGATCATTAATGATAGTTTTGTCGATAACAATTCCGGCTTGGCGATAGGGTTTGGGGTGCTGATTTTGATGAGGAGTGGATTTTCCATCAATGGTGACATGGATTGAATTATCTGTACTGGCTTTATATGTGATGTTAAGAAGCTTATTGAAAAGATTAATGCGGCAAGATGTGTTATCAAAATCTTGATTTAAAATAGGGTCGATGACGAGGTTACCAAAGTGTCTTGAGATACCCAATAAGTTTTCAATCACAAGGCGTATATAAATTCCAGGTCCAGAGGAATAGATGCGCCAACCACCACGTACAGGCACGTCTCCGGTCATTACCCGATCGTAATACTGCGAAGCTTCTTCACGATTGCTGAAGGCTGCATCTGAACTACTGAAATAGGCATTAGCTTGTCTGGGCGCACTATTGGGAACAGATTTGTTCAGCTGAATTGAGCACGCCTGTAGAAGAGCATGTATCAATTCACTAGCCATGCCTCGTTCTGAGAGTGATTCAGCATATCGAAGGTGAGCATGGACATATTGCAAGCCGATTTCTCGTCCGAAAGATGCTGCTGATTCCGCACGCTGGAATATAACTTCTGATCCACCGCGATATGTCGGTGGCTTACTCATTAAGCGTGCACCATCGGGTGCGAGCAAGTTCTTGCGAATGTAGGCTGCATGTGTTTCAGCCTGCTTAGGCGTAAACATTTCGCTCAAGATCCCACGAATCATGGGGAGTAGACGGTAAGCAATGCCGGTTCTTTCATCTGAGGGATGTAACAATAGATCAGGCTGATGAGATTGGTCGTTAAACAAAGCGAAGCCTGCAACGCAATCGTCACGTATAAGATGCTTATTAAAATCAGCTTTAATTTTCTTTCTTAATGTAGGAATGCTATCTACCCAGTGAAGTGTGATATTTGCATGTTCTAGTGATGCGTGAAGTTCGCCTAATGCCTGATAAAGAAGTTCAACGGTCCACGTACTAACCATATTTTCACGGAAGCGTTCATCTGCTGGCTGAAGTGAATCATTCCAATCGCCATCACCGTATCGTATAAGTGCGGTACCTGTAATACAGCTGTTTGTGATGATTTCGATACAGCGAGCAATATGATCGAGAATGGTTATGCTAGAATTATTTTGCCGATAGAAAGGTACTGACTCAGTTAAGATTGAGGTATCACCGGTACGTTGAATATAGTGCGCGATGGATTTCAGCGGCCAAACAATAATATCACCGTGACAATCCGCTTGGCGAACTGTTTCATAGGGTTTAAACATAAACCATTGTGGCCATTGTCCACTTTCATAATCTTGCTCTGCATAAACTTGACAAATAATCTCACGAGCTTCTTTATCGTGTCCTAGTGCAAGTAAAAACTCAACCGGCCCTTGCAGGACGTCACGTACGCCCCATGCTGCTCCGCCAAATTGTTCCAAACCATGCGGAGAACTCAAATGAACCATTGCGTTGTGCTTATACCACTGCAGGCAATCATCTAAGATTGCAACTGTTTCATTTGTTTGATTCGAGAGGTGAATGGGGTTAAGCATCGCTTTTAGTGATGTTTTCACACTGGATTCATTTTTAATGTTAGCAAGATCTTGAAGATCAAATGATATTGACTCTTGCAGATATGCCTTAATCGCGAATACCGGGTAGTTTTGACGGTCACATTTATTTGTAAGTAGTTCATCTCCGCCAAGAGCTTGTATAGATGACGTATCCTTAAAGGAGAGTTGTATTCGGGTAGCAGGTGAAGTTTCATGAAAAGGCGTCTGTGTTTGGTGGCTAAATTGAATGGTTTTTTCTTCATGATCGATGGCAATGGTTGCAGATTGATCGTATTCATTTGCACCCATTAGAACATCACCAAAAATTAGAAGTTCACACGGTTCGCCTGTAGTGGAGCGGATATTAAATCGAAATCCTTGGGTGTTATTTTTGGCTTGAATCGTAATGTCTAAGGTTCTTTCTGGTAACGCATAGATCCAGCGGCAACCTTCATGTGTCATTGAATAGATTGAAGGTGTTCCAAGAATTCTGATTTGGTCGTCTACGACAATCGCGATACGTAAGCCATTTATGTAGGCGAGGTCAAGGCTATTGCGGATTGCCCCTGAGAATTTATTAAACGACGTATTGCCTATTGCTACATGTGATGCGAAGATGCCACCGATCCATGATGTGCAGCAAATGTCATGTTTAGATGGAAGCAATTCGGAGGCGGATCTGAGGATGTGGCCATGTGACCGCATGACCGATGCTTCTTTATCTGCAATGACAACATGCTCATGATCATTGCAGAAAAATGACCAAAGATTTTCACCGCTATATTCTTCATGTCGCCACGGTTCAGGAAAATACTTTTTTAGGTCAGAAGCTGTCGGTTTAGTGCCATGTATGCGTTGTATTTTGATTGGTCCTGGTAGGACTGCATTGAATATTGGGGTGATATCAGTATGTTTAGTTGGCCAACGTTTCATATGTTCAAGCATCATCGTTGCTTGAATGCTCGAAGTAGGTTTGGGCTGATCGGGTTGTACAAATGCATGGAAAGTACAAGACCACATGCCATGATTTGACATGGTTGTAGGTTCAGATTGCAGTATGGCTGAAGCAAATTCATATTGATTCTTAATTGTTGGTAGTACTGTTTTTTTTATTGATTCAGGTGTATTGGTAATACGGTATGATGTGCCATAAAAATCGTAGGCATCACTCATCACTGCGGCGCACTTACCATCGATCGCATGTGTCACGCTCGGATATTTGCCAGATTGCGATCTATTCTGACGGGCAGTGATCATTCTTCCATTATTTGGATGATCATGAATATAGTGATCAATGTATTGAGATAAGTATGCTTCGTTCGAGCGAATGGTATCACGTGTAGCAAGTCCGATGTCTTGTATTAGAATCGCATCGTAACGAATATCTTTATCGTATGAGCCGTGAATTTTAACTTGCCATCGCCATGCTGTTTCGGTTTTATGCAATTCAAATATGATTTCATATCGTAGGTTGTTCCAGTCACCATGCCAGTAGAAAGTTCTATCATCACAACTGAAATGGCAATGGTGCTGAGGGCCAAGAATTTGATAGTATTGAATTTTATCGTTTGTATGCTGACGAATAAAGATTGAAGTAATGCCACCAAAAATTGGATGAGCCAACTGCTGATTGACCATGATTGACTCATGTTCAATGGCATAGACATGACCGTTTGGTAATGCAGAAATCTTCATACCAGCGTTATTGCTTAGTGTTTGAAGATTGAAACCGGTTTCATCACAGCACGTAAATGTTTCAACTGCTTGATTCAAAATCATATCTTGAGACATAGTCTTACTTTCTTGTTTTGGGTATTCCTAATGGGCTATTTTATTAATCTCAAAATACCCAACTCCACAGACTTCGCATTTTCTTTAAAATGCCATTCAGTTTTGCCCGCATCTTTCACGCTCGTTTGATTGACTACTGGGCTAACACCGAGCTTAAGTCCTTTACGCGGCTTAATACCAAGATCTTTCCATTTGATTGCACAGCGCACAGTAAAGCCGCGTTTGTCCTTTCCGGTTATTATTGATGCCGAAAATGATTTTCGTTTGCGAAACCATTCATATGAGCGGTTTGGCGGCGCAAATCCAATTTGCCAGTCTTCCTTATTCTGCCAGCGTAATCCATTATTTTGTGGGTCGATAAACAATTCAATGCAGTCATCATTAAATAATTGAGTTGCTGGATATTTGTTACGTAGCTTCATCCCTGTGAGTTTTGCATGAAACACGAGCTCTTCGGTATTCCATGTAAACGCAAACTGTGAAATACCTTCGCCATTTAGAACCATGGTTTGCCAGTCGCGTTTTCCAACTATATGATCTTCACTCCAATGGGCTTGGGCGATAGGTCTTTGCGATTGGCTGAGATCTCTTAGTCCGGCTTTTTTAAAGAAAATTGAATTTGTTCGATTGTGACGTTTTTCACTCGGTGTAATTTTTCGAAAGTTCGCGAGTGACATAGCTTGTTTGATTTCGAGATTCTTTTGAAAGACGTTCCAAACAAAACGATCGTTCTGATTTTCAATCATCAGAAGCGTGATGCCAACATCAATGCCTAAAACTTTATCCGCATACCATTTTGTGTGTGGATTAAAGGAATCGACGAAGCCATAGCGTTTCCATGCTTTTGCTTTATGCTTTTTATACATGTTGTAAAGCGTAGGGATGCAGGTTTCCGGGGCAAAGGGGATTGATCCGCCAGGCGCGCAAGGTACGATACTGCCGTCCACTGGTGGAGAAACAGTTTCTGGGGGACCACCCCAAACCATATAGCCATTTTCGCCTGCGGCTGCAGTCAGACCCCACATGTACTTAGTATAAAGTGGGAAACGCTTGGCGAGATCAACCGAGAATTGCTGTTGGGCGAGTGTAGCTAAACGTGAATTGGCCCAGTAGTTTGCATAGTCATCACGCTTGTTTTCAAAATCAATCCATGCGTGTGAGTATTGGTGCGTGAACAATGGTGGGCATTCAATAAACGTGTATTTACCATACTTGATGATCTTGTTGCGACTCCATGCGTCCCATGCATCTGGTTCGATTGGGTGAGTCGGTGATCCCATGGCAAGAATATAGATGAGCATAAGTTCGTTATAGTGAGACCATCTCGCACTCAGAAAACCTTTTTCTGGTTTCCAGCCCATGGTCAATGTTTTCTTGCCGTTTTGCATCCACTTCCAATCGATTCGGTTGTAGATACGCGTGGCAAGTTCTTTAATTTCTTTGTTTTCAAAATGTTCGCGTGCAGTCAATACGCCAGCGAGAAGTAATGCGGTGTCAACACTTGAGAGTTCGCAATCCCAAGCTCGCTTCCCTGTTTTCATGTCTAGAAAGTGATAGAAGAAACCATGCTCTGTTTCAGCTTCATTAGCGAAAAAACGTAGCGTAGTGAGTGTGCGTTGTTTAAGTGCTTCATGTGATTCCCATTGCCTTTCGTCAGCGATACAGTAAGCAGTTAAACCGAAGCCTACTGCGGCGATACTTGCGACCTTACTGTGACCTTTTCCATCGGCATCAGCTTGGTCGGGGATCAATCCATTTTCCGGATTGGCTTGCTCCCAAAAAAAACGAAAACTGCGCAGCGAGAGTTCCTGTAAAAAAGCGTGCTGATTTTTCGTTGGGGAGTAGGCAGCGTTAGCCAATTGAGGCATCGCTACGCAGCTTGCTGCTAAGAATAAACACAGTGCAAATTTGAATTGGATCAACATTATGAATAGCCTCGAGCAACAGCAACTTGCGGTGGAATCGTTTACACAAAAGGCAATGCTTCATCATTGGAGAGCTTGGAACACAATAAAGATTTAAAGGGCTAACCGGTGCCGCCGCATGTTTCCCGGACAACAAGCTTGGTTTTAACAAAATATTCTCTTTGTATGGTGTTCGCAGGTTCATTGACTGCTTGAATAGCAGCATCAACCGCGAGCTGACCAAGTTCATCAAATGGAACCGATACACTGGTTAAGCTTAAGTGTTTTGCGAGTGAGACATCATCAAAGCCGACGACTGCGATATCTTGTGGCACTCTGAGGTTTGCTTCACGAAGACCATCAAGAATTCCAAAGGCCATCGGGTCGTTTAATGCAAAGACTGCGTCTGGAAGTTGCGGATGTGATCTGATGTGTGAGCGAATTAGTTCGTACCCACTCATTTCGGTAAAGTCGCCTTCCCAAATCAGCAGATCATTTTGTGGGATGCCAAATTCAGCTGCTATCTCGCGGCAAGCTGTTAATCGAGCTTGCGAGTCATGCGTATCGACCGGGCCAGTTGCGATGGCAATCTTGCGATAATCGTGGGTCTTAATCAGATGCTCCATGGCTTCGCGCGTGCCGATCTCATTGTCAATTCCAACAGAAATCGTGTTTGCGCCACTTTCTGGGCGATCTAGCAATACGAGCGGAACCTTGCATCCATCAAGGCTGCGAATGAATCGCGTCGGAAGGTCGAGGTTCATCACAATTAGTGCATCTACGCGCTTTTGCTGTACGTATTTTTTAATAAGCCGCATTTCGCTTTCAGGATCATGTCCGAAAGCGACCATCAGATCGTAATCGTTTAGGGCAGCTCGCTTGTTGATAGATTTCAATACTTCGGTATAGAAGCCGACATCAAGATCAGGAAAGATAACACCGATGCTATCGGTTGCCTCGCGGCGAAGCATTCTGGCGGCAAAGCTGGGCTGGTAATTCAGTTCACGAATTGCGCGCTCGACATGTTTTTTTGTCTCAGGGCTGACCTTGGCTGAACCATTGATTACGCGGGAAACTGTCGCGGTAGAGTATCCAGCTAATTTGCTTACATCTTCTAGCGTCATGTTTATTCTCACTAAATACCGTTAACTTCATTGATTAATGAACAGGCATTGCTGCATGCACTCGAAAGAGAGATCACTTTGCGTTCTTCTTGTTCTTTCTCTTCCTCTGCGGTTTCTTCTTTTGATTGCTTTCACGATTTAAAGCAGGTAGATCGTACTCGTTTCTAAGTTCAGCGAGCTTCTTGTGTAGTAACGCCTGAACATCAGAATACTTGTCATCATTGTAAACACTTTTCATTTCGTTGGGATCCTGTTCGAGATCAAACATTTCCCAAGCTTCATCTGGGTAGTAGTAGTGAATGAGCTTGTGTTTGGCTGTGCGGACTCCTTCAAAACGTGGAAGGTTGTACGCGCCATCATCGTAATAATGGTAATAGATCGCGTCGCGCCAATCAGCGGGAACATCCCCTTTGAGAATATTTGTCAGTGAGCGACCTTGGATTTCATCTGGGATATATCCTCCGGCAGCTTCAATGAAAGTGGGGGCGTAATCGATGTTTTGGATCATTGCTTGAGATCGCGTATTAGGTTGTGTAACACCGGGCCAACGGATAATAAAGGGCATTTTCAGCGATTCTTCATACATCCACCGCTTGTCATTCCATCCGTGTTCGCCGGTGTAGAATCCCTGATCGGAGCTGTAAATAACGATTGTATTCTCAGCCAAACCGGTTTCTTCGAGCCAATTCATAATGCGACCAACATTGTCATCAATTGCGGAAACACATCCCAAGTAGTCCTTGATGAAGCGTTGATATTTGTACTTTTCAAGTGTGATTGGGTCGTTGTATAAGCCAGCACGCTTGTTTTTTCGGTATTCGTTGTTCTTCGGATCATATGCTCGATGGTATAGGCTTCGCTGCTCATTGGTCATGCGCCCAAGGAATTGGAATTTATGCTCGGATGTATTGTATTGGCCTGCAAGCGGCACAATATTCAGGATTGGCTCCTGCATACCTTTGAATTCCATCCATGATTTGCCTGCATAGGGTGAACGATTTTTATAATTATCGAACATGTTTACTGGTTCAGGAATAGTTTGTCCGTCATATTTATTCATATGCCGCGGTGGGGGCACGCGATGGATGTGAGGTGCTTTGAATTGGCACATCATCATAAACGGCTTGCCTTCAGATTTGCTTTTCTTCATCCATTCAAGTGCCTGATCGGTGATCACGTCAGTTGAATAGCCTTCGATGCGACTGGATTCGCCTTTGTGATTGATGAAATCTGGATTGTAATAATGCCCCTGCCCGCCAGCGCCGGAAAGGATATTCCAGTAGTCGAACGCATCATCCGGCATGCCCTTAAGGTGCCATTTGCCAATAAGGCCAGTTTTGTATCCTGCCTTCTTTAATTCTCGAGAAAAAACGAACTGGTTTGAATTCCATCGGGCACCGTTTCCAATCACACCATTCTTATGGCTGTGTTTGCCGGTTAGGATGCTGGCGCGTGATGGACAGCAGATGGAATTAGTACAGAAGCTTTGATCGAAGGTCATTCCTTGGTCTGCAAGGCGATCAATATTTGGGGTCGAATGAAGGCTATCGTTGTAGGCTCCAATGGTTCGCAGGGCGTGGTCATCACTGAAAATAAAGACAATGTTTGGTTTATCAGGGGGGGGGGGCTCGGCGGCGTATAGCAGTGGGGCGGACTTAGCGAGGAGGAGTGAGCTGGCCAGAATGGTGAGCGATGGTTTCTGAAATGCGTACATTATTAGAAGTTCCTAGATTCGAGATAACGATGCAAATATGTGTAATCAATTACATCATATTTCTTGTGCAAATGCAACAGTTGGCGTAGGAAAAAAGACACCCCGGCGGAATCAGAGTCTGGTCATGAATGATTTTCATGGTTTTTAGGCGTTAAAAACAGTTTTTTCATTTTTTTAAGCAAGGTGCTTGAAAACAGTCAGCCAGCCAGTTAGACTGAAATCGATTACACAAGACTGTTTGCTTGGCTCTCGTTTTGCTTGGAAGAAGATTCTTGTATTCAAGTTCATCGAAAAAATTGTTTTAGTTTAAAGATAGTAGTGTATTATGTGGCTTGTGTGTGTAGGGTTTTGATTGCTCAATTGGATGAGCTGGTTTAGGTGAAGCCACATACTACGTCTTTTTTGTTTGAAAACGTTTGCTAGGTTTTACGCCATTTCATCCCCTTTAGCATGATGTAACAAGGAGGAATCCAATGACATCATCTCTGCACAGCATCTCATTCATGAATTCAAATCGTCGTTGCGCATTTACACTTATTGAATTGCTAGTCGTCATAAGTATTATTGCGTTGTTGATAGGTATTTTGTTGCCGGCACTTAGTGCGGCACGTAATACCGCCAAGGATATTCAGTGTGCATCGAACCTTAAAGGGATGGGGGTCGCGAGCCATTCTTATGCCGCGAGCAATGCACAATTTTTACCTCCGGGGATATGGAATAATGGTGGGCCTTTATCTTGGACGAGAATACTTGAGGGCCACATGCAGGGGGCTAGCAACAATACTTCGCCGGGTGACACCTACCACTGTCCGAGGGCTTTGTTGGCTGAAGATGGGACGATTCAGTGGTATGCGAATTACTCTGCGAATGGTTTGCTTTATATCAATCTCAATTTTGATAACACGATTCCGGCTGGGGTGACTTACCGTTTGGATGCAGCAAAGCGTGCGTCTGAAACCATCGGTCTTTTTGATGGAAACCAAAGAACAGATGTTCCGGCTCGGTATGCAAGAGCGATCGCTCGAGCACTTGACGGTTCATCACTGTACACATGGAATGGCTCAAACCCCCATTGGTACAACCCGACTGATACAGATAATGAAGATTTAATCGATCCAGGTCCAAACTTAGATTTTGCCGGGGCCGCGAGTAACAGTCAAAGTAATCTCCGTTTCCGTCACGGCGGCTATAGCCCAGACAGTCCGACTTCGGGTAATGCAACAGTGATGTTTATGGATGGCCACGTTGAATCTCTCGATCAAAAGTCAATCTATAAACGTAATGTACGAGCTGACCAGCCATAATAATGCGTCATGCTTTCTCTGATACGATTTGTAACAAACCTCTCCTTCATTGGAACGGATTGAATCATGGATCATGCTTTTTCTGCTGTGCTTTTATCTTCTATAGCCATTGCTTTGCCGTGTTATGCCGAAACGGATTCATATGCTTCGCAGCCTAATGTCATTTTGATTCTTGCGGACGACCTTGGCTCTAGAGATTTAAGTGTGTTTGGGCATCCGCAGATCAAAACGCCAAATATTGATTCGATCGCTAATGCGGGAGTAACGTTTACCCAGGCATACACGACCGGTGCGGTTTGCGCACCGAGTCGTGCTGGCCTATTGACTGGTCGTTATCAGCATCGTTTTGGTTTCGAGGATAATCCTGGCCCGTTTCGCCGTACACGCGACATCCGAGTAGGGATGGATCTGGACGAGCGGACAATTGCCTCGCGGTTGAAGGCGATTGGTTATACAACAGGTATGATCGGAAAATGGCATGACGGCCCTGATGCGGATTTTCAGCCTCCTGCCCGTGGGTTTGATGAATTCTACGGCTTCAACAACGGAGCGCAGCGTTACCTGAATGTTGATAGCAGTAACACGCCGATGATGCGTGGCATGGTTGAAGAGAAGCATGGTGAGGGCTATCTCACCGATACGTTTGGTGAAGAATCCGCGGCGTTCATTGAACGCAATCACGAGAAGCCTTTTTTCCTGTATCTGTCTTTCAATGCGCCGCATGGCCCTATGACAGCGAACCCTGAAGTGCTGGCGGAATATACGCACATACAGGACAAAGGGCGTCGTGCTTATGCGGCAATGATTGATTCAATGGACAAGGCGGTTGGCAATGTGCTTGAGAAACTTAATGAGCATAAGCTGACAGACAATACTGTGATCATCTTTCTGAGTGACCATGGTGGAGTGAAGAAGAAGAAGGCCTATTGGGGTGATAATGGTCATCTGCGGGGCGGTAAGGGGACGCTTTGGGACGGCGGGCTGCAAACACCGATTTTCATTCAATGGAACGATCGCATTACGCCTGGAAGTACGTACAACAAGCCGGTGATTGCACTCGATTTATTGCCGACGATTGTAGAGGCGTGCGGGGGTGAGATTGATTCATCATGGAAGCTTGATGGGGTGAATTTGTTGCCATATCTGTCTGGTGAAAAGACTGATCGTCCTCACGAGACTTTCTATTGGCGGCAGAATGAGATGTGGGCTGTCCGAGATGGTGATTGGAAAATTCTCCGAGATCGCGGGGCTAAAGTGCCACAGCTTTTCAATCTTGCGCGTGACCCTGGTGAAAAAGTTAATCTCGCCGAAGTTTATCCTGATAAACTAGATGCCATGGTTCAGCTATATGAGGCCTGGGCTGCGGATGTCGAGACACCTCGTTTTGGCTGGTGGAGCAAGATTGGGCCGCGCGTCGAGGATTGATACGCTCCGGCGATTAAAAATTAGATTCGCAAAGGCAGATCGTTTTGAATTTTGATAGTCAAGATTCCGGCTATACTCGCAGCATGATCAAGTGCTTGTTGTTGCTATTGGCATGCTTGCTTCTTTTTAGCTGTGGTCGCAAAGAACAGCACACCAAGGATGGTCGAGTCATCATCCATTACTGGGAAAAATGGACCGGTTTTGAAGGTGATGCGATGCAGTCGGTCATTGATGATTTTAATGCATCGCAGGATCGCATCTTCGTCAAGATGCTCACAGTTAGTTCGATCGATCAGAAGTTTATGCTTGCTGTGGCAGGTGGCAATCCGCCGGATGTGGTGGGGATTTGGTTAAGCAGTCTGCATGTATTTGCGGAACGCGGTGCATTAATGCCCTTGGATCGTATGATTAACGATGCGGGTATGTCGCGCGATGATTACATTCCTGTTTATTGGGATGTTTGTGAGCATCGTGGAATGATGTGGGCTTTGCCTTCTACGCCCGCAACATTGGCTTTGCACTACAATCGTCAGTTATTTATTGATGCTGGGCTTGATCCGGATGTTGCGCCGAAGTCCATTGCTGAGCTCGATGAGATAGCAGAAAAGCTCACCATTGTGCGTGTTACCAGAGACGGAGAATCTATTGAATTGCGCTACACAGAGCTGACTGAAGCGGAACGTACTGCCAAAGAGTTCTCACTTGTTCAGCTCGGTTTCAGTCCTGCAATCCCTGGCTGGTGGGATTCCCTTTGGGGCAATTGGTTTGGCGGTTCGCTATTAGAAGATGGTAACCGCGTTACTGCTGCCTCCGCCGAAAATACAAAAGCGTATAACTGGTATCGCAGCTACATCGATAAATTTGGTTTGAATAATATGCAAAAGTTCGGCCAATCCTTTGGCAACTTCGCTTCGCCGCAAGACCCATTCCTTTCAGGTAAAGTTGCGATGGTTCTGCAAGGTGTTTGGTTGCACAATTTTATTGAAAAATATAATCCTGATATCAATTGGGCTGCGGTCCCGTTTCCAAGTTATGACCCTGAAGTGCTTCCTAATGTGACGCTTGCTGAATGTGATATGCTTGCGATTCCACGCGGTGCATTGCATGTTGAAGAAGCATTTGAATTTATTAAGTATGTGAACTCTCAGAAAGGATCTGAGAAACTTGCGTTAGGGCAAAGAAAGTTTACTCCGCTATCTATAGTTAGCGACGAATTCTATGCAGCGCATCCGAATCCTTATATACGAATGTTTGAGGATCTTGCGCGTAGCCCCAACGTGAGGATAATGCCAAAAACATCGGTATGGCAAGCTTATATGGCAGAAATGAATATCGCTGCGCAGCGCATATTTTCAGATATTACATCCGTTGATGAGGCGCTGAGTGAAGCAGAAGATCGTGTGCAGCAGATGTTAGATCGGGATTTAAAGCGTTGGGAGCGTGTGAAGGATTCTCGTCTTGAGGAATGGAAATCGCGGTTGTGAGCATGACAAGAATAGAAAAACTGAATTTGATCAAGGCTCTTGGCTTTATCAGTCCATGGATCATCGGTTTTGCTGCGCTCGCGGTTTATCCGATCCTTTCTTCATTGTATTGGTCCTTTTGTGATTATGATGTATTGAACAAGCCGGTCTACATTGGGGTTGCAAACTACACCGATATGGTGCAGGATTCTGTCTTCTGGACGTCGCTATGGAACACACTGGTTTATGCGGTGTTCAGTATCCCGCTTGGACTCGTTCTTTCGCTTGCGATTGCTGTACTGCTTAACCAAAAAGTGCGAGGCCGATCTTTCCTTCGCACTATGTTTTTCCTGCCTTCAATGGTCCCGCTTGTAGCGGTGTCCATGATTTGGCTCTGGATGTTCAATGGCGAATATAGTCTTATTAATCATGCACTCAGCTATATCGGTATTGAAGGTCCCAATTGGCTGGGGAATCCTAAATGGACCAAGCCATCACTGATTCTCATGAGCATTTGGCAAACTGGTGGCACTATGGTGATTTATCTAGCTGCTCTTCAGGATGTGCCCAAGTATCTATATGAGTCGGCAGATCTAGATGGTGCGGGCGCGGTTCGGAAGCTATGGAATATTACGATTCCACTGATATCGCCTGTCATTTATTTCAATATGATCATGGGTATCATTGGCGCGTTACAAGTTTTTGCTCAGCCTTACATCATGTTTGGTGGTGGTGGCCCGAATCGCTCTGCTCTTTTCTATGCCGTTTATCTTTTCGAAAACGCTTTCCGTGACTTTCGTCTCGGCTACGCCTGTGCCATGGCATGGGTGTTGTTCATCATCATTGTTTCGCTGACGTGGATCGCAACACGTGCTACGCGTAAACATATTTACTATGCGGGTGAATAATTGCTATGACGCAGATTGTAACCACATCAAAGATACCGACTATGTCTCTGCATCGTAGACGATCGCGCAGTTTAAACTTCAGCAAGATCATGGTTTATCTTCTGCTTGTAGTTGGCGCGTTTATTTTTGCGATGCCGTTGATCTGGATGCTATCCACCGCGCTCAAGCCTATCGAGCAAACTATGCAAATGCCGCCGAAGTGGATTCCTGATGATCCGCAATGGGGAAACTTTTGGCAAGCGATCAAAGAAATGCGGTATTTCTGGACTTATCTTTTTAATACATTATTTCTATGTACTCTCACTGTCATTGGCACGGTGACCTCAAGTGCAATGGCTGCCTATGGGTTCTCTCGGATTTCATGGCGTGGGCGTGAACGTACTTTCCTCATTGTCCTTGCTACGATGATGATCCCCTTCCCTGTGGTCATGGTTCCACTTTATTGCCTTTTCCGTAGCATCGGTCTTACTGGTACGCTCGCACCGCTTTGGTTGCCGACTTTTTTTGCTGGTGCGTTCAATGTCTTTTTGCTTCGTCAATTTTTTATGACCCTACCCCGCGATTTATCTGAAGCTGCCCGTATTGATGGATGCAGTGAGTGGCGGATTTTCTGGCAAATCATTCTTCCACTTGCTAAACCTACACTTCTAGTTGTCGGTTTATTTCAATTCATGGCTACATGGAATGATTTTCTTGGTCCACTTATCTATCTGACCGATCAACAAGATTTTACTCTTGCGCTTGGTCTCCAATTCTTTCAAAGTCAACACGGTGGTACGCAATGGCATTATCTTATGGCGGCTAGCGCACTTGTTGTCCTGCCTGTTATCATTCTTTTCTTCTGTGCGCAACGATATTTCATCGAGGGTATTTCTATGACTGGCCTCAAGGGGTAAGACAGATTGCTAGATATTTGAAGATCTAAAGTGTTATTCTGCTTCGGCATGATTGGTTCTACGGTCATCAGCGACACCAAAACGAAGTCCATTACTATCGATCCCGCCAATGTTTACTCCGCCAAAATAGTACGCAGATCGTTTGTAGCGTTCTATTGTCCATGATCGCGATTCCATATCAGCGTCATAACTTTGGGGTGTTGCAGATTCTATATCGAGGAATTTTCGTTTTTCAGCCCGCGTAAAATTACGTCTAATATGAAACCGCGGTAAGTTAATCGCCTCTTCAAATGTGATCCCGTGGTTAATGAAATCTGTGACTACTTGAAGCACTGCAGTTGGAATGCGTTGTCCGCCTGGCGCGCCCAATCCGACGATAAAGTTATTTTGTCCAACCATGATCGTCGGCGTCATTGTGCTGCGAGGGCGTTTCCCCGGTTCAATGTAGTTAGGTGAGGATTTGGTACGGGTCGCAAAATTATTCATAGAGTTATTGAGTAGGATTCCTGTTCCAGGAATTACTATGGCGGAGCCAAATTTTGAACCGAGTGATTGTGTTGCGCTTACCATGTTGCCAAATTGATCAACAATTACAAAATGCGATGTGCAAGCCTGCAGTGAATCATCGAGTGTTTCATCATCTTTGATCGAGCTTAATGGGAATAGTTCGTTTGTAGCAGCCATACGAAGCTTGATCCTATTTTTCATGGCAGAGACATTTTTAGATGTAAGTAACTTGAGCGTTCTTTTGTAGGCATCTGGAGTATCTGCCGTGACCATCGCAAATTGCGAATAAACTTCTTGTAGAACTGATCCAAGAAGGTTCATGTGCTCGGGGTCATGCGGCTCAATTGAAGACCAATCTGGTTTAATAGCATCCAAGCAACGGAGTGAGAGAGCAAGTGTGATGCCACCGATCAAGGGTGGAGGAGAAGAATAGACATCGAAGTTTTTGTATTTAATACGGAGTGGCTTAATGATTCGTGGTTGATAGTCGTGAAAATCTTCTTCCGAATGCCAGCCATCAAGTTTTTTGGATGAATGAATGAATTGTGTAGTAATCGCACCATTGTAGAACGCATCAATACCGTTTTGGGCGATTGAGATATATGATTCTGCAAGATCAGGATTCTTCATACGATAGCCAATTGGCGGCGCATTGTTGTCGATAAGATACAATTCTGATGCTGCGGCATTTTTACGTAAACGGGAAGCGGCATTCTTATAAATTCGATGTTGCTTTGCATCGATGATGTAGCCATCAGCCGCTGTTTTTATTGCAGGCTTCATCACATCTACCCACGACAGTGTGCCATACTGCTTATGGGCTGCATGAATACCGGCGAGAAGGCCTGGCGTTGCAGCTGCATGAATGGTGTATTTCCGTTTGCTTTGAGGCGTGCTGGTAAATGTTTTTACATCAGTATTCATTGGGGCTGCGCCCAACGCTTCAATGGAATGGACTTTACCTGTCGCGGCTTCATAATAGAGGAAGATAATTTTTCCACCAATACCGGAGCCATATGGTTCTACAACGCCTAGTGATAAAGATACCGCCACGGCGGCATCTACCGCATTGCCACCCTGCTCTAAAATCATCATCCCATTCTTAGTAGCTACCGGATGTCCTGCAACTACAGCGTGTTTCTTCCCACTGGCAGTTTGGGCCGCAGCATATACCGTGGGATTAAGGATGAGAAGGAATGTTAAAGCAATTATGGGAAATAAATAAGTACGTAACGCCTTCACGTATATACTCCACGTTTGTCAAATGTGGTTGATCGATGACACAATAAGATTGTGTACTGATGATTATGGTGCGTCGTTGTGCGGGCGATTATCCTGATCCCGGTTATCAACATGGCCGTCAAAGAAAATATAATTTCGAGATAGATTCGGATGTGGCGGAAGAATGATTTCAGGATTATTCAAACCGTATGTCGGTGAGGAACTGATTGTGTAGTTTAAGCCGTCAATATCCGACATCATCCAGATATCCGAAAGTGATTTAATATGACGGAGTGTTTCTCTGCCAGCTGACGAAATGCTTGCGATACTGTTGGGCGAGACATTTTCTTCGGTCCAGCCGTCTACGCCGGAATAGGATTTCCAGTATGCAGAGCTTGATCTTTGGCCAAAAAACTTGCGGGGCCATGTTGTTGCTTGGTTGTTAATGAGGTAGCTCATTTTGCCGGCAGGCTTCAGTACCCGTGCCGCCTCATTGGAAGGGCAGGCAAAAATACCGCCTTCCTCACCAGCAGGAGTGGAAAGTGATCCGCCTGTGGGAACTTGAAGCTCCGACAAGTATGCGCCTAAGTAAGCTTCGTTCGTCAGGTAGCTTTTGGAAGGCGGAATCGTCGCTGTCGGGTGTTTGACGCCTGAATAAATGGGGCCTGGCAATGAATCATAGTCATTGTCATATAGGATGATCGCATAGCCAATTTGCTTAACGTTGCTTGCGCACTGGATGGATTGTGCGGTTTCACGTGCTTTGGCAAGTGCAGGTAGTAAAATAGCTATCAATAATGCGATAATACTAATAACTACAAGCAATTCGATCAATGTAAAAGCAAGTCGATGGCCAATAGATAGCTTACACAGACGGCGATGCAAATATGGCATGAATACGTCTCCCAGAGGGGCTTTGTTTAGCTTCCGTTTATGAAATGAATCCAGGCAGTGAAAATTTTTAGTACAACAGATTACTACTCATCATTAGAATAATTGATATTGAAACCTTCGTCATAATAAATGTCAAGATAAAACAATCAAACGATTGAGATAAGTGTATCGAGTACCAATTGTTCATTGAGTTTGAAATGTACTAAATAACTGAAACTATACGCATGATGTGGAACATGAAGTAGTTTGGGGTCATTGTATTAGAAGGAATACCTAGTAAGGCGAGATGCGCTGACGACATCGTAAACATATTGAAATACTAAAGATACGATTGTGATTGTTGGTCAATTATCTAATCTCAACGGAGAGATGGTTTTTAATTTTCGAGTTACTTAAATTGCAACCATATATGGCACGTTTTGTAAGTGGAATTTAGATCTTTCCACGCTTGTGTTTGGCGTAAGTGTATACATATCTTTAGGCATAAGAATATTAGTTATCTGTGGAGATTTATGTTTATAAATATGAACTCAGTATTATAATCGTGGCCGAGGGTTTGTTTTGAGATCATCTGTGCTATTTCACAAGGACGAGGAGGTTATCATAAAAATGAAGAATAGATATCTATTGATGTGCCTGTGTTGTAGCTCTCTGTTGGCATTAGCTCCAATGTGGGGAGAGGCGGCACCATATTCATATGACACAGCAGGTAGCACCTTGAGCGAAAATTTTGATGGTCCTGCGCAATCAGCTGCAACTCTTACTTGGACGGATGACACAAGTATTAGTGGCTGGTATGTGCACAAAAGCGCCGATCCTGCTGGACCGATTACGCAATATCGTGTCACGAGCAGTGGATCATCTACTGGTATACGTCTGTACCTTTGGCGAAACTCATCTTCATCAACCGATTTTTCCTTGGGATCAAAGCCTGCGACAGATACCGGTGCAATGATGATGGGGATGCGCATTAGCAATAATACAGGCCAGACACTCACAAGTTTCACCATCGGTTACACTGGCGAGCAATGGTACAAATCAACCGCAACACAAAATAATCAACTCGTTCTCGCATACCAGATTAGCCCAAGCAACGATGCTGATGATGGTTGGGTTGATGGTGCATGGACTGAAGTTGACGATATGCGTTTTAACAGTCCCAAAGAAGACGGTGTTGCAGCGAGTATTGATGGTAATGATGCAGAAAACCGTGTCGTACTTGCTCCAAAAACCGTAACAGGTATTAGTTGGGGGCCGGGTGAAGATATCTGGCTTCGCTGGTTTGATAGTAACAGTTCAGGTGTTGACCAAGGGTTGGCGGTAGATGATATTTCTTTCACTGCGAATATTCCTGAGCCTGCATCAATGTCTGTGCTGGTGAGTACCATGATGTTAGCTATGAATAGAGGTAGCCGCCGCTGATTAAGAATGGCTTGATTTTTGATTTGTTAATACAGCATCCCCTTCAATTTGTTGGGGATGCTTTATTTGTCTGCCTGCAATCAATATGCAAGCTAACCTTGTATACCTGATATATGACACGCGAACAGAGGAACAAAACGATGAAGAATTGTGGTGTAATCAAGTGGTTTATAATTATCGTAGGCTTGCTGTTTATAGCTTCGCAAAATCTCTTTGGCAGTAGTGATGATGTGTGGAAGGCTGCGACGGTACGTCCTGCACGGACTCCAGTTGATGTGGCTGAGGGGCGACACGGCATGGTTGTTTCAGTTACCGCTGAGTCTTCCCGCGTTGGTCGTGAGATATTAGAGAAAGGTGGAAATGCTGTAGATGCGTCAGTCGCAATTGCCTTTGCTTTAGCGGTTACATGGCCGGAAGCGGGCAATATAGGTGGTGGTGGTTTCATGATGATTTCGCCAAAGGGAGGTGATGTTGTATGTGTTGAATATCGCGAAAAAGCACCGATGGCTGCAACTCGTGACATGTTTGCTGATACAAAGAATCGTTGGAATGGTTTAGCGGTTGGTGTGCCGGGTACAGTAAGAGGACTTGAAAAAGCACATCAAGCATATGGCCGTTTGCCATGGCGCGAATTGGTTATGCCTGCGGTGGTATTGGCGAATGATGGGTTTATCGTTGATGAGCATTTGGCATTTTCAATAAATAGCGTGTTATCAAAGAAGACGGTTCGCACCAAAGAAATATATGCTGAGCTTAGACGGATTTTTGCTAAGCGAGATGGCTCACCTTGGGTAGCTGGTGATCGTTTGGTTCAAAAAGATTTGGCCCGCTCACTGTCTTTGATTGCGAACAACGGTGCAGATGGTTTTTATCACGGCGAATTGGCTGACAAGCTTGTTGCGCAAATGAAACGCGGAAACGGCATCATCTCACATGAAGATTTAGCTCGTTATCAAGCGAAGATTCGACCAGCAGTTACTGGGACTTATCGTGGATATCATGTCTTCGGTCCTGCTCTGCCTAGTTCAGGCGGGACAGTTTTAGTTGAAGCGTTAAACATTCTTGAGAATTTCAACCTCTCTAAACATAGTCGCTATTCGCCAGAGTCCATACATCTTGTTGCCGAGGCGATGCGATACGGATTCTCTGACCGTGCGAAACATCTCGGGGATTCAGATTTCGTTACGATTCCATCGCATTTAACAACCAAATCATATGCGAAGAACATTGCCAGTAAGATCAATCTTGTTCGTGCAACTAAAAGCGAGCAAATTGCTACCCCAATCGTATTAGCGCCTGAAAGTCCGAGTACAACACATTTTTCTGTTGTCGATCAAGATGGCATGGCGGTTTCAAATACTTATACATTGGAATCAAGCTGGGGATCACGTGTCGTTGTCGAAGGTGCGGGCTTTTTATTGAATAATGAAATGGGTGACTTTAATTGGACGCCAGACTACACCAATCGTAAAGGAAAGATCGGAACGGCTGCGAATCAGATTGTGCCTGAAAAACGTATGCTCAGCTCACAAACTCCGGTCATCGTCAAGAAAAATAATAAAGTAGTGTTGGTTGCAGGGTCTCCCGGTGGACGCACTATCATCAATACAGTCATGAACATTTTGATTAATACCATCGATTACAAAATAGATCTTCCAGATGCGATCGATTTACCACGCATTCACCACCAATGGTTTCCCGATGTTCTTCAGTTCGAAGGGTATGATGAACCGCAGTATGCCAAAACGATCGTCAAGCTCGAAGCCTATGGGCATGCTGTAGATAAACGCAAATCACCACAAGGTTCTGCCCACTGTATTTCGGTTCAAGTTGATGGCCAACTGATTGGCGTAGCGGATTGGCGGCGTGGCGGCAAGGCTGAGGCCGCAGCGAAGGCCAATGTTCAATCAAAGCAAGAATAGTGCGCATAAATAAAAAGGGCTCAGCATTGCACCGAGCCCTCGAAAGAGGAGGAGGATGAAAGCTTGTGGGAGCGCGGATAACGTTGCCTTGGTTAGCCGCTCTCCAAATCTGTTGACCACCTCTGGATCATTATTTTGTCGTTTTACCTGCTGACTTGTTATTAGAGGCAAGTAAGCAGATTGGCTTACGGAGTTCACGATTCGTTCTTGGAATTGCAGGCTCCGCTTTCACTGTTTATCTTCGGCGCTTTGTTACACTCAAATAAAGCAAAACCATGAAACTGCGGCAAGACCTCAGTGTTGTTATGTAGATAGGTCATAAGGGGTCGTGTCGTCATATAAACGGCGCAGACCGGATAATGGTGAATATGGACGTTGAATTTGCCCGTCAGTCATACGGGGACATGGACTTTTATTACATGCAGGACGATGATTCCGACATGGAAGAGAAGCCAAATTGCAACAGTGAAAATGAGCGGCCGGAAGATCGGCGTCATCATGAACGGCTGAAATGTAAAAAGATGACTTGCTGTCTTGGCGAGGTCGTCGATATCTCCCAAAGCGGTATGCAGATCATGCGCCGCGGTCGACAACTCATTAAGATCGATGATGTTTTCGATGCGCAGCTTCACTACGATACGGGTTTTGTTTCACTCCGCACACAAGTTGTTTGGGTCAGAAAACTCGGTTTTCGCAACTGGGCATTTGGGATTCAATTTATCGAATCAAGTACTGATGCGCAGACGCAGCTTCAAGACCTTATAGGTACAGCTCGAGAAGAATTTACCGGCCCGCAACTTTGGATCGCTGCCTGAATCAATCAGCAAACAAACAATACAAAAGCACATCATGACGATGTGCTTTTTCAATACATAGATTTAGTTCAGTGTTAAGTATTTGCTGCTGGTGCAGTTGTTTGCGATTCGATCAGATGATATGTGAATGCATCTGTGATGGCTTGCCAAGAGGCATCAACGATATTCTCATTAACCCCGATTGTTGTGAAATGCTTTGAAGATCCATTTGTATCATCTTGCACACGGAAGGTGGCAATGACGCGGACTTTGGCTGCTGATTCCGCATTCGGATTCACCACACGAACTTTGTAGTCAATTAGATGCACACGACCGAGTGAAGAATAATGTGGCATGAGCGCTTTACGCAGTGCACCATCTAGGGCGTTCACTGGGCCGTCCCCTTCCGCAACCGTATGCTCAAGATCATCATTCACGCATAGCTTAACGATTGCCTCCGTAGATGAGGGGTCCCCATTGCGCTTGAGGATTACACAGCGATAATGATCTAGGTTCCAGAAATCAGGCTTCTGTCCAAGTGCTTCGTGAAGCAAAAGCTCGAACGATGCTGTTGCAGCTTCAAACTGGAAGCCTTCATTTTCTAGATCTTGCACTTTGACAAGTACTTTTTGTTGTAGCTCACGATCTGATTCGATATTAAACTTTTTGCCCAGCGTTTCTGCGATGTTTGAAGCGCCTGAAAGCTCAGAGACAAGAATTCGCCGTGTGTTGCCTACAGCATCTGGTGAAACATGCTCATATGAGTATGCAATCTTTCTCACGGCATGTACGTGCATACCACCTTTGTGTGCAAACGCACCCGATCCAACATATGGTTGTCCCGGTACAAGGTTCTGATTTGCCAGTTCGTACACATAGCGTGACAGTTTTGT
The DNA here is from genome assembly GCF_050931845.1 of Poriferisphaera sp. WC338. GTDB lineage: Bacteria > Planctomycetota > Phycisphaerae > Phycisphaerales > Phycisphaeraceae > Poriferisphaera. The sequence goes on from NZ_CP194516.1 coordinate 1,720,994, forward strand.
CAGTCCTGCTAATGATTCTTTATCGTTAAGGCATGTGTGTTCTAACTTTAGTGATAAATTTGCGGCAATCGTGATTAGATCAACGTTGCCACAACGTTCGCCGATGCCATTGATCGTGCCTTGTACTTGTACCGCTCCTGATTCAACTGCTGCAAGTGAATTTGCTACCGCCAAGCCCGAATCATTATGCGTATGGATTGCCAGTTGCGCATCTGGCAATTTTTCCTGTAGTGTTGTTACGGTATTTTTCACAAAACCCGGCAGCGATCCGCCATTGGTATCACATAAAACCAATCGCGCTGCTCCGCCATCTAGTGCTGCTTGTAATGTTTTAAGGGCATAGTCTGGATTAGCCTTATATCCATCGAAGAAATGCTCGGCATCATAAAATACCTGCTCGACATGTTCCGCTGAATTACAAAAAGCAATTGAATCCCGAATCATGTCGAGATTCTCTTCAAGTGATACCGAGAGGATTTGCTCTACATGAAGGTCCCATGTTTTGCCGACGATTGTGATCACCGGTGCTTGTGAATCCACAAGTGCGTTCATGCCCACGTCTTCAGAGGCAGCGATTGATTTTCGCCGTGTCATGCCAAATGCACATACCTTAGCGTGCTGAAGATTAAGATCGCGCACTTGTTGAAAATAGGCGACATCTTTTGGATTAGAGAGTGGGTAGCCGCCTTCGATATAGTCGAATCCAAGCTCGTCCAGTCGTTGTGTGATCTTCAGTTTGTCCAGTAGTGTCAGTGTTACACCTTCGCCTTGCGTGCCATCACGGAGTGTGGTGTCGTAAAGTTCTATTCGGCGGTTAGATGGTGTTGAATCGGAAGCGTTCATGTTGATCTCGTTTGGTTGCGTGTCGTGTTAGTCGTGAGGGTGACATTAAAAAACCCTACCGGAAGGTAGGGCCGATGTCTTTCGTTTGATTAAATGACAACTGGCCCTACATGGTGGGGATAATCGAAATAATAATCATCGCTTCTATGCTTGAGCGTGTCATTGTCATGGGAGTATTGTAGCCGAGCCAGCGTATCAGGCCAAATACCCCGCGATCTTTGGGGCGAGGGTATATCTACGTACTTCAATGTCTTTTGCAAGTTGCTGATATACATGCAGTTGCAGCATCATGTCTTAGTTCCGATCGTTCGCTCCCTGACGATGGAAGTTGTATAATGGCCGCCGCGAGAAAGTGATTCTGATATGAAAGCTTGCGCGCTTCAATCACGCAGCAGGTGAGTTCACATTTTTGATCGAGGGTTTGATCAAATGAGTCAAAATACAGCAGCCGATCGATCTGACACCCTAGTGTGCAATATCGACCGTGCGATCCAAACACATTACAGTCGCGCAGTGCACATCGTCGCCATCATTCTCTTTCTCATGACCTTCTTGCTCATTGCTGTTGGTGGAAATGTTACCAGTCTTGACGCTGGTCTTGCTGTTCCCGATGGCTGGACCACCTTTGGTTATCCGACACCGATCGCTCCGCCAAGTGTTTGGTGGGATAATCTTGGAACACGTTGGGAACATGGCCATCGTCTTGTCGGCAATGTCGTTGGCATTCTTGCCATCACGATGGTCGTCATGAGTTATTGGAAACAACGCCAACGCAAATGGGTTCCTAAGCTTGCTGTTGCGCTTCTTCTCATGATTATTGTCCAAGGTACCATGGGCGTCTATCGTGTGACTGAAATCTCCACGTCTCTCGCGCTCATTCACGGTGTTTTTGGCCAGATGATACTTGGGGCGTGTGTCCTTATGGTGGTGGGTACCAGTAAGCTCTGGATTTCGCTTGTCACACAAAAAGAACACACGGCACAAGCCGTCAGTACGACTATCTCTTATCTCCGTATCATGTGTATCACGTTGATTGTTTTGCTGCTTCTCCAGTTAGTTCTCGGTGCAAGCGTTCGGCATACTAAATCAGCTCTCGCTATTCCCGATTTTCCTGCGATGTATGGTGGTTGGATACCACCCATGTCACAGGAAGCCATTAATCAGACGACTGCAGAATGGGGTGTTCGTCCTTACGAAGCCTATCAAGTCCATCTCCATTTTAGCCATCGTCTTTTTGCTTACGGCATTTTTATCTATGGCCTTGCCCTCTTTGCCATCTTGGTGAAACGTGCTCGTTACCAACGTGAGTTGGCGGCTCCTGCCTTTGCGGTCATGAATCTATTACTCCTCCAAGTCGCTCTTGGCATTAGTGTGGTCATTACTGGTGAGTATCCCCTGATCGCCACGGGACACCAAGCGACTGGCGCGGCCCTTCTTGCGGCAAGTGTTTGGCTTACGATTCGCACTTTTCTCGTTAGTTCTGTCGAAGGAGCATCTACCCTGCAATCTCAACCTGCTCAATCAGCTGGTACATTGCAAGGGGGTGTGGCTTGACCGAGCTTGTGACCGAGATCCAATCTGATATCCAACAAAGACAATCCGTCTATTTAGGCGATAGGCCGACCGGTATCATCGCTCGACGTAAGGATTTTATCGAGCTTTCCAAGGTTAAGATCACCCGCATGGTTATGATCACCGCTTACATCGGTTACGCCTTTGGGCCAGTTGACGGCATTACTCGATCGCAATGGTGGGTTTGTTTATTTGCAATGCTTGTTGGTGTCGCGCTTTCCTGCATGAGTTCTGCGGTCTTCAATCAGGTCATGGAAATTGAACCTGATACTGCCATGAACCGCACACAAAAACGTCCGCTTCCCACTGGGCGAATTTCTAAACACGAGGCGATTGTTTTTGGATTGATCCTTGGTGTGCTTGGCTTGGCGATTCTCTGGATCTTTTGCAATTGGCTTGCTATGGCGCTTTGCGCAGCAACAATCATCAGCTATGTTCTTGTTTATACACCGCTCAAGAGAGTAAGCCCGGTTGCACTTTTGGTTGGTGCGGTTCCAGGGGCTATGCCACCAGTCATCGGGTACGCCGCCGCTGTTGGTGATACCGGTGGAGGCTGGGAGGCAGCATGGATTGTCTTCGGCATTATGTTCGTCTGGCAAGTCCCGCACTTTCTCGCACTCGCTTGGATGTATCGTGAGGATTATGCACGTGCTGGTATGCCCATGCTTCCGGTTATCGATCCTGATGGCTCACGTACCTTTCAGCAAATCCTCATCGGTTGTTTGACACTCGTTCCCTTGGGTTTACTACCGACTATGATTGGTGTTGCTGGCCTCTTTTACTTTTTCGCGGCCCTGCTCTGCGGTTTGCTCTTCATGTGGTATGGGATTGCACTGGTCCGCAAGCCATCCAATCAGCGTGCCCGCTCTCTTTTCCTTGCGTCGCTGCTTTATCTGCCAGTGACACTATTACTCATGGTGGTGGATAAAATATAAATGGCTCATACACATGAGCCTCTTCGTGTTGTACTTAATACATCCGCGCAGACTACTAGCGGATAGAGGTGACCAGATGAATGTGGGAACGGTAGCACCAATGACTGATCATGATACAGGATCAACTTCACGCAACACTGCTACTCAAGCGGTCTATGTCAAAAGTCTATCACATGAATATACTGTACGTGCTGAACGTAAAGGCAAGCCTACGCAACTGCTCGCACTGGATGGGGTGAGCTTCGGCGTACAGCAGGGCGAAATCTTCGGTGTACTCGGACCTAACGGTGGTGGCAAAAGTACACTTTTCAAAATACTCTCGACATTGATGCAAGCGACCTGTCAAGACGGTGATGCTCAAATTCTTGGTCACGATGTCAGACGTGAAGGTGATGTTGTTCGTAGAGACATAGGTGTTGTTTTCCAGTCACCTTCTCTTGATGGTAAGCTCACTGCTTTTGAAAATCTGATCCATCAAGGGCATCTCTACGGTTTGCGTGGTAAATCGCTTCGTGATCGAGCCGAATCACTTCTTAATCTTTTTGATCTCGGTGATCGCAAGAACGAATACGTCGAACGTTTTTCTGGTGGCATGAAACGTAAAGTTGAAGTCGCGAAGGCTATTCTGCACGAACCTAAAGTTCTCTTGATGGACGAGCCTTCTACAGGACTCGATCCGCGCGCTCGCCAAGAGCTTTGGGATGCGCTTGAGCAGCTTCGTAATGATAAAGGTGTTACTGTTGTACTGACTACGCATTTGATGGAAGAAGCCGGAAAATGTGACCGTCTTGGTATCATGTCACAAGGAAAGATGGTGGTGTGCGGTGAACCCACTAGACTTCGCAATATGATTGGCGGTGATGTGGTGTCGGTTGTGCTCGAATCTGGTGCGGATGTGAACGCTTTTGCCAATGATGTTAAAAAGAGTTTTAGTCCTTGGCCTGAAGGTGGCGAGCCGCAAGTTGTGCAAGCCAATGATGGGAATCCGACAATACGTTGCGAACACGATGCGGGGCCAGAGCTGGTTGCCAAGATCAGTGGCCAATGGGGCGGGCAGATTCAAAGCATCACATCAAATCGGCCTACGCTTATGGATGTGTTTGTGCATGTTACCGGTAGTAAGTGGGATCAATAGTATTAACGGTGTGACCGTGGCGATAGTTTTTCAGTGGCAACATGGACAATGGCGCGATGATGTTTGGTAAGGGCAAGCCGATCGGTTTTACCGGTGGGGTTATGGATCTGTTTCGGCGGATACCAAGCCGAGAGACCGTGCGCCTCGGGGTACTTCAGTCTGGAAGGTTTCATGAGCGGTGGGCGCGATATACCGTGGTTACAGCCCTAGGGGAGGCTTATCAATATGTTGAATTGCCTCGTGAGAAGCGAAATAAAAAAAGAGGCCGATCGGCGTGCTCGGGTGGTCAGGACGCCGATCGGCTATTGACGCATGATGTGTTTGATGATTTGAGAGTCGTGATCGAATCTGATCGTCAATCACTTTGGATGGGCGGTTTATCGTATGATTTGGGCCGGTATGTGGAAGATGTACCGGAGATGATTGGAGTTGAGGATGGTCGTCAGGATTGGCCGGTGGTAACGATGCATCGCTGTGCGGGGTGGCTGGTGCATGATGGTAAGGATAATACTTGGGCTGCGCATGGGAGTTGGGCGGCGAATTTGCCAGTATGGTTAGAAGCAGCAATGTCAGATGAAGATGTGCCTGAAACGATGAATATGTTTCAAGCGGATGAACTCAAAACAACTCTCACACGCTCAGAATATGAAGCACGCATCAACCAAGCAATTGAGTATATTCATGCAGGCGATGTATTTGAGGTGAATATCACGCAACGGTTTAGTACGGCATGCCAAGGCGACACGCGAATGCTGTATGCAAACATGATTGAAGCGTCACCCGCGTGGTATGGGGCATATCTTGAATTAGCTGAAAGTGTTAAGGGGTCGCCAGATATATGCAAAACAATTGCATCGATTTCGCCGGAACTTTTTCTTGAATTAGATCAGAATGGCAAAGTCGTTACTCGACCGATTAAGGGTACACGTCCGGCTAATGGGACAGCGTCTATTCATGCATTAGAGGCTAGCGAAAAAGATCAAGCAGAATTGAATATGGTGGTGGACATGCTGCGGAATGACCTTGGACGGGTCTGTGAATTTGGGAGTGTGAAAGTAACTGATCCACGGACGATTGAGATTCATCCGACGGTGGTTCATGGGGTTTCGACCATTGAGGGGCAGTTACGAGAAGGATGTGATGTGGTAGATCTGATTCGTGCGACGATGCCGGGGGGATCGATCACAGGGGCACCAAAGGTTCGGGCAATGGAGATCGTCGAAGAGCTGGAGGATGTGCGACGAGGCATGTACACCGGTGCGATCGGGATGATTTATGATGGGAAGGCGATGTTTAATATCGCGATCAGAACCGCGACGATTGAGCAGAATACTGAAGGTGAGGGGATGTTGCATTACGGTGTGGGTGGTGGGATTGTATCGGACAGCGACGCGGCGGCAGAGTATGAAGAAACGTTGGATAAGCTGGCGGCGTTGCAATTGGCGCTGGAAGGTGTTGACGGGCGGGTCTAGGATTTGCGAATGATTCTATGGGGAGTTCAGATCTAGACGATGATGAGGTACGGTTGAACGAGGGATATGGAAGTTCTGTGGGGGTCATTTACGGAATGATCGATCATGTCCGAGAAATGTCAGCTTGAATTACAGGTGCTTTTACCAGACGAGCCGGACGAGGGGGATCGTTGTACGCAGCGATTGCTTGAAGCAGTGCGCGGTAGTTCAGGTGTGATGGCTGCACATTTAATTTCGGGTGATGAGCATGAGGGTGGGAAATTGTGCTTGCACTATGATCCAAACCGGATTGATTTGTCTCGGCTACGCGATCTAGTCGTACAGTCAGGGGCAGACATCACCAAGCGGTATGGCCATGTAATTGAGCGTGTACGTGGAGTACGCCATGAGCGACATGCACGTACGATTGAAGTGGGACTTAATCGTGTTAATGGTATACTTGAAGCGAGTGTGAATTCTGATGGCCTGGTCAGAGTTGAATTTGATCGTACGATGATCAAGCAAGAACAGATCGAGGCTGCGATGGTACAACATGAATTAGAGGTTGAGGAAACGATTTATCCACGGGGGGAGAAGGTTAGTGAAAAAGTAACGCAAGATGAGGATAAGGTAAGAGCACCACATGAGCATAAGCATGATCATGGCGGAAGTTGTGGCGGTGAGGAGCATTCACATGGTGGGATTCTTGGTGAAAAGAGTGAACTGATTTATGCGATTCTTTCCGGTGTGCTTTTCTTTATGGGTGTACTTCTTGTTTGGCTGACAGCTGCGCCGGGGTGGGTTACAACGACTGTATTTGCCGGCACGTATTATTTTGGTGGGTGGTATACGCTGAAGGATGCAGTGGCAAGCATCCGTGTGGGACGGTTTGAGATCGACTTTCTGATGTTAGTTGCAGCGGCGGGGGCGGCTTATCTTGGTTTAGTAGAAGAAGGCGCATTCTTATTGTTCTTGTTCAGCTTGGGGCACGCGCTGGAACATTATGCATTAGGACGAGCGCGGCGGGCGATCAAGAGCTTAACTGAACTTGCACCGAAGACAGCGACAGTTTTGCGAAACGGTAAAGAAGAAACAGTGGGGATTGAAAGCATCAAGATATGCGATACCGTGGTGGTTCGGCCGGATGAGCGGATTGCAGTAGATGGATTCGTGATCAAGGGTAATACATCGGTAGACCAAGCGGCGATTACAGGTGAATCTTTGCCGGTAGAAAAGAATCCGGTGGAAGAAGCAGATGCGGCAGTAGAAGATCCGGATGTGGTAGATAGATCGCACCGGGTTTTTGCCGGAACGATCAATGGTGCTGGGGCAATTGAAGTGATGACGACACGCGGAGTGGAAGATACCACGCTTGCGCGACTGGTACGTCTGGTCACAGAAGCAGAAACACTTAAGTCGCCGACACAGAAACTAACCAGTGCGTTTGAACGATATTACGTACCGGCCGTAATTATATTTGTCATTTTGTTGTTGTTTGCATGGGTGATCTTGCCGGAAGATTTTAATGAAAGTTTATATCGCGCGATTGCGGTGTTAGTTGCGGCGAGTCCGTGTGCGCTTGCGATTGCAACACCTAGCGCAGTTCTAAGTGGGATTGCCTCTGCAGCAAAAGGTGGGGTACTGATGAAAGGGGGCGGCCCGCTAGAGGTGATGGGTTCAGTGGAAGCGATTGCGTTTGATAAGACAGGAACATTGACGGTGGGTAAGCCGCAGCTTACTGATGTTGTTGCGGCTGATGGTGTTGATGAAAAGAAACTGCTGAACGCGGCTATTGCGATTGAAAAACAATCGAATCACCCGTTGGCCAGTGCAATTGTACGTGATGGATTAGAGAGACTCGGCAGTGAATTACCTGAGAATGCAACAGAAGTGCAAAGTGTGACAGGCAAAGGTGTGATTGGCCAATATGCCGGCACACAGGTGTTGGTGGGTAAGGCGGAGATGATGTCGGGTAAGCTTGATAATGGTGATGTGGGACAGATGAATCAGATGGTCGAGCAATTATCCGGCCAAGGGCGAACGACTATGGTTGTGGTGCAAGAGGAGCAATTGTTAGGTGTGCTGGGAGTAATGGATATACCGCGGGAGAAGGCCGAGCAAGCAGTGAAAGATTTACGAGCGGCGGGAGTAAAGCAACAGATTATGATTACGGGGGATAATCAGCGCGTTGCGGATGCGGTAGCTGAATCTGTGGGGTTAGACGAGGCAAAGGGAGATTTACTGCCCGAAGATAAGCTGAATTACGTGCGCGAGCTTAAAGATAAGTATGTGATCGCGATGGTGGGAGACGGTGTGAACGATGCCCCGGCAATGGCAACAGCAAGTGTTGGGATTGCGATGGGCGCGGCAGGAAGTGATGTGGCATTAGAGACGGCAGAGGTTGCGCTGATGTCTGACAAACTGGAGATGTTGCCGTTTGCGATTCGGTTGGGGCGCGGTGCTAAAAATATTATTAAACAGAATCTATGGATTAGTTTGGGTATGGTCGGAGTCTTGATCCCATCGACGCTGTTTGGTTTATCGATCGGCCCAGCGGTGGTACTTCATGAAGGATCGACAGTACTGGTTGTGTTTAATGCACTACGATTGCTTCGGATACGGAGCAAATAAAAAAGACGCTGTCGAGCACAGCGTCTTTGAAATTCAGATTAATTATAAGCTTTGCATTTATTCGAGGGAAGATTTTTCAAGTTGGCTAGCATAATTCTGCAGGTGGGCTACATAAACATTTGCATTTTCATCATCAAGCTGACCGGCAAGGTCAAGTGCTTCGGTGATGATTTCATTGCCGGATTTAATGGCCTCTGCTTGTTGCTGGGCCACAGCGTTATAAATTTTGTTGATCACGTCTGCTTCATCGTCTGAAACCGCTTCGGTGTTTGCCAAGATGGCTTTGAGGATGTCACCAAAGCTGGCGGCGGTTGCAGAAAATTCGGTGTAAGCATGAGCGGAGCCGGTGAGAGCGACAAGCAGGTTGCTCTGAAGATCAGCACGTGACGCGCCTTTGGCGGCAGATTGAACACTCTTCAATGTGCTGACAGCTTTGTTGGCACCAGCAATGGCCTTCTCATATTTCTCGGTGATATCTTGCGTATAGGAGTTGGTAATTTGATTGAATTCTTGCCGCAGCGTTTCGTAAATTGAGTCACGATCAGCAATGGCTTGTTGCTTGTTTTGCTTGGCTGCAGCATCTTCGGTTTTAGCGAGGTCGCGGCGATTATCAAGATCGGAGATCACCGTTTTACCAGCTTTGGCTGCAACGCTGTTTAGCTTGATCGCAACTTCAAGGCGATCTGCTGCGGCCTGATGTTTGTCAGCTTCGGCCATAGCTTGGCTGGCTTTGCGACGGACAGCATCAGCTTCATTCTGCAGTTTGAACTTGGTATCGCCCGACGCGGTAAAAGCTTGGTTGTCGAGTGTTTGGGCTGCAGCAAAGTGTTCCTTGGCTTTCGCAATGAAAGCTTCTTTCTTATTGTTGATCTTGTCGAGCTTCTCTTGAAGCGTTGCACGTTCCGCGTTACGGGCGGCAACTTCTTCGTTTTGCAGTGATTGTTCTTCTTTGATCTGTTTGTACAGTGCGTTTTGATTGGTGTCGAATTCTTTGACAGTGAAATCTGCGTTATCGACAGCGACGACATATCTCAGCATTGAAGCCGATTGAGATGCGATGCTGGCATAGGCGTCTTTAGCAGCCTGCATATCACTGCGTGCAATAGCGAGTTCAATCTCAGCCTGCAGTTTACCTGCGATGACTTTCTGAGCGTCGGAGCCGTTGGCGGTGACTGTTTTCAAATCACCGAGCGCGGCCTTGAGTTGCTCAAGACGTGTTTGTGAAAAAGTTTTGTCTGTGGCGCTGGTTTGCTGCACGAAGCCAACATCAGCTTTGCTGATTTGCGCGATAGCGTTATCAAGTGCCAACTGTGTTTCCGCGGCTTGCTTATCGCAACCCATCAGAGCGAAACTGGTGAGAGCAACCGAACTTAACATCATCAGGGTTTTACGCACGCGTCATTCCTCTTATGAAAGCCGCTAGGGCCATGCCAATAAGGTGTTGTCCGAGATTTGGTCGACCGCGGTAGGTTGCCGGTGACCGGTCCCCTCCCCCACGCATCCTCCCTTGGGGCTCCGTGGTGGATTATGCTTATGATAACGGAAATTTGGCTATCACTCAGCTTTTGTTTTATTTTCATCAGCACCAGCAACGGACTTGCTGCCGGCTACGGGTGGGACAGGCGATTTCACGCCATAATCCGGTTTTGGCTTGTATAAGCCTTTGATCCATGCAACCGCCCGCTTAAACCGGGGATCATCTGGTTTCGAAAAATACGGCTTCCAGCCTGACTGCTCAGGGGCGGGATAAACTGCTTCTTCGCGTGGGAGCCCCCACTGCAATAGCAGTGATTTTTCCGGCTCCTCGCGGTTAATAAACGGTTTCCCATCGTTCTGAGCTTCGTTCAGAATCAGGAAATTGGTGTACGCTTCCTGATCTGACTTTGGCCTGCGTTTCAGTAAGACAAGCCCGGGGATCTGGCCGCGACCAAACTGTCGTTGGAAATATTGTGCGACATATACGACATTGAGATTTTTTCGCCAGTATCGCATGGATGGTGGGTCGTAGTGGACCTTGATACCACGGTAGAGCGAGCGAGCTTCGGCATTGAAGAATACATCTAGCTGCTCGTAGCCACGTAGTTTGCGGAAGCTGTTTTGCTTACGTTTGCCTTTGGGCATGAATTCGGATTCACGATACTCATCAAAAAAACGATCGATGGTTTTTTTCTGAACCGTTACGATCGGCTTGCTTGCGAGGATGTTGGCAGGCAACTCCCACAACCGAATGAGTGATACATCTTCTTCTGTCAGGAGCGGCGGCGCATCAGCGACAGTGTACGTGGGTTTGCTTGCTTTAGGTTGCGGTTTTGATTTTGGCTTGGTGGTGGTTTGGGATGCAGGTTTTACAGGCTCAGATGGCTTATCGGTTTGGCTGTTAAGCTCATTTTCGATCACACGCATGAGGCGGTTGTATTTGCGATTTTTAGGTTCAAGCTTGATAAGTGATCTAAGCTCAGCTTCGGCAATTTTAAATAACTGCTGATCGTAAACATCGAGTACAAAATCGTAGCGAGCGTCATGATCGCTGTTCTTGATACCAGCTCGCACTTTGGTGAACTTGAGCTCAACTTTTGAGAGCGTAGAGATTCTCTTGATGTTCTGCCAATCAAACGGCATATCTTCACCGTCGACAGTCATGACGATGCCGGCGGCTGATTGGGATTTGATCTCCCCCTTGAACAACTTGTTTTCATTGGTGGTGAGTTTGGCTTCCTCAGCCCATGCGTAACCAGTCACCAAGCTGAAGCTGGCGAGCAATATGACGACACAAGTGAGTCTAAAACGGAGCATACGCATCATTTAGTTATGCCTCCCGATGATCGCGGCAAGCGAGCCAAGCCTTTTGGCGAAGCGAGCTTATGAGAATACGGACAGTATAATTGATTCGCCGTTGAACTGAAACCATGACATGCTGCATTTACGCATTTCTATAAAGTTTTTCGGAGTATTTTGTCTGGAGCGGGGCTTGGGACAAAAGTGATGCGACCGGGCCGATAGGCAGGTCGCAAGGGTCACAAAAAAACCCCAGCGTGTGCAGGGGTTGCTTGTTTGCGTGACGCATAGGGAGAGGGAGCTTATTACTCGGAGGGTTGCTCTTCGGTGGCGTTTTGTGAGGTTAGTTCCAACGCCAAGGTGATGAGCCGCTCAAGGCGGACCGGCTTGAGCAAGTAGCCATCAACGCCGAGAGCTTCAGCGTACTGCTGATGGCGGCGGCCTTCATTGGCGGTCACCATGATGACAGCGGGTGCATTTTCAAAACGTTTGATTTTTTCCAGTACCAAAAAACCCGATCGTTTTGGGAGCATCATGTCCAAAATGACCAACTCAGGTGGGTCAACCTCACAAATACGCACGGCGGAGTTGCCATCTCCGCAGGTTTGTGTGAGGGCGCCTTCGGCCTGTAATGCATTGTCGATTGCAGCTCGGACTTCGTAGTCGTCGTCAACAATCAAAACTTTGTGGCCGTCTAGGCGGAGGGGTTCATCTTCGATCATGATCTTAATCCTTTGTTATGCAAGGGCTGGATTATTCAGCCCATCATGGCAAATTGTTGCATCTCGCATGGCTGGGGGCAACCTACGGCGAAATGGTTATATCAGTTTTACGAGGCGGTGTGTGGTTCGGCAGGGTTAAGCTGTTTTTTCAGTATACATCAGGCGGTCCAGCTCAGGTTGCGTCATCCAAGGCAGGTCTTCAAGTTGCTTTCGTAAACCGTTGGGCATGGGCTTGTTTAAGCGTTCATGTCGTGGACGACTTTTCCAACGCCGATGCATCCAGAGATACTGGGCGGGTCGCATACGGATCATGGTTTCCAATGCCCGAGAGTATCTGGCGGTGATGTAATATAACGGATCCGGCTGATTCTCCCAATCTTCTGGATATATCGTGTCGACGACACCCATTTCAAAAGAAAAGCCCGCACCGATTCTGTGTGCGTAGCCGCAGACGACAGGGACGTTTTTATTCATCGCCAGCAGGCCGATAGATTTGTAAGTCGAGGCGAGGCGTCCGAAAAACGGGACAAACAGGCCTTTATCCCCAGCATTTTGGTCCGCAATGAAACCGAGTACACCGCCCGAGTCTAGGACGTTTACCATACGCTCAGTAGCATCGAATTTCGTAATGATACGCATGCCTTTGCGTTCGCGAATGCCGAGGAGCCAATCATTGATGTAAGGATTGTCAATGGGGCGGGCGATGGCGTCGATGCCGTAGCCAAGCATGGCCAAGAAGTAGCCGAGGACTTCCCAGTTGCCGATGTGGCCGGTGAGAAGGATGGCAGGTTGGCGGGCATTAAGTAGTTCGAGGACCGGAGCGAGATTGCGGCCGGTGATTTGCCGGGCCCAAGTATCGTGCTGAACTTCACGAGGTGTGTGGATAACCTCAATCGCAAGGCGGAGGAATTGCTCGAAGGATTCAAGCGTAACATCTTCAACCTGCTTGGGGGACCATTCAGGGAATGCGGTCGCGATGCTGTTTCGAGCACGTTCGCGGTGGCGTTTGTCGATTTTGTACATCATGCGCCCGAAGGCTGTTGCTGAACGCAGGTTACTCTCGGCGTCGAACATCATAAGTCCCATCGCTGCGAGACGGGTGGCAATATAGAGGCTCAAATTGTTCCATGCGTTTTTTTTGCGTCTTCCCATATTGGGTGATTCCTGATGCTGGCGTGCACGAGTCTTGGTGCTTTGTCGCGATCTTAGCTGAGCGACTCATTCTAGCGATATAAAAAAGGCAGAATGAACGGATTCATTCTGCCTAGTGTATTTTATTTTTGCTCAGTTGTAACTACCAGTTGGGCGTAGGATTAACGCTCATAATAACCAACCAGAGCCAAGAAGCGGTTCTGATTGAGAATTGGGATAGAAAGCAGGCGAGCTTCGCCGACCAATTCCTGATAGGTCTTGTATTCCTTTTCAGCCTTGACGAATTCGGTGATCAAGGTTGAATCGGTGACGCCTTGAGCGAGTGGCTTAGGTGCCTCGGGTTGCGCACCGAGGACGAGGAAGTCGACATCTGCGGTGAGTCCTTCGGAGAACTGGCCGCCCCAACGGTCGATCATGCTTTCAATTTGCTTGCGATCTTCGCGGGTTGGAGCGCCCTGGCCGTTAAGATTGAAATCGCCATAGACATAAAACTTCTGGATGGCGTTGGGGTTGTAGACCGCGTTGACGATCTGGTCGCCGGGTGACACGGACTGGTTTGGCTTGAGTTGAGTGATGCGAGCAATAGCGCTGTTGTCGTCAACATTGATGACTTCGATGGTGGCCTTGCCGCGGAGTTGACCGAAATCGGTGAGCTGGATGACTTCGTCGCCGCTGAAGACTTCAAAGGTCATGCCAAGTTGGATCTTGTTGTTCGCGCCAAGGTTGATATAGACCTTGTCTTGGCCCTGCAGGAGGCTGACAATATTGCCGTCCTTGGTGGTGATGTCCTGGAGGATGCTGCCACTCTTCTTACGGTCGTTGATGACCTTGGTTAGACGATTGACTTCGGTGTTAGCTTGCTCAAGCTTAAGCGCCAAAGCGGCATTTTTCTGCTGCAATTCACCGCGGGTATCACTAAGTTGGCTTGAAAGCTTATCGCCCATGCCTTTGATACGCTGGGTTTGTGCGGCGGCATCTTGTGCTTGTTTGTCAACACGAGCTTTGAGCTGCTGGCCGGCTGCAGCGTAAAGCGTTTTGACTTCTTGAGCTTGTGCAACGGCGTTCTCAGCATCCTTGCGGAATGCTTCGGCAGAATCTTCTGCGGCATCGGCACGTTTATTAGCTGCAGCCAGTTCAGAAGTCAGATCGCTGACCTTTTTCTCTGTGTTATTAAGGTCGCTCTTAAGTTGTTCGTTTTGATCGAGCAGTCCGCTGACCACAGTGCCACCTTCGGCACGGATCGCTTTGACTTCATCACGATCCAAGTCCATCTTAGTCGCCACGCGGCTCAACTCTTTTTTCGCATTGTCGGCAGCTTCGTTAGCACCGCTGACTTGCGTGTAAAAGATGATCGCGAGGATCATGAAGACGAACGTACCGATTCCAAACAGAACAGCAGCAATGGTTGAACCCCCGCCGCCGCTTCGTGCACGTGCCATAGACAAACTCCGAAGTAAGTTTGATTCGAGAGGCCGATCACCGTGTGGGGTAAGCGGCATGCCAGGTAGTCTGAGGATACAGTCCTCCTCAGTAACACAAGTGTCTTAGAGAATCGGACTTTCGTCAAGTGTAAAGGTTGGGCTTGGGCAACTTTTTCGGCCCTCGTCGGCCATGAAATCGCCATTTTTTCGTTCAGCTGCGGACGAGATCCTGTCCGTTCGACATCAATGTGAATTTTGGACGCTTTTACAAAAGAGCATTGTTGCCTTTTATGTCAATTGCGTGTGCCCTGTCTTCTCGGCCGTGGCGAGCGGGGTTAGGCCTTGATTTCCACCATGACCTCAACCTCAACTGAAGCACCCAGCGGTAGCGATGGCACGCCCACTGCGGATCGGGCATGAATTCCACGATCTCCAAGCACTTCACCCAGCAATTCGCTGGCTCCATTGGCGACCAGATGCTGTTCGGTGAAATCGATGTCGCTGGCAACAAAAACGCCTAGCCGAACGATGCGGATGAGCCGATCAAAGTCGCCATCTAAAGCACCAGAAATTGCGGCCAAAGCGTTTACAGCACACTGGGCTGCGCCAGCTTTGGCTTGTTCAAGTGAAGCGGTGGAAGGGATTGGTCCTGTAGCGATCAGTTCGCCATTTTTCATGGGAAGCTGGCCGGAGAGGATCAGATGGTTACCAGAGATCACCCACGGAACATAGGCGGCCACGGATTTGGGTGGGGCGGGCAATTCGTAACCGAGTTCAACGAGTTTGGCTTCGATGTCCATGAGGATGGCTCTTTATTTCTTTTGATGTAGATTGTGAGTGGTGTTTGTGTCAGTCATGATGCGGCTGAATTTAAGCATGCTATGAAGTGGATGGCAAGTTTATTTTTGTTTGGGCTGCGCGATACGGTTTGTTCGAAGTGACGCGTCACGGATGCGGTCTTGATAGGCCGTCTGATTGGCGACCATGGTGATGGGGAGGGTAAGCTCGTCGCGTTGTCCGCTGTTGATATCTTGTACGCGGATTTTAAGGAAGTATTCGCCGACACCCAGTCGTGCTGGCAAGCTGATTTTTTGCCACGAGTAAAAATCTCGCCTTTGATTACGTGAAATATCGTTCACATTTGCAGGTTCAAGCCGCCAGACTGCCAGACCATCGTCGTCGTACAGTACAACTTCCTGCTGCAGATCCACACGAAACTGCTTCTCCGGTGTGGGTACCGTCTCATAATTTTCAAGCTCGACATAAACAGCAAAATCATTGTTCTGTCCCGCAAAAAACGTGGTGCTTTCAAACGGTTCGTATACGCCGTAAGAGTACACACCTTTGCAAAGCTCGGCCTTACGGATCGTCAGTGGGGGTTTGCCAAAGAGCTGATTCATCTGCTGCTGAATCGCACTGCGGTCAAAACGATAACGTTCATCACCGGATTGAGTGACCAATGTAGTCAGCATGGCGTGGTATCGCTCAACCATGAGTTTTTGTTTTGGTGTCAAGCTCAATATAGCTTGTGCATTAAATGCCTGCTCAGTATCCGCCAAACTTAATGACGCAGATATGATTGCTTTCTGCAATTCAGATCGACTGCCGGCCAATGCGCGTTTTTGCAATTCATCAAGTAATTGTTTCTGTGATAATTCTTCAAGCGGCGGGTTCATCTGCACCGTTGGCGGTGACACGATCGGGGCTGCTTGTGCATTGGTGGTTGGTTGTGTTTCAGCAAACTGTACTTCGCTGTTGTTTGCTCCGGCGGTTGCCCTGCCCTGTGATCCTGGGGTTGTGTTTTGTGCATGCTGCGGCGCGTAATGCTTTGGCCGATTTGGATCATCCTCAAAATAAGCGGTCGGCCTGCGGCCAGGTGATTGTCCATCACGTTGCTGCTGCTTGATCCGTTGCATGTACGCGATCATGCGGTCGGCCTCTTCGGGTGTCATCTCAATTTCTTCAATACTGGTTTTCTTGCTTGAGGATGTTTTATCAGAGCCTGCACAGCCGAAAGAAAGCCCCGTCATGACAACGAGCACGATGCAAAGTGATAAGTTGTTTAGCTTGATAGTCTGTCGCATGAATGCCTCCTGCATTAGTGGCCATGTGCCGGCCAAGATCGCTCATCCTGAGCTGATGCAACATGTAAAGATTAACTTAAGAAAGCGTTCTGATCCATCCTGCTCCCCTTTTCTCGGGAAAAATATCTGGGTAAACAAGATTGCCGTCTTGTGCTACCTATCGGACAGACGCACACAGAAGCATTCCAAATTTCGGACGGTGTCGCCGAATCCGCTCTTACTTCGCTTGTCTTGCCTGAGGATATCGTCGAATATCTCAGCAAGTGCCCCACGCTTGCCAGCCAGTATCCCTAGTGCTTTGAAAAACAGTTGCTGACGTGGGCCCCAGAGCTTTAACTCCTTCGCAATTGTGCCGTCGTTCACCCCGCCTAGCTTCATGCTCCGTGCAACAGCCAGCTTTCGAATCAGGTCCGCCACAAAGTACATCACCAAAACGTCCGGCTGCCCCGACAGATCTACCAGTTCATGTACCATTTCCAAGGTCGGTCCCATGTTCCCCTGAATGATCCCTTGCAGCATGACTTCTTGCACCGTCCATGCATCTTCATCCGAACCTTTTTGTGTCGTTCGTTCGACAAGTGTCTGTGTGATCGTCGAATGCCCATTCTCATCCAACTCATTCATCAGCGACAATTTGCCCACCTCTGTGTCCAGCATGAGCATGTCCGCACCGAGGCGATCGACCAGTAGTTGCGCAGCACCTTGCTCCAGTGTGGCGTTGTAGCTTGTTTGAGCTTTCTTAATGACCCAGCGGACCGCGTCGGCTTCGGATGCGGATTCACATTTGATGATGCCACCGATGGCTGCGATTTTTTTATCGAGATTGCCACGATTCCATGTGCCAGCACGCAACACCAGCGTTGCATGATCTACCGGGCTATCGGCGTATCGTTCTAGCGCATCACGGTGATTTTTTACAAACTGATCTGCATCGTCCACGATCACGATCTTGTATTGCATCATGAGCGAATAGCCGCGCACTTCGTCAAAGACATCTGCAAGTGTTGCCGCTTTACCATCAAATGTGAATGTCTCGGTTTCACCATGTACTTTGTCGAGTACCTTCCGCAAAGCAGCTAAGTGCTCACGCTTCTTCATTTCATCCGGACCATGCAGCACCAGGACGCGTGTGTCTGCGTCTGGTTTGAAATCTGTTTTCTTGCTTGATGCTTTTTTCTTTGCCATACATTCAATCGTGTTTTATTGGGCGACGAGATGCGGCAGTACCAGCCACGTTGCAAGCCCAAAAATCAGGAAAAAACCACATAGGTCCGTAATCGTCGTCAAGATCGGTCCCGAGGCCATAGCCGGGTCTAGTTTCATCCCCTTCAAGATCAGCGGTACCGTTCCGCCAATAATGACCGCCACGATACAATTGATCACAAACGCCATCATGATCACGCCACCTAGCATGAACGCCACTTCCGGCTGGCTGAATGATTTGATCCCCCATGATGAGCTTAGCCCCCATGCAATCAATCCTGTTAGCAATCCTAATAGGCAGCCGTTGATGATGCCGACCGATGCTTCTTTCACTACAGTTCGCCAGATGTCAGATGGCCGAACCAAACCCAATGCCAACTCGCGCATCGACACTGCCACAGCCTGATTCCCCGAGCAGCCGCACATGTCCGAAAGGACTGGCATAAAAATAACCAGCACCGGGATCAACTTGATTGTGTCTTCAAACATCAGTAGCACACTGGCTGCGAGGAGATTCAGAAAAATATTTGGCCCCAAAAACGCTAATCGTCTTGCGGCACGCGGGAATGTCGGCATGGTCCGCATTTCATCCCCAGCAATAATCCCGCCCAGCCGCATGAGTTGTCGATCCGTCCGGTCACCCAGCGCTTCTTCAATATCCGCGCGTTTTATGACGCCAACCATCTTGCCATTCGTTTCGAGTACCGGCACCGCATTGAAGAAGATCGCATCAAAGAAATCTTCAAGCGTATCAAGATCATCATTCACCATCACCGATTTCGGGCTCGGCATCATGATGTCCCTGACCTTCACATCGGGGCGGCACATCACAATATCGCGCATTCGAACCACCCCATGCAGTCGTTCTGTATCATCCACTACATACAAATATTGCACATCATACTCGTGGTACTCATCCGAATGCTTCCGCAGATCGTCGACCATATCCCCAACGGTCATCTGCTCTTTGAAGACAAGGTATTCGGTGATCATCAGGCCACCGGCGGTATCCGGCTCGTATTTACTGAGCAGCCGAACATCTTCCGCTTCCTCCGGCTCCATGCGATCAATAATCGCCTCGGCGTCGTCTTCGTCCAGTTCGCCAATAATGTCGGCTTGTTCGTCGGATGGAAGTTCATCGAGAATGTCCGCAGCGTCTTCCGGATGCAGTTCTTCAATAATGTCCGCAGCTTGCCCGTGGGACAGTTCTTCCACCAGCCACGCTGCCGCATCGGCTGGGAGAACCGTCAATAATTTCTTCTGCTCCTCTTCATCCAACAACGAAACCGTACGCGCCATCTCACCTGATGATTGCTCATACACGAACGATTCGAGCTGTTCGACATTTCCGGAATTCAGAATGTCCTTCAACTGCTCGAGCGGCTCCCGGTTCGGGTCACTTATGGCCGTTGTATTGTCGCTCATCGTTCGGCTCCACCATGAATCACATTGAAAATCCACGCGTCTAAGCGTCAGATAGACTCACCTAAACACAGGTACGCCCAGATTTCTCCAGATGTGTTTCCCACGCTCGCATCTGCGCTTCATGTGTCAGGTCATAATGCAACGGCGTAATCGTGATGTATTTCTGTAAGATCGCATCCAGATCCGTATCCGCATCGTGCCGTGCAAATTCCATTTCATTGCAGACTTCGTAAGTTTGGTGCCCATCATCGTCACGGTCTTGGCGATACTTCATCACCATTGGGCTATGTGAGATCGGCACGACCTTGATCCCCTTCGGTACGACCCCGCCGTCGAGTATTGGGATGTTCACATTCACAACCTTGTGTGGCTGTAGCGGGCCGGACATCACGAATTGAATGGCGTCGAGTGCGTGCTTGGCCGCGGTTTCCCAATCAATATTTTCCCAATCCCCAACATGCAAGCTTACCGCGATGGCGGGGACACCGATGAATGCGGCTTCCATCGCTGCCGCGACCGTCCCGGAGTAGATCACATTGATCCCAATATTCGCGCCAGCATTAATCCCGCTGATCACCAAGTCCACTGGCCCATCTAACAACTCTTCAATCGCAAGTTTGGTGCAATCTGCTGGGCGACCATGTACTGCCAGCCCGGTAAAATTGCCGATTGTTTTTTGCTCCACGCGGATCGGGCGGTGGAACGTCACGGCATGGCTGGTAGCAGACTGAACTTTCGCTGGTGCAATCACATGCACTTCGCCTAGATCCTTGATTGCGTCATAAAGACAGCCAAGGCCCGGTGCGTCAATCCCGTCATCGTTGGTCAGCAGAATCCTCATGGGAGGATTGTATCAGCACGCGGATGGCTTTGCCTGTTGCTCATCTGATTTGCACAAGCGCCACTGACAGGCATAGAACGCCAATAGACATGCTACAAACCACAACAGCAGTGCTGAGGGCAAAAGTTGTGATTGGCTTACAGATTCGGAGCCGCAGCGGTAGATTGGCGAATGATCAAATCTGATCGCAACGTTTGGTTTTGAAGCTGCAATGTCTCACCTCGAAGATATTCAACTAGCAACGACAGTGCGGCGTGTCCCGTCTCAACCAAGGGTTGTCGCATCGTTGTGAGCGGCGGTAAGAGGTACATGCTGCTACGCGGATCATCTACACCGATTACTGAGAGATCTTGTGGGATTTTCAGGTGCAGACGGGCTGCGACTTCATATGCATTGAGTGCGAAGTAAAAACCAGCTGCAAAAATTGCTGTCGGGCGATTGCTTGAAGCAAACATCGTGTTGAGTTGTGTTTTTTCTTCTTGGCTCAACATTGATTTTTGTGAGAGTAGGATATGTTCCTCATCCACATCAAGTTTGATTTCTTTGCAGCGTTCGAGGAAACCTTTCTGCCTGTCATAATTGTCCGACAGAATTAGCGGCCCGCCAATGTAGGCAATCTTCCGATGCCCCATCTGATAAAGATGATCAACTGCCTGTTTCGCGAGATCAACATTGTCCACGCCAACCGAAGCAATGTTCGGAAATTCAGAATTCGCTGACAATACCACGCCTGGCAGATCTTTCTTCAGCCGTGAATTGAAGTACGACACCTCGTTCTGCATCGGGTTGATGTGGATGTAAGCGTGGCATGGATTAGCAAGATCCGATTCATAGTGCTTCATCGTTAACTCGACGCGGTGTTTGTTGGCCGCTTGTCTGAGTCCTTCGATGAGTTGGCCGTAGTAGTAGTCACCGATCATGGCTTGGGCACGAATGACGACGCCGATGCGGAGCAGCTGTTTGAGTTGCCGTTCGCGTTCGTTTTGATCGACGACAAATGTACCGAGGCCTTGTCTTCGGTCGAGGATGCCGTTGCTGACGAGTTCTTGTAAGGCACGATGGACGGTGACAACAGAAACTTCGAGTTGCCGTGAGAGTTCTTGTGTGCTGTTGATGCGCTCACCGGGCTTGAAATGGCCGGTTTCAATCGCGGTCACCACTGTGTCTTTGACATACTGGTGTAGTGGCTGGTCTCGCCTGGGAACCAGATCTTTCAATGCCTGTACATTCATCGTTTCGTAACACTTTCCTGCATATGCAAGGATTGACCCACTGGAGGGGCTGAGTGATTCTATGAACCCCTCGGCTGTTTTACCGCTCCCGGACTGGGTGTCTCGGCCTCCGAAAACACCAGAACGTGACTGTCCTGACGCATGACTGAACTTATTTTATACCCGTAATTCCATGGATTTGCGAGTATTACATGCAGGGCAGCGAAACAAAACCACGTCTCACCTTTTGACGAGGCAGGTGTTTGTGGATAGTCGATGATGATTCAGCAGCGGCGGGCGCGTGGTGTTTCGTCGCTTTTACAGCGAGCCTTTGGTACTGGGGATCTGATCGCCCGTGACTCTGATCGCCTGCCGCAGTGCTCGGCCGAAAGCTTTGAAGATCGCCTCAGCGATGTGGTGGTTGTTCTCACCCCACGGCACTTCGATGTGGAGGTTCATCTTGGCGTTGTTCACGACAGCATTGAAAAACTCTTTGACCAGTTGCACGTCGAACTGACCAATTTTGGCGGGGTCGGAGCCGAAGGATTTGAAGCAAACGTTGAACACCAACGCGGGCCTGCCTGAAAGATCCAGCGCCACTCGCGCGAGCGATTCATCCATCGGCACGTCCGCCGAGCCGTACCGCTCGATTCCACGTTTGTCTCCGAGTGCTTCTTCGATGGCTTGGCCTAGCACGATGCCGACATCTTCGACGGTGTGGTGATCATCGACATGCGTATCGCCGACAGCTTTGATGTTCAGGCCGAGTTGGCCGTGCCGCGCGATGTGATCCAGCATGTGATCAAAAAAGCCTACGCCAGTGTCATGGGTATAGCTTCCGCCATCAAGATCTAATGCAAGCTTGATGTCGGTTTCGTTGGTTTTGCGCTTGATGTTTGCGGTGCGATTGCTCATTTGATTTGGTCCAATGCGTTGTAGAGTGCGTCATTCTGCTCAGGTGTCCCTACGGTGATTCGGAGCTTGTCGCACATGTTGTCGTGTGTGAAGTATCGCACATAAATCCCCTTGTCCGCAAGGCTCTGATAGATCTTCGCTGCTCCTACTCTGCCTTTCGGCGGGACGGTTAGCAAAAAGTTAGCCGCACTTGGAAACACTTTGTAGCCACGTTTTTCCAGCTCATCCCGCATCCGATCACGTTCCAAGATCACCTTCTCCCAACTTTCGGCCACTGCATCGCGTGCTTCAATCGCTGTGGTGGCTGCGGCTTGGGAAAGGATGTCGGTGTTATAACTGTCGCGCGCCTTGTCGAGTGCGGCAATGATTTTATGACTGCCGATCCCGTACCCAAAACGCAGTCCCGCAAGCGAATAGCCCTTGCTCAATGTTCGTGTCACCAATACGTTCTCCAAACCCAAGCCATCGGGTTGTTGCCGCACCAGTTCCAGTGCATCGTGTTCGGCAAAATCGACATATGCCTCATCCACGATCAGCACACCATCGAATTTCTCTGCAACTTTACGGATTTCGTGTAGCTCATAAAACCGGCCACTCGGCGCGTGCGGGTTGACGATGAACCCGAGTTTGCAGCCCGCCGCGTTCCAGCGGTCGGACAGATCGCTCGGCATGCCATAATCGTCATCTAGATCGACTACGATTTCAGGCGTGTCCTGAATATCCGCCAGGACGCTGTACAGCGAATAGGTCGGGTTGGTCACACCGATCCCGCCGGGCTGATTGGTGCGCATGCCGGACGGTTCGCAATAAACCGTCATTACTAAACGCAAAAGCTCATCGCTGCCGTTGGTGGCAATGACCTGTTCAGGTTCGACATGATGCACGCGCGCTGCCGCCTCGCGGAACCCCTGTGCGGTGGGCGAGGGATATCGCCGAAGATGATCGCCCTGCACGTCGGCAATGGCCTTCATGACCGCCGGGACGGGCGGATAGGGGTTCTCATTGGTGTTCAGCTTAATCAGCTTGGACACTTTGGGCTGTTCGCCGGGCACATAGGCGGCGAGCTTGCGGATATTGCTGCGTTCATAACTCATGATCGTCACAGTTTCCCCTGCAGGGCGGCCTTGGTCAATGTGGATCGGTGTTCCCACTTTACCGCGGGGGCACATCCCGTAAACTACACGCAATGAAAGAAACCCCCTTGCCGCTCTTTGCCCGCCCTTTCCGGCCTCTGCTGATCCTGCTTAGCGTGATCGTCTTTACGATGGGCACATTACCCACTGTAGCCGTTCAAGCGCAGGATAAGGCACAGGAAGCCGCTCGGAACCTATTTAAGGATTCATTGCAACCCAGTCGGGACGGCCGATCGCACAACATGATCAGTGCTCTGCGGCACCTCAAAGATCCCACACTTGCGCCCTATTTCCATATTCTTGCCGACAGTGCCACGCCGATGCACCAGATCCACGGCCACCTCGGCTTGGCAGAGATATCTGAATCTCAATCACTTGATATGGCAGCTCTTGCGGAAGTCACGGACCCACTTGCACAAGGAGAGATCATCACTGCGGCGATGGACTCAGATTTGGTCACTGACGATCAACTCAAGGTCATGCTCGAATGGCCGGGCTTGGACATCGGTGTGAAGATGCTGATTCTCACCAAGCGTCTATCACTGGCTACGCAAGGACACATGGCCCCACTTGAAGAGGCGATCAAGAGTGACAAGCCCGCACGTTCTGGGTTGGCGGGACTGCTTTTACATCAGCTTGGTGATCCTCGCGGCAAATCTGCGCTGGATATGCTGGACGAATTGCAAGATTCGCAACGCGATCCGATTCGTGGTCAGCTTCTTGAGATTGTGCTTGCGCGTGAAATGGAATCGGCTGCTGATTGGGCTTTGCGTATTGCGCAAGAACCTGACGTGCATCCCAAGCTCAAGCCGCTTGCGCTTCAAACGGCGCTTCGGTTTAATCATCCCGCCGCTGTTGAGGTATGGAAACAGACATTCCAAAGCACCAGCAGCCTTGCCTACCAGTATCGGTATGCGATTGATGCGCTACGCGTGGCACCGTATCAATCTTCACAGAGCCAATTTGAGTTTCTGGCTACTTCTGAGAATCCGATGTTAAAACAAATCGGCGTAGCAGGGATCTCGATCAGCACCAAAGGTGGTGATATTGCGGATCAAGTGGTTGCGCTAGTAGATTTTCAGCATTCAAAAATTAACAGTTGGGCGATCAAATATGCTAACACGCTTGCGTCACCAGAGGATGCGCAGCTTATTTTGTTTAGCATCATTTATTCGTATCAAGAGAGCGATCCACGTCATCGCCTGACGCGATTAGATGAATCGGTGACAGCGGCACAGTATTTGTTTGAATTGTCGCCTGAGATGGCTTTGCGATTCATGCGGCCGATTCTCAGCGACACCGCGGTTGACCCGGAATTGAAGCAAGCCATCTTGCTTGGGCTGGTTCGTTCGCAGACGCCCGGCGGGTCTATGTTCATCCAAGACGGTGATACCTTCGGCACCCCCGAATCAGACTATCTTGCACTTCTACTGCTTGCGAAGGACAACAAGCAGCTCACCGAACTCGAACTGAAAGACATGGCGCTGGTTGTGCGTGGCGGTAGCGGGCTTCAAACCTCGTTGCGCATTCAAGCGGCATGGCAATACCTGAAATACATTGGCGCCGATACTGGTCGGTTTATTCAAGCCCTGAAATAATCTGCCGGCATACGATATGTTCGTAGCGGTTTATCTGTGTTGTTCACGCCCTGCCCGGCGTGCTGAAAGCAAGTACCCACCATGAGTGAAATTCCACTGAGTCAACCCGATATCACCCAGGCCGACATCGACGCTGTGACTGAAGTCATGCGATCAGGTCGGCTCAGCATCGGACCACGCCGCGATCTGTTTGAAGAACTTGTTGCGGAGCGATGTCAACGGCACGAAGCAGTTGCAGTTTCCTCCGGGACTGCCGGTCTACACCTGCTCATGATTGCCCTCGGAATCGGACCGGGTGATGAAGTCATCACTACGCCCTTCTCCTTTATCGCTTCGGCTAACTGCATCCTCATGGTAGGCGCGACCCCTGTCTTTGTTGACATTGATCCGCAATCACTCAATCTTGATCCGGCCAAACTCGAAGCAGCCATCACACCCAAAACCAAGGCGATCGTTGCTGTTGAAGTTTTCGGCAATACCCGGCACATGGACCAGATTGAAAAGATCGCGCGCAATCATGAGATCCCTCTGATCGAAGATGCTTGCGAAGCGCTCGGGGCAACTTGCCGCAATCGGCCTGCTGGCTCGTTTGGTCGTGCTTCGGTTTTTGGTTTCTATCCCAACAAGCAGATTACCACCGGTGAAGGCGGCATGATCGTCACCGATGATTCGTATCTTGCCGATGCTTGTCGTGCAATGCGCAATCAAGGTCGCCCGGAGAGTGGCCCGCAAGCGGCCTCACCACCAGCGACTTCGACGGTCCCTGGCGATGCTTGTGGTTCTTGGCTTGCTCACGATCGGCTTGGGTACAACTACCGTCTCTCTGAAATCGCCAGCGCCCTAGGCGTCTCGCAAATGCGTCGCCTCGATTCGTTCCTTGAAAAGCGCACTGCTGTGGCCAACCAGTACATCCAGCGATTGAAGGATTGGGACGACCTCATGCTCCCCAATGTCAATCCCGGTGAAGGGGATTGCACTTCGTGGTTTGTTTTTGTGGTTCGCCTGTCGCCATCCTACGGCGCGACCGAACGCGACCGCATTATCTCCGGCTTACGTCGGCATGAAGTGGGCGCTTCAAACTACTTCCCATGCATCCATCTTCAGCCGTTTTACCGCCAAACCTTCGGCTTCAAACGCGGTGATTTCCCAATTGCGGAATCGATCTCGGATCGCACCATCGCATTGCCGTTTTACAATAACCTCGACGATACGCAGATTGAGTTGGTCTGTCACACACTGAAGGTTATGCTCCAACGCGAGCAGCTACTTAAACGCTAGAAAAACACGCTAATATCATCTTCCTGCCTGCGGTTGGAAGGATGCAGGACGTTCATTCATGAGTAAACACAAGCGTAATCGTGATGCTGATCAGCCGGATGACAAGGACCTTTACGAGTTGGCTGATACGCAAGAGGAAGAAATTCCGACGTTGCCGTTGGATGATGATCCGCGTTTTGGACCTTCATCTAAATCTAAGAAGCCGAAGGCGCAAGTTTCGCAGCCGAATGAGGATGAGCGTCCAGATACTGCGCCCAAGGAATTGCGCGTTTATTGTTTGAAATGCGCCCATGATTTGAAGGGTTTGCCTGCAGGAGCGTGCCCAGAATGTGGCCGCGAGTTTAATCCTGAGGTTCCAAGCACAATCTCGCGGACGCCGATCCCTATTGATAATTCATTTGCCGAAGGATGGGGGGTACTGTTTGGCCCCTTGTTACTACTTGTCGGTGGGTTGGTGTTCTTTTTTTGGTTGCCATACATTCAGAATCAACCGTTTTATCTGTTTGCCGTGACCTACCCCATTTGGTTTTTTGCTTCGCTGTTTTTTTTCCTTCGCGCAGTGAAATACAACAAAACTTCGGTCAAGATGTTCATCATGGTGTTGATCGGCATTATCCTCGGTGCACCGCTTCATGTGGTGGCTTCAGTTATTGCCGCTGGACTTGGCGCAATTGCTGTATTGGTGCAAGATCGCACGACAATGCAATGATTAAAAACACTGCCATTTCAATGCGAAATTTGTTAGTTTATTGAACATGACGGGCCAAGAACCAATTCCGGGTGATACGCCGCCAAAGCAGCATGTCGATACCTTTGATCCCTATGATTTAGAATCGGGAGCAACGCAACATCGCATCGAATCGCTGGAGGATCATCCACGCATGCGCTTTGAGACGCGCAAGTATGTGGGGCTGTCTTTTTTCTGTTTGGAATGCGGTTACAATTTGCGAGGTTTGACTCGGCGGACATGCCCGGAATGCGGCCGATCGTTTAATCCGAATGATCGCTATTCTTATGCAGATTCGCCGAAAGGCAATGCGGCATTGGTCCATCCGATCCTATATCAGGTCGGTATCCCAGCGATCCTATTTTTTGTGCCGTTGTGTTTCGGCTTCTTTGCGTGGTTGGTGGAACCAGATGTGAGCATGAGTATCTTTGTCTTTCTGTACCCATTCTGGATTTTTGCGATTTCATTCAGCATCATCAAGTGGACGATGGCGGCTTCAACATTTGCCTCGAAGCTGATGGTTTTGCTTGCACTTGCTATTACGGCAAGCCTTCCGATGTTTTGGTTTAATGTGGCGTGTGGGCTAATCGTGCTGATTTTATTCTTTGGTGTGACGTTTGTATCGCTTTTATTTTACGAATACATGGCGAGCGCGTATCAGGCTTAAAACCACGTGGGTACTCATGATGGTGTCAGGCGGTTCTTGGTAACGATGTGACGCGATCAATCTGCTTTTGTAGTTTATCTACGAGCATTGATTCGCTTTCTCTGCGGGATGCTTTCCCGCTCTTTTCAATTGCCGCTTGTTTGACTGCAAGTTCTTTCAAAATGCGGTTCTTGATGGATGTATTGAATGTTGTGGATCGGCTCGGATCGTAATGATCGATGGTATTGCCGAGAATGTTGATCGCGAATACTAAGAGGCTGACTACAAGGCCCGCGCGGTGTTGTGGGTGATCAATGAGTTGACGTTTAACCAGTGATAGTACAATCGGTAGGTGCGATTGGATGATAATGCTGCGGATAGATTCGATTTGTTCGATCAGTTGCATGAAGCTATCGACGTCGCCAGCTTTGGGATGTTTACGATCAAGCGTGTTGCGGGCATGTGTTGCTTTAAATTTGAGATAGTGATAGCGAACCATCAGTGAACGGATGGCAGTATCTTTGAGACGGGGTTTTTGGAACAAGGTAAGGATGGCGTCGGGGAGTGATTGGTTATCAATCGCTGCGGCGTCGAGCTTGTGATAATCAAGGATTTGATCAAGATCACGACCGAGGATGACTTCGTCAGCATCATCTCGATCGTACACACGGGAGGTAATGTAGGTGAGATCAAAATAATCAAGTTCACGTATGCGATGATCAAGGATGATACGGAAAATGGTTGTGCGTGAGCGGCCGATGCGTTCGGCGATTTGAGAAGGTTTAATCCCGCGACGGTAAGCGCGGATAACGAGTTGTGTGGTTTTCTGATTGAGCAGGCCGTGAGGTTGCTGGATGATAACGTTGTCTGGATGGTCTTTGTCGTGTTTTTCGAGGAGATAGCGGACAGTTTCGAGCGCGGTGCTAGTTTGCGCGGCAGCTTGGGTGGCAACTTGGTTGAATGAAAAAGATGGATTTTCTGCGGTGATCTTGCGGGCTGCGTTTAGGATGTCTTCGCGTTGTGTATCATTGAGGCGGACAAAGTTACTTGCGTTTTCGATAAGTGAGTGATTGGCGTTTTTGAAAAGTTCAACGGCTTGCTCCGTAAAAAGAACTTGTTTACGGCGGTTGGCGATAACACGGATCTTACGCCAGCGGAGTCCTTGACTACGCCAGCGGCTGAGGGTTTTTGTGCTGATGTTTAGTTGCGCAGCAAGCTGTTGTGTACTGAGCATGCTCTCTTGTAGATCGCTGGGTGAAAGTTCGAGAGAGTCGGTAAGTTGGTCGATCATGAGTCGGAGGTCAGGGCGGATGGCTCTGCCCGCAAGGATGATGGCGTCGCTTGAACCAAGTCGACGGTTGGTGATTTTGTAGATGAGAAATTCGAGGGGGTAGTTTTGGTTGGTCTGTATTTCATCGTGAAGTTGTTCGGCGCGGAGGAATTGCTTGTGTCTTTGTGCGGCGGGGCTGAAAAGCAATTGCTTGCATAAGTCTTGAATTTCAGGGCAAATGAATTTGCGCCCTCCCCTGATGGGTGGTAGCGTTTCTCGGTTGACGCCGTTTTTTTTGGGGTTTTGTGATCCCTCGCGGGGCTTGCCCATCGGGTTTGTTTCCAACTTCAAGACAAGGATTAGAATCGGCTACCGGTCATGACACGTAGTGGTCGATTGTCTGAGATAAGGTTCATTTCACCAGCCATTTGTGCGAAGAGCTTCATGCCTTCGAGTTCAGGTTTGCCGATGGTATAGCGGAGGATGTCGCCGAGGTATTGCTGGGCGAGTTTGACTGACCAGTGATGCTTGGGTGCGTAGGTTTCGGCGATCTCATCAATGCGATGATCGTTTTGGAGTTGGAGTTCGGAGAGCAAGATCGGGAGGCGGGCGAGTGCGGCATCTTTGCGACACATCCAAACCGCGAAGACGAAAGGCTTGCCGGTGAGCTCCCACCATGCTTGGCCGAGGTCGAGTTGATGTGAATAGGCACAGCCGCAGGGCGCGTCGGAGACGACCTTGTCGCCGATGAGGAGCATGGCCTCTGGTTTGTCGACGAGTTTGCCGCCGCTGGTATGCTCGCGCGCATCGTAGTCGATGAGGTTGATGTCGGTTTGGTACATTTTCGACATGAGGATTTTGAGGAGTGCAACACTGGTGTGGCTGTCGGTGTCGGCATAGACGTCTGTGACATCGGGGAGCGGGATCTGACTGAAGAGCCGAACGGTGAGGGTGGGGCCAGCGCAGCCGATGCCGCCGCTGGGGACAATGACGAGTTCCTGTTTGCTGCGGAAGTAGTCGATGAATGGGCAGAGCGCGAGGTCGGTTTCGCCTGATTCCAGGCCGGCAAGGAGTGCCGCGGGAACCCGGTAGTCGATCTTGGCGGCGCCAGTTTCGGCGAGGCCTTCGATGAGAGGCTTGGCGTTGAGATAGCTGACGCAGCCGACACGGAAAGGATGGGTGGCGGCTTGTTGTGCGCGTTTCAGGGGTGAACTCGAACCTTGCATGGTTTTCTCGGTATACTTTCTGTTTGTTCTGCTGCGGGCGAATCCGCGGCTGGCTACCAGAATAACACGATCGGGCTCTCTGGGTAAGGGGGCCGAATCAAACGCAGAAAGCACATGAGTACGAACACGCCGACAGCACAGATTCTTGTGGTTGATGATGAGGTTGAGCATGCGGAGGTGATGGCCGAGGGGCTTCGCCGGATCGGTCATGTTTGCACGTTAGTACATGATCTGCCGACTGCTCGTGAGGAATTGTCGCATGGTCAGTTTGACCTGATCGTGACAGACCTTTCGATGGATGGTGAGAAAGACGGGCTGGAAGTTTTGGCGGAAGCTCGTCGAACGCAGAACAATGCCGAAACGATCATGGTGACGGCGCATGGCGATGTGCCGACGGCAAAGGCGGCGATCAAAGGTGGTGCGTTTGATTTTATTGAGAAGCCGATTGATCTGGATGTGCTTCGTACGCTTTGCAGCAACGCGATTAACACGGTATTCCTGCGGGAAGAAAACACGGATCTGCGGCAGCGGATTGATGAGCATTATGGGTTTGAGGGGATTATTGGTCAGTCGCCAGCGATACGCGCGATGATCCAAACGATGCGGCAGATTGCGCCGTCGAATATTCCGGTGCTCATTACCGGCGAGAGTGGGACGGGGAAAGAGCTTGTGGCACAGGCGATTCACAATAATTCGAAGCGTACGAAGAAGCAGTTTGTGCCACTGAATTGTGCGGGGCTGTCGGAATCGATTTTAGAAGATGAGTTGTTCGGGCATGTGCGCGGCGCATTTACGGGTGCGGACCGTGAACGTGAGGGGCGGTTTGAGTATGCGAACAACGGGACATTGTTTTTAGATGAAGTGGGGGACATGCCACTGAACATGCAGGCGAAGTTGTTGCGTGTGCTGGAGTCGGGGGAAGTGGTGCGGCTAGGCGCAAACAAGGTGTCGCATGTGGATGTGCGGTTGATCTCAGCGACGAACCGAGATTTGCAAATGCGGGTGAAGGATGGCGAGTTCCGAGAGGATTTGTATTTCCGGATCAAGGGTGTTGAGTTGCACATTCCGGCGCTTCGTGAACGTCGGGAGGACATTCCGCTGTTGGTGAAGCATTACACGCAGCAGTTTGCGCAGCAGCTTGAGAAGCCTGTGCCGGAGATTTCGGAGGATTTGAACATATTGCTGATACAGTTTAGCTGGCCGGGCAATGTGCGGCAGTTGATCAATGTAGTGCAGAATATGGTGATTATTGCCGGTGAAGGACGGCTTGATCCGCAGCACTTGCCGGAGGAAATTCGAGCCGCCTCGGGCGAGCTACCACCAACAAGTAGTGCGTCGGAAACAACGATCACCGAAGCGGGCGGCTTGCGGCTGGATCAGATTGAGAAACAGGCAATCCGCAATGCGCTGCGGATCAGTGCGGGGAACCGTGAGGCGGCAGCGAAGATGTTGGGGATTGGCGAGCGGACGCTGTACCGCAAGCTGAAAGAGTATGGATTGAAGTAAGTCATAGATGTTATGTGATGGCTACACTTTGGAGATGATATGGCGACTGCCCTTCCCTTTCGTATTGGACATGGATTTGATTTGCACCGGTTAGAGCCGGGGCATAAGCTGATCGTCGGTGGTGAACATCTTGAGCACGATCGTGGATGTGATGCGCACTCGGATGGTGATGTGGTCTATCATTCGGTGACGGATGCGATTCTGGGGGCGCTGGCGATGGAAGATATCGGGCAGCTGTTTCCGGATAACGATCCGAAGTGGAAGGGTGCGGATTCGTTTGTGTTTGTGGAGGAAGCAGTGCGGCGGATGCGCGAAGTGGGGTATCGGATTGGGAATATGGATATCACGATTATTCTGCAACGGCCGAAGCTGTCGCCGCACAAGGCGAAGATCCGTGAGAATCTGGCGGAGTTATTGGGATGTGATCTTGATCAGGTGAACCTCAAAGGTAAGACGCATGAGAAGGTTGATTCACTCGGGGAAAATCGTTCGATTGCGTGCCATGTGGTGATGCTGCTGGTGAAGGACTAAATTTTAACAGCAATAAGAAATTAAAAAGCACGCCAGTTATGACGTGCTTTTTTTTGTTGCTATTTTGAGTGGGTTTAATCGAGAAGCGTGAGGCCGGCGAGTAGCCAACCAGCTTTGCGAGTAGCGGGGGTGAAGGTGATGGACATGATGGGAGAGTTGGGGTGTGGGTTTTGCCAGTCGGTGATGAACATGGCCATGCGTCCGCCTTGTGCGCCGCGTCCCATCCAGCCGGTTTTGAGCGTGGTAGAGGTTTTGCCTGCGATGAGGCCACTGGTGTTTTGGTTGGAGATGAGATCCATTGTTTCGGTGTTGTTGTCTGCATAGGTAACAGTCATGGTGGCGAGTTTGGTGTTGGGCATGACATTGGTGGCACCGGCGTTCAGAAGTGCGATGCTGTTGCAGATAAGGTTGGGGGTGCTGATGGTGAGAGATTGGATGGCATCATTGGGTGTGGCGGGGCTGCTCCCGAGCATGACGAGTTTTTTGTCATTGAGGAGGAAGGTATAGCCGTTGAGATTGACTTCGCCTTTGGGAAGACGGGCGAGGTTGTAGCCAGTGCCGGGGAGAGGCCAGTTTTTGTGCGGGACGGTGGCAATGCTGTTTAGGTCGATGAGGTTGCCGCTGGTGGTTTGGATGGTGGGCGGGGTGTAGAGTTTGTTGAAGATATCGCCTGCGGCGTAGGGGAGTTGATCTGGGGTCTCTTTGCGTGAGCCCCATGCGTATTCAGCAGAGAGGACGTGGGCGCTGAATTGTTTGAAAGCGAGCTTGATGGTTTCTTCGTTGGGGAAGAAGCCACACCACATAGTTTGCAGGGTGCCGAGATTGCCGGTTTTTTTCACTTCCTTGGCAAAGTAATAGATGTTGGTGGGGTTGGACCATGTGCAACCAACGACATCCGCACCGGCTTTTTTGAAGATGGCTTGGCTTTTGTAATCTTTGGCGGCGGCGTAGTGCCAATCGCCGACGATGATGTCTTCTGGAAGATTGCTGCGGTAGTATTCGGCGGCGGCTTGTGAAGTTGCGGTAGTCGCGTCGGGGGCTTCGCCTTTATAGAGCATCATGTCGCTCCAAACCATGGCGCGGATGCCTTTGGTTCGGAGGTAATCGGCGCTGCGGTTCATGAAAGCCATGAAGATTTTGGTTTCATCGCGTTCATCACCACAGTAGTTGCATTCGGGATTTGGGAACTTGCCAGGCACGAGGACTTCGTCGTGCCCTATGTGAAACACTTTGGGATCGAACATCTCGATGGCTTCATCGAAGATGGCGTAGGCGGTTTCGAATGTTTTGGGGTTCTTAGTACAGAGCGCGTACTTGGCGGACCAGTCTTCGCAGATATCTTTGTTCTGATCGTTGTTGAACATCCAGCCGGCGTGCCCAGGGACATTGACGAGCGGTACGGGTTCGAGGAAGTTTTCACGGGCAAGCTTGACCAGCTCACGCACTTTGTCTTTGCTGATGGAATCGGGGTAGGCGATGTCAGGCTGCGTGTCCCATTTGATTTTATCGAGTTCAATGACGACGGTATTCATCTTAAGGGGGGCGAAGATATTTTGAATGAGTTTACGGTCCATTTGGTAGCCGGATTCGGCGGGGAAAAACAGTGCACCGCGGAATTTGAGGTCGGGCCAATCTTTAATTTGGGCGGCAGGGAGTTCGAAGCCGTCTTGGTCGATGCGTAGGAGTTGTTTGAGAGTTTGCAGGCCGTAGAAAGCGCCTCGCATGGAAGCGGATTCGATGAGCACGCCGTTGTCTTTGGCGGTGAGCCGGTAGCCGTCTTCGGTGGTGAACCATTTGGCGCTGGTGTCAGCGGCTTCGGATGGTGCGAGAGTATTTGCGGGTGCGATCCAAATGCGGACGGTCTTGTGGTCGTCGGTTGATCTAGTGGGCGGGGCGGAAGCGATACCAGCGAAGCTGTCTAACAAGCGCTTAGATGCACGAGAGAGGCGGTTGTCTGTTGCGTTGAAGATGGTGGTGTGAGGCGATTGACCGAGCAGAATGGTTTGAGATTCGATTTTGATGGATTGTGGTTGCGGGACGATGAGCTGGCCGGTCTTGGGATAGCCTTTGGCGATGGCTTTAGTTTGGAGGATGGCGGGTGCAGTGGTTTGAAGGCGTTTGGCGATGGTGGATGCGGCGATGTTTTTGCTGGGATTGACCTTGATGATCATTTCCCATTTGAGGTTTTTTGACTCTTTCATCTGACCGGGCCAATTGACATAGCCTGCCCAGAACATGGGGTAGGTTTTTGACCAGCCGGAGGAATAGTTGCGTGCATCGAAAAACTCGATGGGGCGGGTGGCAGTGAATTGAATGCTGAGTTTGCCGAGAATACTGTCGAAGGTGAAAGCTTTGGCACCAGGCATGAGATTGTTTTTGGCACGATCCATGGTTTTGGGATAAACAGGAACGCGGCCATTGACGGTCTTACCGTCTTGTAGGGTGGCGATAAAACTTTTACCTTGAATAAGATTGGCGTTGAAGAAGCCCATGTTCATCTCACCGGTACATGGAACATCTTTGAGGAGTTGGCCAGCGAAAGTGATTTTGAGTGTGTTATCGTCAAGTTCTGTGAATTGATAGCGGGTGGCAAAAGTTTCGCTTTTGCCTTGAACTTTCAAGATTTGTTTACCGTCGATTGTTTTGGATTCTGTCTTATATTTTTCAACACGGTCACCATAGTAGGTTCCTAACCAACCGGGTTTGACGACATACTGAGTTGATTTCCAAATGATCGGGACGCCCTGGTAGGAGACGGACATCATGTCACCTTCATCCCACGAGATCGACCATGGGCTTTCTTGGGCGTGTGCCGGGCTGGTAAATATTGAAAGGGTGCTGCCGAGGGCTGCGAAGATAGACAGACATAACGATAAAACTCTCAGCGGGTTCATGCTGGTTCTCCATACGAATAAGCTGTCACAACACCTTTCGATGCTGCAGGGAACGAGAACAAAAACCCACTGACTTATCTTTTGTTACGTCGATTAGAACCCGATTGGTCGGATGCGTCAACCCAATTTGTATTTTTAAGTGTCTTGCTCAGTGTACGAAACGGCAGGGATGCCGATGACAGTAAGATTGGCGGGTATGTCATTTGCGACCAATGCGCCTGCGCCAACGGTGACAGCGTTGCCGATAGAGCGTTGAGGCAGAATACGTGCGCCAAGTCCTACCAATGCAAACTCACCAATAGAAACTTCGCCGCCGGTGACAGCACCGGGAGCAAGATGCGCATGATCGCCTAGTCTTGAATGGTGTTCGAGGATGGCTCCGCTGTTTACGATTGCACCTTCGCCAACATAGCTCTTGGTGTGAACGACGGCATTAGGGCCGATGAATGCTCCATCACTAACGACGGCTGATTCGGCCACATGTGCGGTGGGATGAATAACAGAGACGATCTCTCGGCCGGAAGATTTGAGATCTTCCAGTAAGCGTCTGCGAGCCATATTGTGACCGATGGCGACAATGATGGCAGCATCTGCAATGCGTGGGTCGTCGCACTGGAACAGCGGTAAGTTACCAGTTTCCCCAGGCTTCGCTTGATCATCGATGAAGCCAAGGACCTTAAATCCGGATGCCGTTGCGGCTTCTGCAACAACATGTCCGTGTCCCCCTGCCCCGTACACCAGCAATGGTCGACCGTTTTGCCCCTGGTCACTGATCATTTCTGTCCTCCCGCTTGTTTCGATGTGTTTGGACGATGAATCACATACGCGGTCTGCCGCAGTTTTAGCCAATTGAACAACTCCTTGACCCGGCAACGAGATTCCCAATCTAATCCTTCTTGGAAGCGGGCAGATATTTTTCTGCGGTCGTTGCCTCCCAGGATCCGTATACCTTACTCATCGGAAAACCCTGGTATTCACTACCGCACTGATAGCAAATCAGTACACGCTTGAGGCACTTATAAATGATCAAATCCGCAAAGAACACACAAATTAACGCGCCGAGGAGCCATTCGATCATCGGAAGCCCAAAAATGAGCATGACAATGATGGCGGCAAGCAGGAGCAGCCAGAAACCTGTTAATTGTGGAACCTTCTTTTTCGCATATAAATCACTGCATCCGCAGACCGGACAGTGGCGGAGATGCTTCTCGTCATCCAGTGCGCGGTCCCAATCCAGCACGATGGTTTGGCTGGCATTAGAGGATTGATCACTTTCACCTGCAGCATGAAGCTGCGGGCGCGGGTCTTTGACGGTCATCGGCAGGGCATCTAAATCTACCGGAACCCGGATCCCGATCGGGTCATCTGGTTTGCGAATCCTGATGTGCACCCCCCTATTCTTTCGATATATTCAATCATGGCAAGAGATTACTGCGAAGCCAGCTTACATTTCATGACATCGTAACATTCGCGCCACATGCAAGGGGCAGTTCATGACGTATCTCACACGTACACAGGTTCGACGAGTCGACAAGCTGGCAATCGAGTCGCTTCATATTCCGGGGGTGGCATTGATGGAAAATGCGGGTGGAAATGCCGCTCGGATTATCCGGAAGCTGATTTTGCCGGAGTTACAGGTGAAGCCGGGTTTTGCAAGCGTGGCAATCATCTGTGGAGCGGGTAACAACGGCGGAGATGGGTATGTCATTGCCAGGCACCTGCATAATCACAATATTGATGTTCATTTGTATGCGACAAAATCGCTCGATTCGCTGACGGGCGATGCGAAAACCAATGCGCTGATTTGTCGGAATATGAAGCTCCGGATCACGCCGTTGGTATCGGACGAGGATCTGCGTGAACATCTGCACGAGCTTCAGCTAGCAAATATGATCGTCGATGCGATTCTGGGGACGGGTTTTGAGGGGGATGTTCGGAAGCCGATCTCGTCGCTGATCAATACGCTGAACAATGTGTCTGGGCCGATGATTGTGGCGATTGACACCCCATCAGGACTGGATGTTGATACGGGGACACCATCGAATGCGACATTACGGGCCCATCACACAATCACTTTCGTGGCACCAAAGGCGGGGTTTACCGCCGAATCGGCCAAACCCTATCTCGGGCACATGCATGTTGCCCCGATTGGGGTGCCACCGTCGTTGATCAAACAGGTCCTCCAGATGGATTGAGTAGATTTTCCATCTCCAGCTGTCATTTCGGTCTGTTTGTGCTTGTGTTGCCCCAACTTGACGCATCTGCCCTATTCTGACAAAATACTCGGCTCGCTGACTTTACATACAATTGTCAGCCACCAATACTTCCCCAGAAACCACGATATCCATACGGAATCTGAACCATGTTGGAAAATATTACTCCTGGCTCAAACGTCAACGTCAAGATTGTCAAGGCTCCGACCAACGAAGCCGCACGCAAGACACTCGTCCGCATCATCAGCAAGGACGAAGATGTGAGAACTGAAAACAAGCGTCTCAAGGCGACCTATAAAGCCAACTTTAACCCGCAGCCGCGTGGTGGTCGCCTTTACTCTGGCCGTATGCCTAAGGTTCATATCCTTAAGGGCAAGATCGGCGAAGCCGGTACGGTGAAAGCAACCGTCGACGTGATCAACGACCTCAAGAGCGTGGCACGCTTCATTGAAGTTTCTGCAGGCTAAACCAAAGTTGCAGTTCAATTTAGTCAATCATGACCTCGTGAGTAATCACGGGGTTTTTTTATGTATAACGATCTGAAGATGGGGTTGCAAAACGGTCCTTTGGAGGGTTTAAGGGCTGTATGGAATTTACCGAGGGTGATATCGCCGATACACTTAAACACGTGAAAAACATTAGCCTTTCCAATCAGGTTATCGACAACGGCCATGCCGACTTCATCAAGCGTAAAAAGCCAGATTGGCTCCGCGCGAAATTACCCGGCGGGCAAGGTTATGCCGATACACGTGGGCTTGTTGACAAATACAAGCTCAACACTGTGTGTGAGTCGGCAAAATGTCCAAACCTTGGGGAATGCTGGGCGAGGCGGACGGCGACGATGATGATCTTGGGTGATGTTTGCACACGTGCTTGTGGGTTTTGTCACATCAAGACTGGACGTCCGCCAGAGTATGATCTAGACGAGCCACGCCGAGTAGGTGAAGCGGCGGCACTGATGAATCTAAAGCATATTGTGATCACTTCGGTGAATCGCGATGAGTTACCGGATGGAGGGGCGGAGATCTGGGCGGAGACGATCCGTGAGATTCGCAGGTATTCGCCAGCAACGCAGATTGAAGTGTTGATCCCGGATTTTGATGGAAATTGGGATGCATTGCAGTTGGTGCTCTCGGAGCGGCCGGAGATTTTGAATCACAACTTAGAGACGGTTCCGCGGCTGTATCCGGTGGTGCGGCCGCAAGCGAAATACCAGCGATCGATAGAGTTGCTTCGCCGTGCCAAAGCACAGGGACTGACGGTTAAGACCGGTATCATGGTTGGCATCGGTGAAGAGGATCATGAGGTACAGCAACTCATGGAAGACCTCGTAGAAGGAGCGCGGGTTGAAGGCGTTTCTATAGATCATCCAGATACAAATATTGTTGATCACGTCACGCCGCCAAACCCGGATCGTCGATTCCCGGAGGGTGTGACGCTGGATCGAACAATCTCTGGGATTGGTGCACCGGACCGCGCATCGGATACACCCTTGAAGCGCGGCGGCTACCTGTTTGAGCATTCAAATCCACATTGGGCTCATCACGAGCCGTCACCACCTATTGATCTGTCGGATGAGATGCAATCGCTTATATACCCCGCAGCAACTTACCCTGGCGTGCATGAGACGTGTGATATTTTGACAATCGGGCAGTATCTACAGCCGACGCGGAATCATCTACCGATTTCACGGTGGGTCACACCTGACCAGTTTGCGGCTTTCAAAGAATCTGGCGAAAAACTGGGGATTCGTCATGTGGAATCCGGCCCATTGGTACGGTCATCGTACCATGCGGATGATCAGGTCTTACAGCTTGGAAACACAGATAAATAGCCTGATCTGGTGTCGTGAGGTCGGCTGTTTTTCGTATGGCTGGGATTGATCCACAAATAGTTGTGTGACTTTGCCCTGGTCGTACATCCCTGATATCATGATTCGCTCGAAATTGCCGCTCGGCGGCAGGCTGTCGCTACGTACATGACAGCCCGCCCTGGCCAGTGCCCCCGTCCGTCAAAGGGGCGACCGAGCTGCAGGAGACGAACCAATGTCCGACAATGCAAAACATCTTTACGAAGGCATGTTTCTCATGGGCCAAGCTGCAGGTGCAGATCTGAATGGTGCCATGGAACAAGTCCAGACTCTTCTCGACCGCGCGAAAGCTGAAGTTGTTGCCATGAACAAATGGGATGAGCGCAAGCTTGCTTACCCGATCGATGGCATGAAGCGTGGCCTGTACATCCAAACACTGTTCAATGTTGAAGGTGCAAATCTCGCCAAGCTTGAGCGTGACTGTAACCTCAGCGAGCAGATTGTCCGTGTGCTTTTCACACGTGGTGATCATCTTGGTGAAACTGAAATCGCAGCCATCAAAGACGGCGAAAAGACAACTGCCGCAGAAGCTGCTCTTAAGACTGAGGATGTACCTGCTGAAGCTGCTGCAGCTGAAGCACCAGCCAAAGATGCACCTGCTGCTGAATAATCCTGCCGACGTACTGCAGCCGCAGTGCCACAAGATTAGTTTAATCCCTGAAACGCTAACCTGATCCGGGTCATGCAAGAATCAGTGTGGCCTACCCCGCCTAACCCGGTTCAACATTTAATAGGAATACATCATGCCTAATCTCAACAAAGTTATGCTCATGGGCAATCTGACCCGTGACCCTGAAATGCGCTTTCTGCCAAACAGCAACATGGCTGTGGTCAATTTTGGCCTTGCTATCAACCGTACTTGGTACAACAAAAATACCAACGAGAAGCAGGAAGAAACAACTTTTATCGACGTCGAAGCTTTTGGTAAGCAAGCTGAAATCTTAAACCAATATGTCAGCAAAGGTCGTCCGATTTTTATTGAAGGCCGCCTAAAGCTTGACCAGTGGCAAGATCAACAAGGTAACAATCGTTCTAAGATCAAGATCATCTGCGAGAAATTCGAATTTCTTGGCGGTCGTGATCAAGGCGGTCAAGGCGGCGGTGGTGGACAGCGCGGCGGTTTTAACCGTGGTGGCCAAGGTGGTGGCTATGATCAGCAGAACAATCCTTCTGCTGGCTACGGCAACCAGAACGCCCCCGGGCCTGCTCCACAAGTTGAAGTCGACGACGACGATATTCCGTTTTAAACAACTATTAACCCCATGATGACACACCCTGCGAAGTCATGTGAACTTTCAACGGCATGTGTCTAACTTCAAAAGATTGGAAGGACATCATGAAACAGATCGAACTACTCCTGCTGGATAACGTGGCAAATCTCGGCATTGTCGGTGATGTTGTCAAAGTGAAGCCTGGCTATGCGCGCAACTACCTCGTGCCACACGGCCTTGCTACGGTTCCAACCAAGGGCGCGATCGAACGCCTCGCAGCACGTCGTGCTGAGGTTGAAGCAGAATTGGCCGCACTCCGTGCGACACACCAAACGCTCATTGAGAAGCTTACAGATCATGAACTGACCGTGCAGCGTTCCGCGAATGACTCCGGCATTCTCTACGGCGGCGTGACTCAGCACGAAATCGCTGAAATGCTCCGCGAAGAAGGCTTCAATGTTGAAGATCGCTTTGTCCGCATCGGCGACCAGATCAAACGCCTTGATTCCTACATGATCCCGATCGTGATCGATAAGGAACTTAAGACCGAGGTCAAGCTTTGGGTTGTCTCTGACAAGCCTGCCGAAGAGCTTGAAGAGGAAGTTGAAGAAGTGACTGCTGAAATCGAAGAAGATTAATTTTCAATTCCAAACAGATCATATAAAAACCGTCACGCTTCAAAACGTGACGGTTTTCTTTTATGCATGTCCTATGATTAGAAGACTTATTTTTCCTCATCGAACGAGGCGCGAATTTTATTGAGTGACTCTTTATACTCACTCATCACATCCGCCGTTTCGACAGGATTGTTCGACACCACGATCGGCGTGATGAAGATGATCATCTCGCGGTTCTGCTTACTTTTGTCGGTACTGCGGAATAATCCGCCTACCAGCGGGATATCACCAAGCACGGGCAACTTACGCTCTTCGACAAAATCTTCCTGCCGAAGAATGCCGCTGAGCATGACGGTCTGTCCGCTGCTGATCACGACATGTGTGCTGGTTTCGCGGCGGTCAAAAAGCGGATTGCCGAAGAGTTCTTGACCCTGCAAAATACGGGATAAAACGAGATTCACTGTCAGATCGACTTCGCCGTCCTTGGTGATGTGTGGCCGAACCTTGAGCTTGGTCCCAATGGGCACGTACTCGAAGTTTCGCGTCACGCTGGAACCCTCGCTAGAAGATTGTGATCGTGTCTGCACCGGCACGTCCTGTCCATCAAAGAAGGTTGCTTCCTGATTGTCGGCGGTGTAGAGCTTAGGCTCAAACATGATTTTCAGCCCGTATTTCTTGATGAGCATTTGCAAAAGCACATTCATGTTGACGTTGGCACTGAAGGTGCCCTGCGATGCTTCATCGCCGTTGAGTGTGAAAAGCTTGCCCGCAATATCACTGAAAGATGCCGCACCACCCAAGCGGATGGATTGATCCATCAAGCTAGGACTGCTGAAGAGTTCACCATCCGATGCAATACGCATACCCAGCGTTGATGAATCATTGTGCTGAATTTCTGCGATGACCGCATGGATGATGACCTGCATGCCCGGACGGTCCAACGTGGTGACCAGTTCCTTGAGTGGCTCGACATAAGCTGGCGGAGAGATCAGAATCAGCGCATTACGCCGTACAATCGGCACAATACGGATCTTGCCAATCAGATAGCTCATCGCTTTTTTATTCTGATTGCCTTTCGCTGCAGACCACCAGAACTTCATGATCGCAGCTTGGTTGTTTCGTTGATTACGGTTTTGATTGTTGTTGTTATTGTTTCCAGCACCGCGCAAATAATCTGCGGGTGAATTGGTTTCTTGTCCATCGTCAAATCGAGGTTCAGATCGAAGGATTTCGGCAAGAGTGCCGCGTTCAGCAAGTGAAGCATTCAGCTGCTCCGCAAGTTCCTCGGCATTCGCGTGCTTCAATTCAATGATCAATGGCAAGCCAACTTCTTGTGGCCTGTCTAATTCCTTCACGAGATTATCAATTACCGCGTAGTTCTCGACATTTTTTGTTGTTACCACAAGACGATTAGAGTCTGGCATGGCTTGGAAACTGAACTGGCCAAATAATTTACCTACCGGTACAAGCTCGGTTTGCGGCGTATCGCTCCACCAGCTTGAAAAGGATGATGATTTGAGTTTCTTGCTGAACATGTTTTCAAGCAGATCTTTTACCTGCTCGGGATCCGCATGCTTGAGTACATAGATTCGCGGCATTACATCCTCAACCTCAACAGGTGTATCCCATTGCTCTTTAATGGTTTTTTCAATTTCATCCATCGTCCTCGCATCGGTCTGTACGATAACGGTGTTGCGGCGTTTGTCGGATGTTACTTTCAGCCGTGCGGTTTTCTGATTACGATTACGCCGGTATGAAGTGTACCAGCGGCTCTGATACTCAACTTCACGTGGGTCAAAAAGCTTTTCAATGTTCTCCGCAACCACTTCTGCATCAACGTATTTCAGCGCAAAAGCTTTCATGATTCGGTCGCTGGCGTTTTCGACATCAAGCTGCTCCAGAAGCATTTTGACAAGTTGATGGCCGCGCTGTGAACCGGACACTAAGATTTTTCTCCCCACACCAAACGGTACCACTTGTACTGCTTCTTTCATGTCGGGCATGGATTGAATGGCGGCCATAAGTTGTGTTGCAACATCGTTCGTGTCGGCATATTCAAGCTGATAAAGCAGAAACGCATCATCCTCTTCACGTGGTTGATCTAGTTCCTTGACCCATTCTTTGATTTGCAGCATTGTTTTTGCAGGGGCAACCGCAATGATCCAATTTTTACTAACTTCAGGGACCAGCATCACAGGTCCTTCGTCTTGCTGAATCACCACCGAGTTTTCACCACTGCTTGAAGAGGAGCTACCACCTGATGATCGACTGCTACTTGGACGACGACTTCGACGGTTACGGGCATTGGGATCAGGTGCGTCTAGGAGTTGGCGGAGCACGCCCACGACCCAAGTGGCATCAGCTTCCTTAATGACAAGGATCTTCTTTACGGTTTGATTGGCAAGTGGTACATCTAATGTGCGGATCACTTGCTCGATACGCTGCAGATTACTGACAGAATCAGTCACCATGAGTGTTTTAGTGTTGGCGTCAGCGACGATCTGGCCGTAGCTTGCAAGCATCGGTGCGATAGCTTCTTGCACTTTGGTGACATCATAGTCATTCAGCTTAAAAACCTTACGGACGATCAAGGCGCCGTCCTGCTCTGCGGAGAGATCGTCTTCAGCACCGAGGACTCTAAGCATAGCCGTGTTAGATTCCTCGATGGGCAGGA
This sequence comes from Poriferisphaera sp. WC338, assembly GCF_050931845.1. Lineage (GTDB taxonomy): Bacteria > Planctomycetota > Phycisphaerae > Phycisphaerales > Phycisphaeraceae > Poriferisphaera. Next base: position 1,764,704 of record NZ_CP194516.1, read on the forward strand.
GATTAATAAGGTTGTTATGCTCCTCGATGATCACACCACTCTGCTGCATTGCTTCCCGCATAATCTTCAGTGCGTCTTCAAACTTCAGCTTTTGATTCGACACGACGGTAATGCGTTTGCTCTTGATTTTCTCGTGTGGGATGACCGGTTTGCCCATTTTCTCGCTCAAAAACTTGGCGACTTGTTTCATCTCCATGTTGTTGATCGATAATGAAACAAGATCTTCTTCCTTCTTCTTTTCCTCTTCAGCCGTAGTTTTCTTTGTTTCGTCGGCCTTAGTGGGTTCTTCTTTGGAAGATGATTTTGTTGGAGCAGGTTCGCTTTCAGCCCGAACCGCAGAGCTGAAGCTAACAAGCCCAAGTGACAAGCTGAGCATCACACAGATGATGCTGAAGAGGCCCGATACATTCCCCGAATATTTTTCCACGATGTTCATCACATACCTCAAATCAGTCTTACGATTAAATTGCTTTCTCATGTGTAACCCTCCCCGATACTATTGTGAACGTGAGTCTTGCTTCTTTTGTCTACGAGCTTTCATTTTCTCACGATGCTGTTTCAAATCTTCAGGCGAAAATCTCTGCCGCATTTGCTTCTTATGCTCTTTTTGATGGGTAGTTGGTTCTTGTGCTGCGGTTTCTTGCGGTTTAGCTTGCTCAGCTGAGGGTGGTGCGTGGTTGCGATTCGGTTTCTTTCCAGCTCCCCAAACCCAGAGCGTGCGTTTGTTGCCATCGAATTCAATCTCCACCCAGTCGGCACCGAGATCGATGATTTTGGCCCCCATAACTTGCTCGCCGATTTTGCCATTCTGTCCGCCATTAAAATAGGCACGATTGCCTAAGATACCTTCAAGCTGCCCTTTAAATCCTTTGGATGGTACGGGATTAAAAATATCCCGCTTCTTAGCTTGTTCAGAAGATAAATCTAAATAGCCCTTTGAAGGTGATTTGGATTTTGCAGCTTCACCTGGTTTCGTTGGGAGCTTTTGTTGTGATGTAATGAAAGTGGCAATAGCTTGAGGTTGCTTCGCGTCGCTCATGGTATTGATACAAAGATAGATCAATAGGACTGCGGTAACGGCAGTACTACCTTTAAGAACGTTCATCACGTAGGTGAATATTCGATCGGGCTGTAATTTCATCATATTATTTCATCCTCGCGATACGTGATGCGATAAATGAGATATCAAGCTTGCCGCCTTTACTGGATTTGCTCATCTGAACTTGATCAATGACAACAAGATCATTGAGTTCACGTAGCTTGACAAAGCATCCAAGCGCTTGTGAGAGTTTGCATTGCCCCTGTATGCGCATTCCAACAAGCATAAGATTCTTGCTGCCTGGCATAGGCCGGACAGGTTGCGCTTTAATAGTTGGTTTTTGGATTCCCACATTCTTTACGATTTGTTCAAGCGAAGCTACGTAGCTGACTTTGGTATCTTCGATGGTTTCAAGTTTTTTGCCAACGCCATCGCCATAGATTTTGGCAAGTTGCCTGTTCTTCGCTTGAACTTCAAGGATTTTTTGCTCATAAGAAACAAGTGTGCTTTGCGCTTGTGACAGATTTTCTCGAACAGTTTGCCATTGATTTATGGTGGGCTTAATTACATAGACGAAGAGCAGCATGATGGTTAAACCTGCCGCGCCTATGGTTAGTGCTCTGCGATCTCTGTCTGATATTCTCTTCATCGTGTTAAACTTTCATTCAACCTGCTATGTGCTGTAGTAAACGAGCTTATGGGCTGGGTTGTGTAGCGGCTGGTGCATTTGTGGCTTGTTCGGCATGCTTCAATGTGTTCGTTTCAGTTTTAGGTGTCGGGGTTTCTGTTGCTGGCATGTTTGTGTTCTTTATAGGTGCGTCTTGTTGAGAAGTTGAGGTGCCAGTAGATTTGTCATTTATAGAATTCGCATCGTTTGGTTTTGCTGTATCTTCCTCGGTAGCTGCAGTTTCCATTTGTTCTTTCTCAGCTTTTTCTTTATCCGCCTTCTCTTTATCCGCTTTTGCTTGCTCCATCTTGGCTTTTTGATCTCGGATCATCTGTTCGGTGAAGTAGCGGTGCGTGGCAGCAATATCGGCTTCGATTTCAAACTGGTAAGCTTGTTGAGTCTTGGTAGCTTGCCTGAGTGTTAGTTTGGAGAATAACGGAGATTTAGCCAATGCGATTGTGAATTGGTCAAGGTCATTAATCGAGGGGCTTGTACCTTTAATACGGAGCGAGCCCTTGCGATTAACCTGTATGCTGCTAAGAATCATTTTCTGACTGATCAATCCAGCTACTTCACCGATAACCCCGACCATGGGCATGGGTGCGTTTTCAAGGTACCCATGGAGCTGACCAATGCCTTTAAGACCGCCATGATCCTTCAGCACATTTTGTACCGTTGCAATATTGTTCTGCGTGTGTTCGAGTCGCTTCGAATCGGCCAAGTAACAGCCATAGAGGAGTACGAGGAGAAGAACGGCTAAGCTAACAGCCGTAAGCCAACGATGTTTTGTACTGGATTGTTTTGTGTTGGCCGTTGTGGATACTGCTTTTGTAAGAATGAGATCTTCAGTTTCGAGACCAGCGATAGCCGCACCCAAGGCATCAAATGCATACCAATCGATTGATGATGGGTTCCAGTCGAGATCATCTCGGAGAGTGATCTGCTCTGTGTCCCCTTCACAGAAAGTTTGTGAAGGTGCGATATGATTCGATGAATCGTCATGAAGATCACCGATAAATCCGCCGCCATTCATTGCAACAACAGACTCTGCTGTCGGCATATAGGCTGATGGCGTATCAATGGTGATGACATCGTTGATAGAATGACCATTGAATCGCATAGACCGTTGATAGCTATCGCGGATTTGATGTAAAACAGCGGATTGATGTCGGGGAAGTATGTGGCTTGCCGCAACCGACTCACCAAGAAGTTTCACCTCGAGAGTATGATCTTGTAGAAAAGTGGCAATACCCTCACCAATACTACGGCGTAAACCACAGAGAAGCACTGGCTGCTCATTACCGGTTACAGGCTCATTCGCAGATGATGCCCATAGCATTTCGCCATTATCCTGTGGGACAAGTACTTCGGCTTGCATTGCGATCATTTGCTGGAAACGGGCGTCTTCTGCGACAGGCAAGCTCAGCCGTTTATACATGACACGTTCATCGCTGACTGCAACAACAACTCGCTGATCATGTATCTTTTCAATTGCTTTGTTTAGAACGACATCCCATCGTTCATCCCAATAAGCATCTGTGTTCACGGGGTAGCGTATGTGCTCAATGACACGGTATTGCGGATCGCTCTTGCTATTGCTTTGGCAATCGACACAGACCATACGGACCCATTGCTCGTCAAGCGCGACACCCCACATCACACCGTCATGTTTTGTTTGTTCTTTATTCACGATTCACTCTGATACCAATAAAGAATCGAATATGGATCACTGCCACGGTCGATGACAGCAACAATCCGCTGGATTGTTCCAAGATACGATCGGCCGCTGCTCACGATTAAGAAGACTTCACTGCGGAGGTTCACACGATCCGCGATTAATTTGAACGGTTCTTCACCCACAGCTTCAAGCAATTGGGACATGCTCATGATAGGGCCGGTACTCCCCTCTCGAGTATTGATGATGGCATCTACGATTTCATCATCCAATCCTGCTATTCGTTCCAGAACATAACGACTTGCAGTATTTACATTGAGTTTGCCCGGGAGTTTCTTATCGCTAGTTAAGCTCATCTCAAGCCAATGATTTGCAAGCCATTTGACTGTAAATGACTTGGTTTCATTATTACTTGTGCTGTTGCTATTGTTGTTTGATTGGCCGTTTTTCTGCTGTTCTTCCTTGATGTTGAGTAAATCAAAGAAGCTTGAGAAAACATTCTCATTGCGTTTTTTAACCACGGCATCGGCCAGTGCTTTGCTGATACCTAAGTTTGATTTTAAGGTTTCAGCATCGGCGTCATTGATGTTAATCCGTTCTTGGCCACGGCTATTGGTGTTTTTTTCATAGCTAAAGGGTGTAACCCAAAACCTCCAACCAAGATCATCGCCGTCTTGAACCTGATCTGTTTTTGTGCGGAGTTGCGAGAGGCGTTTATAGTGTTTATTACTCTCTCCAAAAATACCGTGGTAATCATTTGCCTTAACGCTCTTAATGAGCTGAAGTTCATCGAGTGTTTGGATTTTCCCGTTTCGTATTTCATAGGGCAGATCGAGTTCTGAGTAATAACCTGCTTCAGCCCCACTGTTACGGATGTCATCATCCTCATCTCGCCAGTCTTCGATTGATGCAGTGATTTCTTCGTCTATGTTTGGCAGGTTTAAAAGAAGTTCGCCACTTGCATAATTAACATTGATTCTTGCACCAAGATCAGAAATGCCAAGTCGTTCAATCAAGCCATCTGTATTGTCATAATCAAGATAATGTACGACCCAAGTCCCATGTTTTTCATCACTGTAGTCTTCCCGGAACGTTTCGGGATTGTCATACCACAGATCCAAGGTACTGTCATCGTAGGTGATATCTTCAGATAGGATGCTAAGTCCCTTTTCAACACCTGCTCTGGCAAGCCAATTCGCTTTAACCCGTTCGACTTCGTGACGACCTAAACGCAGGTTAGATTCAGTCATGCGCTGAACGCCAATAATAATCACAGACGACACTGCAACAATCCAGAGCACCATGACCAAAGCAGAGCCGCGCTGAGTGAATGCCCCTTGAGATGGTAAGCTTAGTTGATAACTCATCCACGCCCCCCCATCTGCTGTGTAGTGTTCTCGTCGTTTTCTTTCGATTGCGTGGCTTCTAATTGTGGAAGCCAAGGTAGATTGATGATTCGAGAGAGTGATACACTTCGGCCTTTCCCGCTGACATCTCTCGCTTCAACAGTGACGCGTAAGAGTTGTGGATATTGAGCGGCAAGTTCTTCCTCCCATGAATCAACCCACTCTAGGCCATCAAAATAACTCACATTGAATTTTGCAATGCCATGCGCAATCACTTCTTCAACGCCACCATCGTCTGGCTCATATCCACGTGTGGGATCGGTTCGCCTGATCAGAAGGCCAAGTTTTGTATTGTCTTCTGTCTCAATGCTGGTCAATGTTTTTTCCTGCGATTCATCCACACTATCGTCCGGTGTAAGCAATCGGAAGGCGACCTCTTTCACGTCTGATTCTGCATTTTCTTGTCGTACAGCTTGATAACTTGTCGTAAAGAACGTGATACTGTCCTGTTCACCCAGCTCCCATTCATCATCCATACCGATGAGTTGCCATTCATCACGTTGCTTAAATCGGATTGCATTGCGAGCCGCAGTCGCGATGGCATCCAGCGCATTTCGAGCTTGCTCTTGTACATTTGTTTCTCGTCGAACACGTTTCGCACCAGCACCCACGCTTACCAACATCATTGTGGTACTACCTGCCACAAAAGCCACGAGCGCGATAACCAAGACAATCTCAATCAGCGTAAAGCCGAATTGTTTAGGATGATATCGCATCAGAGATCCTCCCATGCAAGAGTCATTGATCTCGCGCCAGGTGGATCATAAAGAAGTGTTTTGCCACTGACTGATCGCTTGCCACCGTTGACTTCCCATGCGATGGTGACAATCACTTCATAGAGATAGGACGCCTCTTCACGCTGTAAAACGTCAGCATTCCATGTCGTTTTACTCATCCCATGTGACTCGAAATCGCCTTCTGTGATGCCTTCATCCATCACTCTACTCGGCCCAATAACATCAATCTTGGTAAATGTTTCATCCAATAAACTTGCTGCAACCTGATACTGCCTTGCCATCTCAAGCGAGGACATGTGTTGGATAACCATGCGCCCAATCACCACCGCACTGATTGCCAAAATCATGGCTGCACACAATACCTCCACGAGTGTGAAACCCTGCTCGTGCTTATGTTGCTTAGGTGATGATATCGTGTGCATATTCATGGTTATCTACAAATCTAAATCGACGCGCCTTGTTTTAAGTGTGACGTTGATGCCATCAGTGATTTCAACAGCACCTGTATATCCATGCACACCGATCGTTTTACCACGTGCAAGTTTGCCATCTTGATCTACGCCTAAACTAATTCTGATATGATCAGATCGGCCTGTTTCTTTAAAAACAACCGTCCAATCATTCTGACTCAACGTTTCTTCCATGCCATCTTCATATAAAGTATCATTTTCGGTATCGATGGGCAGATGTTCGTGAACTTCAACATTAATTCCAGGGGCCAAAACCACACGTTTCATGACAAAATGCTTTACTTCTTTCCATGATTGTTCGCCGGTATCGTTTGTAGTTAAGGATTCAATCTTAAAAGTGTGATTGGTTTCATCGAATGTCACACGATGATCTGATTGTGTACTGATTGCTCGCATACGTGCAAACTTGAGTAAACCGTAAAGCGATTCCGCATTTGCATCAGCCCGACGAGACTGAATCGATCCGGAAAAGTTTACAATTACCATTCCCGCCATGACAGTGATCAACACAACAACAACCAGCACCTCAATGAGAGTGAAGGCAAATGGTTGTCGGGATGCTCGTGAAGGTGATGTCATGCGAAAAATCCTTGTTACCTACCAATTGACGACGTCCTCTGCATCGCCTTCACCACCCTCTTGGCCATCAGCCGCATAGCTATATAAATCGAATGTACCGTGGGTTCCGGGGAAAACGTAAACATAATCATTCCCCCATGGATCTTTCAGTTCCTTGGCTTTGAGTGTGGGCGATTCCCATTTATCTTCTTCGATATCTGTTGGCCGGTTGACCAGCTCATCAAGTGAAGTGGGGAAGCGGTCGTAGCTTAATTGAAACATAGAGATAGATGATTCGATTGCCTTAAGTTTTTGTGCTGCAACGGCTCGCTGAGCCTTACCTTTTTTCCCGAACAACTGCGGCACGACCAGGGCTACCAGCACACCGATCAGTACAACAACGACCAAAATCTCAATCAACGTAAAAGCATGACGCTGATTATTGGATTGTCTTCCTAACCTTTTCATACACCAAGTCTCCATCATTTGGTTTGATGTTTGTTTGTAATAAAAATTACCTGTTCGTATGGATGAAAAATGAATCATCCAAAACTATTAACAAATTATCGCAGAACGCAGCTATACAACTGCGTTCTGCATATTCATGATCGGAAGCAATACCGATGCAAGGATAAAGGCCACGACAAACGCCAAGCCAAGGATTACTACAGCGGGAAGCACGGTCATCATGCGATCAATCGCGGCTTCTGTTTCCTTATCAAAAGCATCTGCCGCATGCACAAGTAGTTCATCCAGACGTCCGGATTTTTCGCCTAGCGACACGACTTGTATAAACATAGCTGGGAACTGACCTGTGGCTTCAAGTGGCTTGGCAATTGGAGCACCTTGCGAGATAGCTTCCTTCACATTATCAATCTCGCGGCCGAGTGCTTCATTTCCAAGTGAATCACGCAGCACGCCAAGTGCTTCAAGGATCTGAATGCCGCTGCCGGACATTGTGCCTAGTGCGCGAGCAAAACGTGCCACAGCAATTTTCCGCAGCGTGTTACCGACAACAGGCATTTTGAGCAAAATCCCATCAAACTTAAAACGCCCATCATCAGTATTCCGCCACGTCCGGAATTTCCACCAGCCAATACCTATACCAATCAATATGAGCCAGCCCCAATAAGTCATCACGTAACTGATCGACATTAATATGCGTGTCGGTAAAGGAAGTTCAACCGAACTGTCACTAACCGCATCAATGATTGTTGGAAGAATAAATGTCATAATGACAATCACAGAAAGTCCAGCTAAGCCGAGCACAATCATGGGATATAGCATCGCGCCGCCAACTTTCTGTTTGACCGCATGCTCCCGTTCAGCAAAATCTGTCAACGAACCAAATACTTCCTCAAGCACACCGGCGGTTTCACCAGCTTTGACCATACTTACTTGCATCCGGCTAAAAACCTTTGGATGCTCACGTATCGCATCGGACAATGCATCACCGCCCTGTACACGTTTAGCAAGCTGATTGAGAAGTTGTTTGATCCCGCTATGATCGCTCTGTTTACTCACAATTTGAAGCGTATTGAGAAGTGGCAACCCGGCATTCATCCCTGTCGCTAGCTGTCGCCAAACCATGACCATCTGCCCTCGTTTGACGCGCTTAATAGAGCCGATTTCATTGGCGTCATCATCGGGAGTTATGGCTGATTCAGGTTCACCATTGACTTCGGATAGATCTGTGACGTATAGCCCACGACCAGTGAGTTCTCGGATAGCAGACGCGCGACCCGGCGCTTCAATCTGACCTTGCTCAGATGCACCGTGCTCGCCGACTGCTTCATATTTATAACTCGCCAGACCCGTCATCGACCCTTCCTACTCCAGATGTTTTGCCCCAACAATAGTGGTTTATATACTTTATTTTCCGGGTGTATACGGATTAAAGTCCGCTGTCCTCGGTAACGCGCAATACTTCTTCGAGTGTGGTAATGCCCATTGCCGCTTTCTTTAATCCATCAACACGCATTGGCAGGTGATCCTCAGGCGATACTTTGGCTATTTCAGATGCACTGGCTTCGTGCATGATGGCTTTCTTGACACCTTCATTGACGCGAAGCAGTTCATAGATCCCTGCCCGACCGGTGTATCCTGTATCACGACAATGTCGGCAACCTGCACCATGGTAAAAAGTGTTGTCATGGTGATAACCATTGTCGCCTTTGCCAAGCCGCTCGAATAGCTCGTCGTCAGGTTGGTAGATTTCTTTGCATTTTTCACATACACGTCGAACCAGACGCTGAGCGAGAACGCCTTCAAGACTGGAGGCGAGGAGATAAGGTTCGACATGCATATCCATCAGGCGGGTAACAGCACCGGCTGCATCGTTAGTATGGAGCGTTGAGAAAACCAAGTGACCAGTGAGAGCACTGCGGATAGCAATATCTGCGGTTTCCGAATCGCGGATTTCGCCGACCATGATGACATCTGGGTCTTGACGGAGGATAGAACGTAGGCCGGTGGCAAAGTCGACGCCACGTTTTTTGTTAACAGGGATCTGATTGATCCCGTTCAGTTGATACTCGACCGGATCTTCAATCGTGATGATTTTCTTTTCAGGCCGGTAGAGCTTGTTAAGCGCGGCGTAGAGGGTGGTGGTTTTACCGCTACCTGTGGGACCGGTGACAAGAAGAATACCGTGCGGTTTTTCGATGATTCGTTCAAAGACGCTTAGCTTCTGCCCATCAAGACCAAGGCGGGCAAGCTCGATAAGCCCAACACTGCGGTCGAGGATACGCATGACAACAGATTCACCAAACACAGTTGGGACTGTGGACACACGGATATCAACTTTGCCACGAGCACTGGCAAATGCGATATGTCCATCTTGCGGAATAAAACGTTCAGCGATGTTCATCGCGCCCATAATCTTGATACGTGAGACAATCGCAGCGTAGAGGTGGCGAGGTGGTGGACTCATTTCCCGTAATGCGCCATCAACGCGATATTTGAGTTTTAGTTCTTTCTCAAACGGCTCGACATGGATATCACTTGCACGGGCTTCGATTGCCTCAAGGATGACCAAATTGACGAGATTGACGACGCTGGGTTCACGAGCCAATTCCTGAAGTTCGACAACAGAAGCAGCACCAGCATCGCCTATATCACCATCATCATTGCCGCCCTTAAGATCAGCAATCATGCGTGCAACGTTGGAGCCGTAAACACGTTCTATTGCTTCGACGAGTTCGAGTTCACGGATGTATTTGAGGGCAATACGTCGGCCGGTCAATCCACGTAGTGCTTCGATCGAATCTTGGTTAAAGGGATCGTGCATCCCGACAGTGAGTGTGCCGCCTTGAAGATCTAGGGGTAGTACATGGTATCGATGAGCAACTTCGCCGCTGATCATGTTGGTGGCGGCGGTATTGAGCGTGGTGTGTTCGAGATCAACAGCTTCGATGCCATGAGCCGCGGCTTCTTGTGCTGCGATCTCACCACTTTCGGCATAACCAAGCTTTAATATAGATTCACGGAGTGTTCCGCCTTGAAGTTGCTGATGTTCAATGGCTGCCGAGGCTTGTTCCGCCGTGATCGCGCCTTCTCGGATCAGAAGGTCGAGTAGTTTGTTTTGTTGCTGATCTACCTGTGTCACTTAATTCCCGTATTGAATGAGTTGCTTTTGTTCGTCAGCTGTGTCCGCACCCACATCAACACAATCATCCCAGTTCAATGATTAGACGTATACAGATTGCTTTAGTTTCACACAAAATATCAAAAATCTTATCGTGAATGAGCTTCTGGCTGGATATCAGCGCAACAACACCGCTGCCACCACTAAGATAACGCATCTATCCATAGAATCTTGCATAGAAAGGCGGTTTATTTGAATTCAGCACGAAATGGTAAAATAGGAGAGATTATTCGAGATGCAATCGTATGTAAGAATGCAGGGTAGTTACATATTCACCCGTAGAAATCGAATTTTGGTCGATTGAAGTGGCCTTAATGCGGATCGGGGTTACATTTGCAGTTCAGCAAGTGCCGTCGCTGAATCTTGCCGGAACTCAAAAACTTTATCCAGAGCTGTTGACATGAACACTATCCAAACAGCATCGGTCGGACCGACAAGTCGAAGGCGGACATCACCATCAATCAGCATTTTCCGGAGACGTAGCAATTGTGACAGGTTTGAACTGTTGACATGCTCTACTTCGGATAAGTCCACCACAATATCTGGCAGGCCACTGGGCAATCCACCCGATTTAGCGAGACAATTTTCTAGCTTTGCGCGAACCACATCCATTTCTTCGCTAAAGACAGGATCATCCCCAAGTTCGACAAGCAAAATTTTATCCGACCATTCCTGTATCGGCATCATTGGCCCCTGTTACAACACGACGCGATTCACAATCCTCTTTGTACCGACCGAATCAAGATGATGATTACTCAATGTTGCCCGGTATCTCTTCCTCGTCTTCATCGGCAATTCTTGCGATGGCCGTCAGTTCGTCATCTGAATTCACATTGATCACACGGACGCCTTGTGTATTACGAGCGGTTTTTCGGATGGTGTCTGCACTGATACGAACGATCATGCCGTTCTTGGTGATCAGCATCAAGCCATCTTCTTCGGTGACCCAAAGCAGACCGGCGACCTGACCATTTCGTTCATTCACGACAATATCACGTCGCCCTTTACCGCCGCGGCTTTGTGCTTTCACGCCATCCGCAGCCTGTACGAGATACTCCAATGTGTCAGTGCGCTTCCCATAACCTTTCTCGGTGACGGTTAGTAATTCGCCTTCGGTGCCCTTGGGGATGCAGATCAAGCCGACGACTTCATCGCCGTTGCCGAGATCAATCCCCTTTACGCCGCTGGCATTGCGCCCCATCACGCGAGCATCATTTTCATTAAAGCGGATGGACATGCCGTTCTTCGTGCCTAGCAGGATATGATCTTCACCACTGGTATGGCGTACGCCGACCAGTGCATCATCGTCACGCAGGTTCACCGCGATCAGGCCGCCGCTGTGTACATTGCGGTATTCCTTGAGTGCAGTACGTTTCACGCGTCCGTTTTTCGTCGCAAAAAGCAGGTAATCTTCGCTCTTTTCAAAATCAGCGATTGGCATAAATTCGCGGATGCGCTCGCCTTCCTGGAGGTTGAGCATGTTGATGATTGCTCTGCCGCGTGTAGTTCTTGGTGCTTCGGGGATCTCAAAGACTTTGATCTTAAACACGCGCCCCGTGTTGGTGAAGCACAGTAGATCATCGTGCGTTGAGGCGACAAAGACCTGTTCACTGAAGTCGTCGTCTTTCGATTTTGCCCCAATGACACCTTTACCGCCACGTCCTTGTTGCTTGTACTCTTCGACGGGCAAGCGTTTCACGTAACCTGCATGCGTGATCGTCACCACGACCTGTTCGACAGGTGTTAGTGCAGCAAGATCCAGCGCACCAACTTCACCTTCCTGAATCTCCGTGCGGCGAGGATCGGCATATTTCGCCTTCAATTCCGTCACATCATCTTTGATCATGCTCAGCACACGAGTATGTGAACCAAGAATATCTTCGTAATCTTCAATTTGTTCGAGCAGCTTAGTGTAGTTGTTCACCAGCGTTTCGATTTCCAGACCAACCAATTGAATCAGTTGCAAGCGGCCAATTGCCTCGGCCTGCACCTTCGTCAAGATGACATCATTCTCAGCACTCTGGTTCAAGAACCGTTGTGGAATCGTCGGAGCGGCCGGATGGTCTGTTGGGATTCTAAACCCACGTACCATGAGCTTCTGGATCGCCTCGTCTCTCGTTCGGCTAGAACGGATTAGCTTGATTACTTCATCAATATCACACACCGCATAGATCAAACCTTCGATCCGGTGCGCTTCTTGCTGCGCCTGACGCAGACGATAAGCCGTGCGTCTACGGATGACTTCGATTCGGTGCTCAACATGCAAACGAATGAGTTCTTTCAAACCCAATGTCTGCGGCTGTCCCTTCACCAGTGCAATATTGATGATGCTTGATGTGCTCTGCAACGGCGTCATCTGATACAGCTGATTCTCAACTGTTGTTGGGTCTGCACCTCGCTTCAGGTCAATCACCACGCGCATCCCGCCGCGGTTCGAACTTTCATCCACGATATTGGCGATATCCGTGAGTTTGTCGTTTTTGCGGAGCTGAACGATCTTGTCGACGATGCCGTTGTTTTTTGAAACCTGATACGGGATCTCGGTCACGACTAGATAATCACGGTTTTTCTTCTCTTCGTGATGGATCTTGGCTCGTACTGTCACCCTGCCCCGGCCGGTCGCATAGGCCTGTCCAATACCTGCACGCCCACAAATAATGCCACCTGTCGGGAAATCTGGCCCGGGAATGATTTGCATCAACTCAGCCAGTGTAATTTCCGGATTGTCGATAAACGCAATGATCCCGTCGCACACCTCGCCCAAGTTGTGTGGCAACATGCTGCTCGCCATGCCGACCGCAATCCCCGTCGAACCATTGACTAGCAGGTTCGGGAACTTGGCAGGCAACACTTTGGGTTCGTTGTACTGCTCGTCAAAGTTCGGTTGCCAATCTACCGTGTCCAGTTTCAAGTCTTCCAGCAATTCAACCGCATGTCGGTGCAGACGTGCTTCGGTATAACGCATCGCAGCCGGTGGGTCTGGGTCAATCGAACCAAAGTTCCCTTGCTTATCAATCAGCAGGCAACGCGTTTTCCATTCCTGTGCCAGGTTCACCAGTGTCGGGTAAATCGCGCCGTCGCCGTGCGGGTGATACTTCTTCATCGTCTCGCCGACGATACCCGCACATTTTGAATGCTTACGACCCGGCGTTAGATTCAGGTCATTCATCGCAACCAAAATACGACGCTGTGACGGCTTGAGTCCGTCGCGTACATCCGGCAACGCGCGATCAACAATCGTGCTCATTGCATATGTCAGATAGCTTTCAGCGAGCTCTTTCTCGATTGGCAGATCAACATCAAAACCGCCAACTGCGGTCCCGCTTTCTATTGACTCGTTACCTTCATCCCCATTTTCGGGGGCTGGATTTATCTCATCTGACATAGCTGATTCTCACCGGTTCCTAGCTGTTTCAAATTCGTCCTGATCACCCCTTGCCTGCCCTGTTCTCTCGTGCTTACGCACCTCCTCCACAACCCACAGAACAGATCCTAGATTATACCCGATTTCGAGCCTTTACGCTGAGAGAGAAAGGCTGCGCTTTATAGCACATAAAGTGATATGCATAGAATACTTATAGTGAAAATATTTGGCGCGTTTTGGGTGGCATGATCTCCAAATATGAATTACTCGCCACATACCCTTCAATTTCATCTAAATACTTTGCTTTTTCCTCTACAGGCAGGAACGAAGTTTCAAATGAGTGCTTCGCCATCATCGCAATTTCGTTCCGCGTCATCTCCGTTGCCGCTGCGAGATGGGTGTAGTTGGCATTCATATATCCGCCGAAATAGGCCGGGTCATCCGAGTGCGCTGACGCTTTTAATCCTTTTGCTAAAAGCTTACGCATTGGATGTTCGCTAAGATCCTTTACCACCTGTAACTTGTCATTTGACAGTGGGCATATTGTTAGACCTATCTCACGCTTAGATAGTTCGGCTATAAGTTTCTCATCTTCCAGGCATCGATTTCCGTGATCAATCCGATCTACCTTTAAAAGATCGATAGCCTCCCAGATATACTCGCTTGGGCCTTCCTCACCTGCATGAGCACACAACTTCCATCCCGCTTCTTTTGAAAGCTCGAACACTTCTGCAAATTTGCTTGGCGGATTCCCCAACTCACTCGAATCCAAACCCACACCCACAATCTCATCCCGGTACTTTATTCCTTCGTGGAATATCTTGATTGCATCGCCTTCGTCTAGGTGTCGCAAGTAACTCATGATCAGATAACTACTCATCCCCAGCTTTTTCTTGCCATCGTTCAGCGCATCGAGGATCCCTTCAATAACCACGTCAAACGGAACACCACGGTGCGTGTGTGTTTGTGGATCAAAAAACACTTCGACATGCCGCACATTTTCCGAAGCGACCTTTTCGAGATATGCCCAAGCCAAGTCGTAGAAATCTTGTTTTTTCAGCAGCACACTAGCACCGGCATAATAGATATCAAGAAATTCTTGTAAGTTTTTGAAGCTATATGCTGCCTTGATTTCTTCAACATTCTCATATGGCAAATCAATCCTGTTCCGCTTGCTGATCTCGAACATCAATTCCGGTTCAAACGAACCTTCAAGATGCAAATGCAATTCAGCTTTGGGGAGTCCCGTGACAAACGCGCTGATTGTGGCGTGGTTCTGTTCACTCATTAAGTCGTTCCCGCTTTCTCGTTATAAGATGCATTGTGAACGAACTGTTATACCAATACTTGTGATACTTCTCATTCACTTTATGGCAAGTGAAGTTTTTTATAATGCTTCTTAAGAAATGATTGCAGGACCGCAGCATGGTTGTGGATTTCATCTTTAGCGGCGTACATTAATGTCAGCACACCACTTCCTTCAGCGTCAGCTTGCTTAAAAATCATATCAGCAGCATCACTACAGCGCTTCAACTCTTTTAGATAAAGCGTACTGAACTGGTCAAAATCGCAATCCTCGCCATGAAACGCTTCTCTTAACTCACGGCTAGGCGCAAGATCTTTCCCCCAAACATCGAATTTCTCAGCATCCTTTCGTATACCGCGCGGCCAAAGGCGATCTACTAATACACAAAACCCGTCGCTTTTATCTCGTTCTTCATAAACGCGTTTGATTTGAATCTGCATGATCAATTTCCTTGTCATGGTTCTATGGCTTGTGATTTAACTCGCGTGTGTGAAAGAATATTCATCGGCAAGATACAATATATAGTCTTCTGGTTTTTGAGTCCTCAATATAAACTAGTTAGCAACAATCCCTTATCAAAAAACATTTCCCTCTCTTGACGTCCATGTTTAGCATCGAGTTACAAGTGGTTTCAATAGGCCTGTTCAGGCTTATCAGTATCAGTAGTCATTTGAAAAGAATATAGACAAACTTATTTCAATTTGTACGAGGATAATCTTATGACAACAGCAACAACACTAGCCGCACCGTCTGTAACACAAACTCAAAATCTGATCGGTGGAAAGTGGCAACCATCGAAATCCGGCAAAACCTTCAATGTCTACAATCCATCTACAACCGAGGTTATAGCCCAGGTCGCAGAATCTGATGCAGCAGACGTGGATGTTGCGGTAGCTGCAGCCCGTAAAGCTTTTCAAACATGGTCGAAAACCTCACCACGTGAACGATCGGCTCTGCTCTATAAGCTGGCAGATCTGATTGAAAAAAATGCGGAAGAGCTGGCTGCGCTCGAAACCTTGAACAACGGCAAACCCATTGCCGAAACCACTAACGCAGATTTGCCATTGACGATCTCAACATTCCGTTATTATGCAGGATGGGCAGATAAGATTTATGGCGATATCGTCCCCGTTGCCTCCAATGATTTTTTTGTTTACACACGTAAAGAGGCTGTCGGTGTTTGTGGACAGATTATCCCTTGGAACTTCCCGTTGTTGATGCTTGCATGGAAGTTTGGCCCTGCCCTAGCGGCAGGTAACACGATCGTGCTCAAACCCGCAGAGCAAACGCCCTTGTCGGCGCTGCGTGTCGGAGAATTGGCACTTGAAGCAGGCTTCCCGCCAGGCGTAATTAATATCGTTAATGGCTTTGGCGAATCTGCGGGAGATGCACTGGTTAAGCATCCAGATGTCGATAAAATTGCTTTTACTGGCCACTATGAAACCGCACAAATTATCATGGCTGCTGCATCAAAAACATTGAAGCGGCTAACCTTTGAGCTTGGTGGGAAATCGCCAAATGTTGTTTATGCGGATGCTGATCTTGATCTTGCTGTGCAAGGCGCGATGACGGGAATTTTCTTCAATCAGGGTGAAGTTTGCTGTGCTGGTTCACGGTTATTTGTAGAACAATCCGCACACGACCAATTTATTGAAAAATTCAAAGCGGCTGCCGAATCACATAAAGTTGGCAACCCCTTTGATCCAGATACTCGTCAAGGTGCACAAGTTTCAGAAGAGCAATACAACAAAATTCTGTCGTACATTGACCTCGGTAAGCAAGAAGCTAACTGTATTACAGGTGGGGAGCCTGCTTGTGATAATGGATGGTTTGTAAAGCCTACTATCTTCACAGACGTTCGAAATGATATGCGTATAGCTCAGGAAGAAATTTTCGGCCCAGTTGTTTCAGTTATACCATTCAAAGATCATGATGATCTGCTATCTCAAGCGAACGAGACAGTCTATGGACTTGCTGCAGCAGTTTGGACGCAAGACATCAAAAAAGCCTTTAAGCTGGCACACTCAGTTCGCGCGGGTACGGTGTGGGTGAATTGCTATAACACGTTTGATCCTGCTGCTCCATTTGGAGGATACAAGTTCTCCGGGCATGGAAGAGAATGTGGTCGCGACGCAATTGATAATTACACCGAAACCAAGACAGTATGGATGAATACAAACTAAATCTATGCGATAGATAATCTATTGCACCATCGCATCGATATTAGGCCGTACCATGATGTGCGGCTTTTTCATCGGTAGATATTGCCATTGTTTTTTTGTATGTCTAGCAGATGTGACGGCGCACTTTTAGCAAGTAGCGATCTCATACCAAATCATTGTGACATTTAATCGCAAGATTAATGCTTCGTATTCCGAATAATCCACATAATCGTTTCATTTCTTTGTTTACGTCTAAATAAGGCGTGTTTGGTCAGGTATTTATGAATATAGTGTAAGTTAATCTACGAATAGGTTTATTAGCATGCAGCATAAACAAACACTTGATCATTTACATACGCAGGATGCATTAAGAAAACCTTCGGATTCGCATCATACGCTATCAGATGATTCCAGTTATGGTGTGCATGATTTTAGTGTTGTACCTGATCTTGAGAGCATCCCACGAGTTGATGTGGAAATGGCTACAGAAGCACTTCCGCATTTGCTCGCTAGGGATCAAAGCTCGTTTAAGCTTGGCAGCATTACTTCCCTTGCCCCGCCAAAGCCAGTTCCGGATGACACTTCAAAATTTCTTATTACAGATGAGCAAAACAAGCCATGCTTTGTGATGACTGCGAGTTGGTGTGGCATCGAAAACAATCTTGTGAGCTTAGGTGTGAATGCGATTGCCAAAGTATCTAAGATTCTTGAGGATGATGTTGCGCCCGCAGTTCTGCAACCAGTTTCATCAAAAACGATCTCAAACTTTGTGTATGCTCTTTGGCCATATGCAACTCCGCTAAGAGAAAAGCAACCGTTTCGTACGTGGGATCGTATTAAGCTCCGGCGGTGGGGTGCCTGGTGGCTTGAGGCACTCACAAGGCAAACATTGCGGCTTATGCCTGAGTGCGATCAGGATGAATATTTGACACAACCTTTAAACCGAATTGTTGAGGATACCGGTTTTGATTCGCGACTACGAGATCTTGCCCGTCAAGCGATCCAAGAAGCCAATGATCAACGATGGCGTCCATATTATGTTTTGATGCACAATGATCTTTGGATGGGTAACTGGCTTCATGCTCCGAAATCATTGCGGAGAAAAACAAAATTTGTCATTATCGATTGGCCGGGTATGTTGGCAGATGGGTATCCGATTTTCGATATTGCCAGATTTTCTGAATCTATGAATATACGGCCACGTGCTTTTCATAGAACGATTTCTGCTCACGCAAACATGCTATCTTGCTCAGTTGCGCAAACCCGATACCACCTCCTCGTGGCAGCGGGTTACATCGGCTTGCATCTCAATCATTTCAAAGAAGAGAATTACCGTCACACCGTCAATATTTGTATGGCGAAACTAGATCAGGCAATTGACGAATAGCACATTTCGTAAATATACGTGAATCAACCTACATCCTATGCTGAGCTTGAATGTTCTCTATTTACTCAGATGCCTGTGAGATTTTCTGCATGAATGGCTGACTGTTCGATTGGCCTTAATCACTTCTCTTTTGCATCTCAGTTGCCCCCCGAATAAAATTTTGATTCGCATCAGCCTGTCAACGCCCACCCAATTGGTGCGCATCATACATAACACGACAGACAGCAACCTTTGCCTGTGCTGAAAGTGCACAGCTGCCTTAGAAAGTATTCATCATGGAAGCAGGTATTGTAGGCCTCCCAAATGTCGGTAAATCCACTCTTTTCAATGCTTTAACAGCAGCGGGCATCCCCAGTGAGAACTACCCTTTCTGCACGATCGAACCAAACGTCGGGGCGGTTTCTGTGCCTGATCCTCGTTTGGAACGCATCCATCAGCACATCACCACCGACCGTGTACTTCCTGCGGTACTGAAGCTCGTTGATATTGCCGGCATTGTGAAAGGGGCTTCCGAAGGTGAAGGGCTCGGCAATAAATTCCTTTCGCACATCCGTGATGTGGACGCAATTCTTCATGCGGTACGCTGCTTTGAAGACACCGATATCAGCCATGTAGACGGTTCAGTTGATCCGATCCGCGATATTGAAACCATCGATATGGAACTCATGTTGGCAGATATGGCGACGGTGGATACCGCCATTTCTAAAGGGCAGCGCCTCGTGAAGTCCGGGGACAAGGAAGCAAAGGCACGGCTAGCTGCTCTGGAAAAGTGCAAGGAACATTTAGATCAGGAAAAACCACTTCGCGGCTTGGAGCTAGATGAGGAAGAACAACGTCTGCTTAAATCTTATGGTTTACTTACAGCGAAGCCTGTGCTGTATATCGCAAATGTCGATGAAGATGCGATTCTTGAAGACAATGAATATGTGCGTGTGGTTAAGCAGCGTGCGGTTGATGAAGGCGGTGAAGTCGTAAAGGTTTGCGCGAAGTTGGAAAGTGAACTGGCTGAGCTTGATGTAGAAGATCGTGATGAAATGCTTGAGTCGGTTGGGCTGAATGAGCCAGCTTTGGCAGTGCTGGCACGGTCGGCTTACAAGCTGCTTGGATTACAAAGTTATTTCACCGCAGGTGAGATCGAGATCCGGGCCTGGACGATTCCTGTAGGAGCGACCGGGCCACAGGCGGCCGGTGTGATTCATAGTGATTTTGAGCGTGGTTTTATCCGGGCAGAAGTTTTTAGCGTTGAAGATCTGGAGACTTACAAGACGGAAAAAGCGATCCGCGATGCGGGAAAGTTGCGTGTCGAAGGTAAGGGCTATGTTGTACAGGATGGTGATATATGCCACTTCCTTTTCAACGTTTGATCTTATAAAGATATTGGATTTTGTTTAACTTTGCCGCTTCGTTTATTGCGAGGCGGTTTTGTATTTATCATTCAGGGGAGCTTGTAGAGAGTTGCGTAGTTAGATGTGGCATCGACAGGTAGCCAATGGCCATCACGGGCAAGATTTCGAAGATTGGGTTCATTGAGCGCGGGATGAAATCCATAGGTGTTTCGGAGACGGGCAGCTTCAAACCAGTGCACCCAGACATGTGTGATGCCATTTGCTTTGAGTTTATCAGTGACTACTTTGGCGTTCCCATTATCTTCGAGATAGATATTCCCAAGTAGATTGGGATCGAAAGCAGTGTTGTAGCTAATGGTAGGTTTGAGGTAGAGGAGGGACGCGTTGTCAGCGACAAGCAGGACATGTGTATTTTCTGGGAGTTTGTTGATTGGGTGCGATGGATTGGTTTGGTCGGTTTGGTAAGAGTCAACGAGCATATAGGGTGGTAAGTTTACCGTGCGATTTTGCTCCGGTATAAATTGTTTTTGTGTTTGCGCCCAGAGTGTGAGTAATTGAGTGGTGATAAGCATGGTGAAGAGGAGCGGTGCCGCTAGTGCGAAGAGGAATGCGAATCGCCTGTTATTAAGTGTGAGCAACTGATGGAAACCCGCTGCAATGATAAGGCAAACGGGCAGGAGAATGGGGAGAAGGAATCGAGATTGAAGATGCGTGGCCGTAAGCCAGAACGTGAGCTGGCAGACAAGAAGGAAGAGGCAAGCGATCGTGAGACGACGGGTACGCGGGGCAAGCAGTGCAAGTATTGCAGCGAGGGTAAAAGCGATTGGGAGGATAGGTAGGCCGTATTCAACGGAGAAGCGAGCGATGTTTTGGCTTTCAACAGGTGTAGAGGTTCCGCCCCAGGCACCGAAGCCGCGGTTCGTGAAGAGTTGACGGTTCAATGCTTCAAATCGCGGGCTGGAAGAAGTGGAGATACCGTGGCCTTGATCCCATCGCTGTGCCAGTTTTTCTTGAGGGGATTGCAACCAATGGGCTTCGCCGAGAATAGAAGTGGCGAAAGGGAAAACAGGATTGTTGGCGTAGATTGTGTTGCGGATGAGATAAGGAGAAAGTGTTAGGAGCCCAAAGAGTGCGGCTGCGATCGAAAAAGATAAAGTACGTTTGATGGTATGGCGGGATTTATCCAAACGTGAGATAGGTGCGAGCTGGAGGAGGATCATAAGAGCAATAGGAACAGCGAAAAAGAAGCCTGAGGTAAGTTTTGAGAGGGTACTAAGTCCGAGGAAGAAGCCGATGATTGCGGTGGTTAGGATTGCATGCCGCGTGTTTGAAGGTATGTGAAACGTGAGCGTGATCGCAGCGGCAGCGAAAACGAGCATGAACATTTCATTGTATGCGAGCGAGGCGGTGATCATAACCCAAGGGATGGCAAGGAATATTGCTCCAGCGATGAAAGCGATATTACGACTAGTGAAGGACTGAGCGGTTTTGACAAGAAGCAGTGCGGTAAGAATAGCGAGCGAGACGTGAAAGAGTTGGGCGATGTAGATGGCTTGAAGGGTGTTGCCAGCAAGGAGGCTGATTGCGTAGTAAAAGTTTTCAGCAAGTGAGGGGAGGTAAGAGTAGACGTTGTGATCGAGTGGTGCGGTTTGTCCGAGGGCGAGCCATTCACGAGGTAGTTGTAGGTGATACGAGAGTGTGTCGTAGCCGAAGGCTTCAACTTGCCAAAGGGTACCAGGCGGACAGGCGGCTGCGATGAGCATTAGTGCGATGGGCGCTGCAAAGAAAAGGCTGAAGTATGCAGTGTAATTGTGATTTTTTCGTGGGGAAAAAAAATGCTGTTTGAGGCGAGGTTTTAGTGGAATGATAGCGAGTGCAGCCAAACCAACGAGAGGGACCAGGAGTGAAAGATAGGAAAGGATACCAAGGGTTGCAGTGATGTAAATGGTGAAGAGAAGGAAGGCAAGGCCAAGAGTCGTTTGTAGCGTGAGAGATGAGGTGATTAGTGTGAGCTTAAGAAGATATTTGTTGGTGAAGTGGCCGAGTGAGATCGCGGCTGTGTAGATAAGGAGGATATACGGGGCTGCTTTGGCAATGATCGCGAGATTGGCAAAAACTTTATCTGGTGCAGGGAAGTCGAGACCAAGTTGTTGAGCAATCGTTAGAAAAAAAAGGGTTAAAGCTGGGAAGGCGATAAGGAGAAAAAGAGGATTGCGCAACCAAGGCATGGCGGACTTGGCTTTAGGGCGAGGAGGAGAAGATGATTTGGTCAAGGTGGGCATATGGTGTGATGTGAAAGAGAAAGGTTACGTGCGGTTGAGATCCTGTATGTATTTGTACGTTTGGCGTGGTTGTGTGTGCGAGATCAGGAAGCGCGATTGGTTTTTGGGGGTGTTTGCGGTGGTGGTGAGGGGGTTGCGTCTTGATTGTCTGCGTTATTTGGAGAAGACGTAGGAGAGACTGATGGGGATAGATCCGCATCATCGAGATCAAAAAGACGGCGGAGCGCAGAGGCATAGAAGCCAAGTGGTGCGTCTGGGTTGCCGTGGTCGAGTTGCGAAAGAGGGAGATGGAGAATCTTGTTGATCAGACGATGGGTATGTTCTTCAAGCAGTTTTTCAGCGGGTGATTGATCGGCGTGTGGATAGAGATTGTTGAGCTTGGTGAGTGATCGTTCTTTTTCAAGTTCGCCAATATCGTTAAGGCGGGTGCGGAGCTTTTTGATCAGACGCCCCAGGTCACGGTTATTGATCTGATTCATGCAGGTTGCAGCAACTTCTGCAAGGTAGGCTTGGCATGTTTGGAGTTTGTCTGAACGCTGATCGAGCGATGATGTAATGACGGTTTGCAGGTCATCGATGTTGTACAGGTAAATGTTGGAGAGGGATGCAATCGCGGGATCAATGTCGCGCGGGACAGCGAGATCAATGATGAACAATGGACGATTGCGACGACGTTTATTGATTGCTTTAAAATCATCTACACGCAGGATTGGGTGAGGCGAAGCGGTGGACGAAATGACGATATCGGCAGTAACAAGCAATTCAGGAAGTTGATCAAAATTTTGAACAGTCCCCTGCCCGGTTGGGATGCTCAAGGATTCTGCGAGTTCAGTGGCACGTTGTTGAGAACGGTTGACTATATAGAGTTTTTTAGGGGAAAGCGATTTAAGGTGTGCAAGAGTAACTTTGGCAATCTCGCCTGCTCCGATGGTGAGGATGGTTTTGTCCGTGAAATCAGAGAAGATTTGCTGGGCGAGATCAGCAGCGATCGAGCCAACAGAGACACGGCCGGTATCGATGCCTGTGCGTGTGCGGATTTGTTTGGCGGCGGCGATGGCCTGTTGAAAAAGTTTGTGAAGGACAGGGCCAACGGCCTGTTGTTCGGTGGCAAATTCATAAGCACGTTTGATCTGGCCGAGGATTTCGGTTTCGCCAAGGATCATGGAATCTAATCCGGCGGCAACGTGGAGGAGGTGCGTGATGGCAGGCTGTTGTTCACGGTGGATCGAAGCTGCGGTGAGTTTGTCGGTATGGATATTTTTACGGGCAGCGACATGATCACGTAGCTGTTCGATGGTGGGGGGATCATGCGTGGGGCGGGCGGCATAAATCTCTGTGCGGTTACATGTTGAGAGTAGGACAAATTCGGTGGTTGGGAAAGCGGTCTTGAGCGCGATGAGATCAGCTTCAAGGGATGTTGAAGCAACCGCGAGTTGCTCACGGATGTCGATGGGCGCGGTGCGGTGATTGATGCCGAGCATAAGAATACGCATCACAAACCCCCTAACTGATGGTTAGAGACGTGATGAGTTTGTGTGATGCTCTGAGATTCGGCAGCAGGCTGTTTTTTATGTTCAGGCAGCGCAGTGACGATGCCATAGATTGAGAGGATGAGCAGAAGGCCGAGGATGGCGATCCATGCAGCGCGCTTACCACGGAAGCTTGTGGCGTACCGGAGATTCATGAGTAGTGCGTAGGCAAGCCAGGCGATGACCGCCAATATGATTTTTGGATAGAGCCACCACGTTGTTGTGAGGGTGAGCGGAGCGGTCGTAAGTATGACCAGACCGGTGACAAGCCCGATCGTGAAAAGGGCAAAGCCCGCAGTGGCAGAGACGATAATGGTTTTTTCAAGTGCTTCGAGTGAAGCGAGTTGGCCGAGTGAAGATAGTGCGTGCTTGTGCTTGAGGCGAGACTGGATGAATAGGTACATGCCCGCCGTGATGGCCGCAAAGAACGCGCAGAGTGTGCCGAGGTACACAAAGAGTAGATGTATAGCGAGCCATACCGAGTGAACATCTTCAAAATTAAATGTGCGATAAGACCAGGTGGTAGCGCAAATGGCCCATGCGAAAATGAAGGCCAGAATAGGGAGGGCAAACGTGGTGAGTCCACGGAGGCGGGCATTGTATTGAATGATGAGGATGATGGGAGCAAGAATGGCGGCGATAAGGAGGAGACCATCGGCATGCGAGGTAAGTAGGTGGGTTGCGGATAGTCCAGGTGAATTGCCGAAGGCGAGTTGAATGATAAAAAGAGCAGCAGCAAGGATTGTGATCAGAATAAGGAAGACACGTTTGGTTTTGGTCAATGTCGTGACGGGTTTGTTTATGTCAGGTTTGGGCTGGCCGAAGGTGCGCAGATCAAGTATCCACGCAGTGAGCGTGAAGAGCGTGAGAATGACCAAGAGTATGCTTGTGAACAGCGTGAGCATGCTAAGGGGTGGCTGTAGTTGCGATTAATGATTAGTTTTAGGGATCAATGATTGGCAGTGGTCTTCGAAAGCTTGGAGTCCTTGTGTTTTGTAGATCATGACAGCATCAGAGTTTGTGAGCTGTTTGAGTTTGTCCTGCCGCATCTGCGGGTCCTTAAAAGAGGATTGTATCATGTTACGGTAGGGGGACGCTATTTCGAGGATCGTGATCCAGTCCATATCCAGTGTTTCGAGGATTTGGTCGCGGATGGTTCTGGAGGCGTAGGCAGAGACGCCGGAGGTATGGACTGAAATGGAGAGGTGCCCGAGGTGTTTATGGGCGGGAACAGTGAAATCGGATTGCTCTGGGGCATCGACGCGATTCACGAGAATATTACGCTTATTCGCGGCGGCTTGTGCGGCATTATTTGTGTCGCATGAGTCCGTGGCAATAATGACCAAAACGAAGGAATGTAGGTCTAGATCCGATTCTTCAAAGGGGCGTTGGTGTGTGGTAATGGGGAGATCTGCGAGTTCGGGCTCGATATTAGGTGCGACCAGTGTGACATGAGCGGCAGATTCAAGGAGCGCTTTGGCACGGCGCAGTGCAACAGGCCCGCCTCCGATGATTAGAGCATGCTTGTTGCTGATATTGAGCAGTGATGGAAAGTCAGGCATGCCTACATTTTAGAGACATGCTGTCGAAGTGCCAATTAATGACCGAACACTCGGGAAATTACTGTTCACCATTGGTGAAGCTAGAGCATGTTATTTTGAAACTTCCAAGAGATCAGGCACTGGTGTGCGAGATTCCGCTTGCATCGATGAGAACACCGTCAATCCGTGGAGATCCTTCCTGGAAGCGGGGAGAATGATGCTGATTAAATATCCGATGCTGAAGCACACTGCAATACCAATCGTTGCGTATGCCAATGGATGTGTATTTGTGAATATCGGCAACAGCAGCATCACGATTCCACCACATAATAATCCGATGATCGCTCCCCACCCGTTCGCACGTTTTGTGAACATTCCTAATGCAAACAGCCCGCCAAGTATGCCCATGAACATGCCAATGACACGAAGATACTCATCGAATAAAGATTTAAATTGTGGGTCGACAAAAATCAGGCCAATCAAGGTTCCTGAAGCGCCAAGCATAAATGTCAGGAAATATGCAGTACGTAGATAAGATTTATCGTTTCTAAAAATATTGAATGGCTTGATAAAGTCAGTCACAATCGTTGTTGCAGCAGAATTCATGCTAGTCGAAACCGTTGATTGGGCAGCGGCAAATACGCCTGCAACAACCAGTCCTGCAACACCAACAAATACCTCTGTCGAAATGAATAGCGGGAAGACTTGATCGGTATTGATCGTCGGATCGAGTTTGGTTGGGTTTTGCTTATAGAAAACATAAAGGCATGTCCCAATAACATAAAAAAGAAGCGATGCAGGTATGGCGATGATCGCGTTCATCCAAATGGCTTTAACTGCCATTTTCTTATTCGGTGTGGTCATGTAGCGTTGTACTACAGCTTGATCTGAAACATAGCTGGAGAAGTTCCCACCTAGATTACCAAACAATACAACCCACAGCGCAACGGTCGTATAGCTATCCAATGAAAAATCCCAATTAATCATATGGAGTTTATTGTTGTTTGATGCAGTAGTGAATATGCCGGCAATACCGTCATCCACCTGTAATAGAATCAGAACGAGACAAAGGATCGCCCCACTTAGCAACACAAATGTTTGGATCGTATCTGTCCAAATAACGGCTTCAATCCCACCAAGCGTGCAGTATATCATGCAGAGTAAACCCATGATCAACACTGCATGTGTCGCTGATAATGGTGTAACAGACGATAACGCGAGGCCTGCCAGTGACATTACAATCCCCATACGAGAGATGTGGAAGAGTGTGAAAAGACCGCTTGCAATGAGTCGAACAGGGTAGTTGAATCGTTTGGACAAGTATTCGTAAGCGCTGGTTGCATCAATTCTACGGAAAAATGGTAATGCAACATGGCTTGCGATCGGCGCCATCGCCAAAATTGTGACAGCCCCAAGAAGGTACACTAAATCTTGGGCATAAGCTTTTGAAGGTATGGCCATGAATGTGATTGAACTGAGCATGGTGGCAAAGATTGAACAGCCCGCAGCCCACCATGGTATTTGCTGCCCACCTCGAAAATAGTCATCTGTATTTTTGTTCTTCTTTGCAAAGTATATGCCAACCCCCACCATGGCCAGTAAATAGATAATCAGCACACTGAAATTAATGATGCCGAAAGAGTGTTGGTTGTCTAAGAGATTGATTCGCCATATTGCTGCAGTGCGTACGCGAGGCCGAATCTCGCCGCTGGCAAGTATAATGTCATCGTTCCATTTGACCGCAGGAGTCGTAACTTGGTTTTGTGGTGAATTGCCAGCATCTATCCATGTATCTGTAATGGCATGGTATAGCCACATTTTCTTAGGAAAACCTGGGTGTTTATCCTTCAGCTGACTGGCATCCCTGAGAAGAGATCCATCTGCACCGCTAAGCACGAGAATATGTGATTGGCCGATGCCTAATGCTGTTCCAGCCATCGTACATGTAGGCAAATCTTTGCGTCGCTTCCATGATTTATTGAGTCCGTGTTGATCATTATTTTTTAATGCTGCTGCATAACGCTGCAGATCAAATTCATAAACATCAGTGAGTAGCTCAATACCATCAATGCCCTGAGTACCTTCTTTTTGTCGCCGACCACTCATGACATACACACATTGATTAAAGCCATTATGTTGTGTGGTTGTCAGGTTAAAAGATCTTGTAGGTCCAGGAATACTAGGCAGCTGCTTCCATATACTTTCTTTATTTGGATTGTTGATTGAATCAAGATCAAATGACCAAAAATGAGATGTTGATGTATCTAGCGTTTGTTTGGTTTGGCCGCCTGCAAGATAAATAATGTCATCTATAAACGTTGCACTGCCGTAAACATTTGGGACTGGCAAGGAAGGCAAGGGTATTCTCGTGATTTGTTGAGTCTGTGGATCCCACTGTAATAGAAAGCATTCTGAATAAACTTCATCTTGATTGTTACCTCCAATGCAGAACAACCCCTTCGGTGTACTTACGCAAGCGCCGTATGCTACTGGACGATCAAGTTGGAATCCCTCAATCCAGTGATATTTATTCTCCTTATCCC
Source organism: Poriferisphaera sp. WC338 (assembly GCF_050931845.1). Classification (GTDB taxonomy): domain Bacteria; phylum Planctomycetota; class Phycisphaerae; order Phycisphaerales; family Phycisphaeraceae; genus Poriferisphaera. The sequence goes on from NZ_CP194516.1 coordinate 1,792,362, forward strand.
GTGTCAATACATAGATATCGCTATGCCAAGTTTTCTCAGTTTCCCATACAGTTTGATCTTGTTGTGTGGGAAAGTTTGCTCCGCCAGCAATAATCAGTGCGTCTTGATGAACGCCTACAAATGAGCCTGCAAGCCCTGTTGTGCTTGGCAAATCAGGGAGGCGATCCCACTCAGTCAATTGACGTACATTTGTTGCTGTTTCAGCAAATATCTGAGTACTGAAAACCGTGAGTAAGAATAATATTAGAAACGAAATAGAGATCGTTTTTTTCAAGAGAGATCCTTTTCAGCCCTGCGATGCCTAACTAAAAATTTCAGTAAATAGATCCGCAGTTGGAAATGCATGTCCGCGATGTTGCACAAAACATTCCGCGGCCTCCACACCAATTTCTCCACCTCTTGATTTCATGTGATTGACCGCGGCTTCATCAAAAGAATTGACTTGATGATGTTCAGCTAGCCATTCATATTGGCTGGCATGGTGATTAAGCATCTGTTTGACCGTGTTAACTTCAGTGGATACATCAACATAGTTTGAGGGTTGAACTCGATTGCCAAGTATATCTTTTCCTTCATTTGCATCAGCGTAGTAAAGGTATGGTATTTTCATGCCGGGCTTGATGGGAATGGAGGAGCTATTTGGTGCTGGAGAAAGAAAACTTGCGGTTCGTGCAAGCTTGCTCGCAGTAATATGATCGGTGTGGTAATCGAATGGGTAATGGGTAATAACGACTGCTGGATTCAGTTCACGAAACAGATTAATGCAGAGTTGTAATATTTCCTTGTTATAGAGAAGGAACCCGTCTTGTTGTTCTAAGCAGTGGAAGGTTGCATTAATTGATTTCGCAGAATTCGTACCTTCTTTGATACGTATCCGCATGATTTCATCTGGCGTATGTTTTATCGTTCCACACTGCCCTCCAGTCAAAGATACAATGTGCACATCCCAACCTAGTTGTGAAAATTTAGCAAGTGTTCCTCCGCAATGAATTTCAGCATCATCCGGATGTGCCATGAGCGTAACAATTGATTGCTTGTTTGTTATCATCGCGGTGGTATATTCCTATATGGTTACAGGTTCTTTCGAAAGTTCTTCCATCATCTGCCAGCAGTACATTTGCATGCGGGGTAAGTGAAAAGGCCCCTTCCACATGTTTCCTTTAAGTGTTGATGAGATGCTCCCATCTCGATGCAAGTACCCAAACCACTCGCCGTGCTCATGATCTTGGAAGTGCTCGTGTGCCCAATCATGCGTCATTCGGTGCCATTTTTTATATTTATCGTTCCCTGTAAGAATGTACGCGGTGAGAAGTGCAGCAATACTGTCGGTTTGTGGCCACCAAAATTTCATATCATGCCAATACTCTTGGACGGGATGATTGTAAACATCACAGAACTGAACTATGCCACCATGTTCGTTATCCCAGCCACGTGGCCACATATAGTCAATCATTCTTGTTCCGAGATTAATTAGGTCGGCATCGTTATTGCGATAACGAGATTCGTTTAGGATAAACCAGGAAGTTTCGATTGCATGTCCAGGATTTAATAGTCTGCCATCGAAGTGATCAAGGATTTCTCCATCATCAGAAACACATTCCATGACGGCTTGCTCTTGATCATTAACGAATAAAGAATCCAATTGATCAATGCAATGATCAATCCATTTCGTAGAATCAGGATAATCAAGGTTTTCTCGGATTGTTTGGCCAAGGACAATGCCCATCATCATTTCGCTAAGGCTTCGCATGGGACGAACATTGGTATTAATTTTTGATTCAAGCAGATTAGGCGTAGAAATGTAATGTATATAACACTCATATATTTGTTTTGCTTTATCAGCATAATACTGTTGGCCGGATGCTTTGGCATAAGCTGAGTATGCCATGGCTGCAAACGCCTCAGCATATACGTAACGTCGTTTACGTAGCGGTTTCCCATCTCTTGTTACCCAGAAAAATACACGTCCATCTTCATCAAACCCATATTTTTCAATAAATTCGATGCCATTCGTGGCTGCACTCAACCAGTCATTATTTCTGTCCGTCTTATTGTAGAGTGTGGATAGCAACCACGTAAATCGGCATTGAATCCAAAGCGATTTATCAGTATCAATCACATCCCCGTTCTGGTTCAGAGAATGCAAGAATCCACCATATTCTTTATCAATGGCATGACTCAGCCAAAATGGAAGCACATTCTCAAGTAAGCCATCACGATAGCACGCAAGTAACTCAGTGTGTTCATCATGATTGAAAAGCATTATTTTTCCTTGCCGTATGTATTGCATAGAAACGTGGCATCATCAGTTACTGGCAGTGAGCATGTATCTTCAATAATTGAGGTAATATCCTCGAGTAACGATTCAATTACGTTCTCTGGGACAGGGCTAACAGGCATACGTGGCGGACCACAATCAATATCATGCAGGAGCATCATTTTCTTTCCACTTGCAAGAACTCCAAAGCGTTTCAGTATGTCGACGATATCAAGTATTCGTAATGAGATTAATCTTGCATTATGCATGTCATTCAACTTATATGCGGAATGCAATCGATGGAAAATTTCTGCAACGTAGTTATACAAACTTCCGACTGCACCAGACGCTCCATAGCTTAGAGCGCTAAGCAGCAGCTCATCGGTTGCAAACGGGATATCAAAGTAACCATTGAATAAAGAGGCACACCGTTGATATAAACAAAAATCTTGATCATTAAATTTTACACCAGCAAGATTTGGTATTTTGTTCTTGGCTTGGATCAGAAAGTCAATTAATGAGACGTTAGAACTGATGACGTTCGGTGAATGGTAATAGTACAAAGGTTTATCATGCGCCGCTTTTGCTACGATATTGCAGTATCGAATAAGTTCATCTGTTGTCTGTGGCTGATGAACAACAGGGCCTGTGGTTGAGATGGCATCCACATTTAAACCAGAAGCATGTCGTGCCAATTCCCACACGTCATTAACATTCGTTTGGCCCACATGCGCAATGATCGATAATTGATGGTTTGAAACATCGCACCATCGCTGCAAGATCGCTTTACGTTCTCCGATTGTCAGCGAACTAGCTTCTCCAGTACTGCCGCATACAAAAGCCCCTGAAACATTTTGTTCTATAAGCAATTCGGCCTGTTTTTCGATAACATCAAAATTGATCTGGCCATCTTCATGCATTGGCGTATGCACGGCTGCAACCAGCCCGTATATTTTATGATTCATTAGAAACTACTTTCTGTATACGTTTTATCCAAATCTTTCAAATTAAACCGTTTGCTTACGATGAGTGGCTTGTCCCCCTTTTTCAAAACACAGTATGTTGTTGCTACCAGTGTTCCATCTGTAAGTACTTCTAGCCCGGCATAGCCCGTGTCATAAGGATTGCTTTTGTTATCCAGTAACCGGATGCGGTATTGCCCATCACGGCCATTGACAATATCGTGATATGTTCCAACCCATGCGACGAAATCACCCCATGTTTTACTGCCTAGTGCCATATCCCTAAAAACAACAACTAAGCGGCCATCAGGTGTATATCGTGCAACATGCTTGTCGCCTGTTAAGCTTGCAGGAAGTTCGGTAGGTTCACTCCATGATTCTCCGTTGTCAGAGCTACGTATCATGAAGGAATGAAAGTTGCGGCTATTCTCGCGCAATAGGATCATTAGCTCTTCACTCTCTGGAGATCTGAGTACACCGGGTTCGCACAACTCGGCATTTGGCAGGCTTGCGATTGCGTTCGGGTTAGACCATGTAAGACCGCCATCCTCTGAGGTAATGGAGTAAACCATGTAATCAGATCGGATACGATCATTATTCAAAAACATACCGTCATCATGGAAGAAAGCCATGTATTTGCCGGGGGAAATTTTTGCGACACTACTCATAGCAACGATCCCGCCATACTCACCGATTGGTGAAAGCTCAGTCCATGTTTGGCCATCATCTTCAGAAGTGGACATGCGAATGGGGTATAATCCTGAGAATAAAATCAAGCGCCGTTTGCCATCTCGATCAATGACACGGTGGATTGATGGGCATTCCTTGCCCGTAGACCAACTTTTAGGAACTGGCAGTGATTTTGACCACGTTTGGCCGCCATCATGACTGCGTTTCAATACAATTTGGCCGCGACCATGCCCCTTGGGATAGACCGTGAGCATCGTTTTGTTGTTCTCAAGAAGAACTGTTGTTGGGTGACCTAAATACTGGCCATCTTCTTTGTCAATAATTACTTGATTTGTTTTATCACTAGATATGTCAATGTGCTTAAGTTGTGATGATGTGGGTATTCCTGCTTGTTGCTGTGAGATCCATCCAAGCGGAAACCGTGCATACATTAATTGATAAACAATCTGATCGTGTTTGGGGCGTTTTGTATCGGTTACCCATGTTTCAAAGAAGCATCCGATGCTATCGTCTTTAAGTTTTGTTAGACATGAGTATGCAAATGTTCCGGACCACAATTGCTTGACAGCAGGCCATGTCCTTCCATCGTCGTAGCTAAGGCGGACTGTCCCATTGATTCGTTTTGTTTTCGATGCTGGGTTAGAGAATACAATACGACTTATTTGACGATCCAGCGGATCTGAGATACGTAAAATACTTCCCTGACATCTTGGCTCGATTAGCGTTTTGTCGTATGTGATGTTTGACCAAGTTTGCCCACCATCAATACTCCTGGCAATACCACGGAATTTCGAGCCATCTTTAGACATCATGCGTGAATTCAGCATGATTGATCCATCGGTTAATTCTACAAATTGAACTTCATTGGCATTAGTATCATTTGATGTTCTTGCGAGATTGCCATATTGCCAATTTGTACCACCGTCGTCACTGTATGCGGCATATACTTTCCAGTCCCCGAATGGACCTTGGTTGAAAGGAATGAGAATTCGATTTTTGTATTTCCCGCGGCGAAGCTGAATGCCACGTCCAGGACCCGGTGCGATACTCGTGGCAATTGTTGGCCTTTTAACCGATCGTGTGATTTCTTTTGGCGTGGACCATGTCGTTCCATCATCACTACTGAAAATGATAAAAGCACGCACAACTCCCTCTGCATCGTATCCCTCAACTGCGTTTCGTTCCGCATAGCCATATTGGTAACGTGTATACATCAATAGGATGCGGCTGTCATTTAAAACTACTGCTGTAGGGTTTGAGATGCAATGCTTTCCATCCTCGATAAGTGTTTGTGTTTTGCTCCAAGTGGCACCATTGTCGGTACTTCGCTTGATCACTATATCGTTTTGCGAATGATCATCACGGGTTGCACGTCCTTCAGCAAATGCTAGCAACGTACCCGATTTTGTTGTTACTAGGGAGGGTATTCGAAATGTCGAGTACCCGTCTTGGTCAAGTCCGCTGCTGAATACAGGTGTAAAGGTCAGGCTTGTTTTACTAATATTCGATGTTATTAAGTTGCCTTCGATTTTATAATCTTTGAGTTGTATGGTTCCTCTTAAAGGGTAGAACCCAATTTTCTGAATCGAAGTGTTTCCGTAATGAAAATTGTAGATAGGCTGATCATTGATGTAGTAGTTTATGTTTGCATTCTTGCGTGTAATTCTAAAATCAAACCATGTGCCGCGCGGGAAAACATCTTTACTTTTAACAATTTTCTTTAAACCGCCGAATTTCTTTCCATTGACGAAAACCTCCTCTTGACTTCCTTCAAAGCCAAAATGATTCCCGTCCAACATGAAGGAAGTACCTGATTTTTTCTGATCAAGTATTCGTAATTTTGCGGTAACAATGAAGTCTCCTGGGCCAATTCCGATGGAGGAAAGTAGTGGATTTCTCTTTCCTTCTCCTTGCAGATAATCTGCGTGCTTGATCCAAATATTGCCTTGATACGCAACATTTTTAATTTGCCCATTTTGTACGATATATGAGGATGACCTGGCTTCAGTTTTATTGTTTGCTAAAGTTGCTTGCGAGAAAAATGCAATCGAAAAGCAAATGAATGTAATTCTAAACAAATTCAACATCACGGTTCCTTTGATGGGTCTAGGACTGATTGCGAGAGATTAATTTATGGGTTAGATATATAGGACAAGTGAACTTAATTCCAGGTTTCGGGTAGATAGAAGCGGTGCGCGAATAGGCCACCAACATGTGACATTTCGACTAGGAATTCTGATTTTGTACTGCTGACATGACCATCGACATATGCTGAATTAATGGCAGTGCCGTTAAATCTTTGAGTTGGACCACCATTCCATACCCAGATTGGGTAGTTAGAGAAGGGGGCGGAATTGCCTATGGCGGTGTTGGGGTGTGAGGTTCGCCAACCACTTCCTGCGGAATGCAATGCGAAAACATCGCTTGTAAGTAATGTTGATTCATCACTTGCCTGCATCAGGCGGCTAGGCCCAATAAAGGGCTCGCCATCAGAGACTTTCTCGAAACCATTATAATTCCACAGCAAAAAATAGGAACAATTTAAGAATCGCGTGTTTCCGGCGAGGTAGGCTTCGTTGTAATTGATGATATCCTGCGGAGCGTGGGGGCATATAAACTCATTTGCAGCATTGTCGAGATATGTCTTTAGTAACTTTCCAACCGATCCACCATTTAATGTTGGTTCGGGTGCGTCAGCATGATAGTTGAGCTGATTGGGCCAACTCCAGATTGTTGGAGAAAGATTGACCACTGAGGGAGGCAGATTGCCCTTATTGTCCACCGCATAACTTATCGCGGCGGTTGCAATTTGGCGTTGATTGATACCACATTGGACCTGCCTTGCTGCTTCACGCGATTTTTGCAGCGCAGGTAGCAAGATTGAAATAAGTAATGCTATAATAGATATAACAACTAGCAATTCGATAAGCGTGAATGCTTTTAGGTGTAACTTCACGGTAATGCTCCTTCTTGGATGCGGTTGCTATGTATGTGATCCGCAGCAAAACAGGTTCAATGATAGGATTAGAGTTTTCATGCGCAGTAATATCAGCTTATTTTCTTCTTAGAAGCAGAAGGCCTGTTCCTAGTCCAATCAAACTCAGGCTTGCAGGTTCTGGGACAGGAATAGATTGAAGCCGGATACTATGCCAATTAACCTCATTCCCTATGCCTGAAGTTGAGGTTGATCCGACTTCAATCTTATTTTGCGTTCCGCTGTGGGCTTGGCCGTTGTTGCTTCCTACAGACACGTTATCAATAAAAAGTTCTGCACTGGTTGAGCCTGCGGTACCAACAAGTTTTAAATCGTGATAGGCAGATGCGCCTGAGCCATCGGTGGTGATTTTTTGGGCCGCTCCGCCAAACCACTGAACGAACAAATCACCATTGCCGTCAATTCGCATTCCCATACCCCAGCGACGCGCGACACCTGTACCGCCAAAAGCGCTATCGTCACTAACACCCCAAACGATATTGATTGTCGAACCAATCGCGCGGCCTTTTGCAGTCAGCTCCCAGCCGTTCGCACCCATATCAGCGATGCTTGATCCTGAGAGATTTACTGTATACCGAGGGCGATCTGAATTGCTGCCGTCCTTGATTTTCCATGCGTTTAGGCCAGTACCCAGATCGTCATTGACTGCGGTCCCTGTCGCATCGTTAGGCGTGCTGATGCCAGCAGAAATCCAGCCCTGTGAATCGGGTGATGTTGCAGTTGCAGGTGTTGTTCCTGCGTCGTAGTTTGCAAGAATGGCTGCATTAGCGTGTCCAGCGAGAAGGCAAAGTGCTGCAAGGCTGCCTCCCACTATGTTTCGAATAATCATGACTTACTCCTTCGAACTGAAATGACAATAGATAACTTGTGAGATATCACGTGACATCTCGCCTCCAAAATGATTCATTGATGAGATTAAGTGTGCGGGTCAGGCTGACCAGTCGGGCTCTCCAACCCGTTTGATGCTAACAGGGATTGTAATTTCCTTTGTCTCTTTATTTTGAATGTACGATTCTAGTAGGCCGCACAATAATTTGACCTGCCCTGCTCCGTCTTCGTTCGCAACGACACGTGTGTATGTTGTTGTGTCGCCAGATTGAACACGTGTGGCGACAATGATCTCAACATGATGTTTAGGCTGCATGTCTTGGAGAACGCGGTGTGCAATACGAGCAAAATTTTCACCGACACAAATCATGGCTGTGGGCGAATCAATATTTTGGAGTAATCTCCGGCATTCACCTTCTATGATCTCTTGCGATGGGCCGAGGCTCCTGACAATCAGATCATCGATGTTTCGCCCAGCGTGGCCTAATGTATTCATAATGTTGTTAAGCAAAAGATTGTCACCCCAAAGCCACTCGTGGCGGAAAATAACCATGAATTTTTGACAGCCTATTTCCATTGCGTGTTCTGTCGCTATTTTACCTGCTCCGCCCATGTCTGAATCAAGCGAACTTAATCTTTGCACTCCTGGATATAGCGACCCAAAGACGACTGCAGGAACACCACTTTCTGAAACATATTGCTGCACTCGTTCGTCACTTCGGATCAGTATCATGCAGTTGATGCCATCCTCATTCTTAATCTGCTCAACAACACCACGTACTGTTTTGAGTGGATCGTATTCAGCTAAATAATGTAGGTGTAAATTGGCGCCGGGCAGTGAACTGCTGAGCGCCGCGGCAAACGAATCAATCTGCATCACTGAGCGTGAGTAATCCATGGGCAGTAGCACATGCAGTGAATCAATGTCTGGTCGCGTGCGTTGAAGGGGGGAGTTGAATTTTGGTCCCACGAAGGTGCCTCGGCTGCGTGCTCTAACCAAGATGTCCTTTTGTGCAAGCCATTGCATCGCGCGATTTGCGGTAATGCGGCTTACGGAGAGCATTTGGCCAACATCTGCGGCGGTGAGATATTTGTCACCTGGCTCTAAGCCGCGAAGCAACATGTCGTGTTCTATTTCCGCGGCAAGCTTGTGGATACTCTCGCGCTCAGGTTCTTGCTGTTTGAGTGTAGATTGACTCATGGTGTGATTGTACACCATGAATTTGGCTGCGCCAAGGGCAATGATCATTATGATCATAAAATAATATCTATCTATGTGCCTATATCGCCATTTATTAATATGAAAACCTTCGAAAGAGGTTCTATTTGAAGTATATGATCTTAATGATCATGTGCTGTGGGGAGAGTTGAGCTTTAGAAATGTACTGCTAGGCAATCCAAAGTGCCGCCAGTGGTCAATTCATACCATCGATACCAAACAAAAAACGAATATGCTATGATCGAGGAATGAGCGGACTTTGGGACGAGAAGAAGCGGAAGAATCGTAAGGCGGCGGAGCCGTTGGCGGTGAAGATGCGCCCGAAGGTGCTTGAAGAGTTTGCGGGGCAGAAGCATTTTCTAGGTGAGGGGAAGCTGTTGCGACGGATGCTGGAAGCAGATCAGATTACGAGTGTGATTTTTTACGGGCCGCCGGGCACAGGGAAGACGACGCTGGCGGAGCTGATTGCACAGCATACCAAGCGGCGATTTGAGCGAGCGAACGCGGCGGCAGTGGGCGTGAAAGATGTACGTGAGGTTTTAGATCGAGCAAAGAAAGCACTTGAGAATGATGGTGTGCGGACAATCTTTTTTCTTGATGAGATCCATCGGTTCAACAAATCTCAACAGGATGTTTTACTTGGCGATGTGGAACGAGGAGTTATCACGCTGATCGGGGCGACGACGGAGAATCCGTTTTTCAGCGTTAATTCGGCCTTGGTTTCACGGTCACAGATTTTTCAGTTTGAAAGTCTGGATGAAGATGAGGTTAAAGCGCTAATCCGACGGGCAATTGAGGATGAAGATCGCGGCTATGGGGAGATGATCATCGAGATCACTGATGAGGCGATGGATCATTGGGCGGTGATGTGTGATGGTGATGCACGGCGGGCACTGTCGGCACTGGAAATTGCGGTATTATCGAGCAAAGCGAATGTGGCGGAGAAAATCGTAATTGATCTTGAGATAGCACAAGATTCGATCCAGCAAAAAGCGGTGCATTACGATGCTAAGGGAGATGGACATTACGATGCGATCAGCGCGTTTATCAAGTCGGTGCGGGGGAGTGACCCGGATGCGGCGGTTTACTGGTTAGCTAAAATGCTGGTGGCGGGTGAGGATCCGATGTTTATTGCACGGCGGGTTGCGATTTTAGCTAGCGAGGATATTGGGAATGCTGATCCGCGCGGGATACAGGTAGCTGCAGCAGCATACGAGATTACACACCGGATTGGGATGCCGGAATGTCAGTTGACGCTGGCGCAGGCGGCGATTTATTTGGCGTGCGCACCGAAGAGCAATGCGAGTGCAATGGCTATTTGGACCGCAATGAGTGATGTGAAGAAGGGGAGGACTGTTCCTGTGCCGAAGCATTTGCGGGATGGGCATTATGCTGGGGCTAAGAAGCTGGGGCACACGGGGTATCAGTATGCTCATGATTCGGAGAGTGGTGTGGTGGATCAGGAGTACTTGGGGGTGGATGTGACGTATTACGAGCCGGTGGAGCGGGGATTTGAAGTGCGGATTGGCGAATTTTTGAAATGGGTGGCTGAGTTGAAGCATAGCGAGGCTGACTGAGTGTGAGCAGGATCTTGGCTGAAAATGGGAATGTCTTGCGATAAGGTCCGAGAATACTGGCGGGCGGCATGGGGAAAGGCCGAAGAATGTTATAGTGTGTATCGCTAGGGATATGGGGTGCGTTATGATGCGTGAGTGTGGGGCGAATCATGATAAAGCTGGATGAGCGAGCGCGGGCATTGGAGGCCTGCGTGGCCAAGGAGACATCGGATGGTTTTGGGATCTCAATCGCCACGTGATGGAATGAGTCGAAAGTACATGGTTTCAAGGCGGCGCAGAACGCGCCGTTGGCCTTGGGTTGTATTGGTGGGCGGCTTAGTGCTGGTGGGTATCTATCTGGTAAGTTCGGGTGATGATGCTGGTCCTGATGAAGCAGTAGCTGATGGAACTGGGGCAGTTGTTGATGAATCACAAGAAACACTGCCGGTAGATAATGGCATGCAGTTGCCACCGCGGGATCGCATGGCAGGATACGTAGAGGCTCGCGGGAATGGCCGTGTGCAACCTACTGGTGGCTTGCAGCCAGAGTATCGTGTGCCAAAACAATTGGGTCCGGTGGCAGGTAGTGATCGTGTTGCACGTCAGATTGATATGCGTGGTGGCACGGCGCGGACGGTGGAGATGGGTGTGAATCGTGAGCCACAGCAGCCGGTTGATACCGCCCCACGTGAATTGCCGCGTGCGGTTGATCGTGGGGCTGGAAAATCATTTCCAGCGTTTGATGAGGGAATGGAACTCATTGCGAATGATCGACCGGTTGAGGGCCGCAAGGTACTGAGCCGATTGCTGTTTAATCATGAGTTAGATATGGCGCCATCTGATTTAGATGCGATTTTACAGGTACTCATGAGTGTGAACGAAGTGTTGGTGTTTGGGAAGAATGTCGTGCCAGGCGATCCATTGACAGAATACCACACGGTGCAAAGTGGCGAGTATATGGGACCGATCGCGAATCGAGTGTACGTTCCGTATCAATTTTTAGAGCGGATCAATGGTGTAAAGGCGAACCGCATGCAAGCGGGACGGCCGCTGAAATTGGTGAAAGGCCCGTTTCATGCACGTGTGATCAAGCATCAATACCGGATGGATATTTATTTGGAAGATGTAGATGGTGAACCGATCTATGTGACAAGCTTTTTGGTGGGATTGGGTGAAGGCGATTCAACACCCATAGGAAATTGGGTGGTGGAGCCGGGCCGGAAGGTCTCGAATCCGGGTTGGACGAATCCACGAACGAATCAGACCTACAGCCGCAACGATCCGAATAATCCGATCGGCGAGTATTGGATCGCGCTGAAGGGTTTGGATGCAACAAACAAAGATGCGTCTGGCTATGGGATTCACGGCACGAACGAACCAGATAGTGTGGGGACCATGGCATCGATGGGTTGCGTGCGTATGTTGGATAAAGATGTGAAGATGGTGTACGACATGCTCACAGAAGGACGGAGTACGGTGCAGATTTTGCCGTAACTTTTCCTCTTACCTGCCCTGCTTGACTGAAAATAATAAATCGCCACCTAATCGGGTGGCGATTTTTATGTTGATTGGCAATGAATCATCTAACCATGTATTAGAGCATGGACGCATCGCGTGATTCGCCTTCTTCTTCGGAAGTAGGCAGGTGTAGTCCACACTCTTGCTTGAGGCCATGAAAGCGGCCAGCTCGTTCGTCTTCGCCTGCGGTGATCGGCCGGGTTGAATGCCAGTCGCCGATAGATTTATAGCCCTGCTCATAGAGTGGGTGCGTGGGGAGATCGTTCTTCTTCAGATATTCGTAGACGTCTTTTTGTGTCCACGTGAGGATGGGGTGTACCTTGAAGCGGTTATCCTGTTTCACCACGGTGCGTAGTGCAGAGCGATGATCGGTTTGCTGCCCGCGCAGACCTGCAAGCCAGGACTGGGCCGCCAGTTCTTTTAGTGCTCGCTGCATGGGTTCGACCTTGCGCAGACGATCGTATTCGTTGAGATTTTTGATTTGCTCTTCTTCGGTTTCGCCTTGCTCCCAGAGTTTGCCAAGACGCGCTTCCATGTAGGCAGGAGAGACCGGGGACTGGTAGGTTTTGAGATTGAGTTTGAGGCGTGAGGCAAGATCGTCAGCGAACTGATAGGTTTCGGGGAAGTGGTAGCCTGTGTCAATAAAGATGACAGGGATGTCTGGAACTACTCGGGTGACGAGATGGAGCATGAGAGCAGCCTGGGAACCAAAGGATGAGGTCATCACAAGAGAGGATGAGAATGTTTCGGCAGCCCATGCCACAACTTGCTTTGCCGAGGCATTGGCGAGATCTGCGTTGACCTTGTCGAGGTCGATCTGGAGGTTGTTTGGGCTGGTATTCACAGTGGCAGGCGACACGGGCGGTGGCTCCTCATGGCGTTCTATCGGCCTATTCGCTCCCAAAGCTTGGCCTCTACAGGCGGGTTGGGGCGAGCCATACATCATAGACGATTCGTCATCTGTGACAAAACATCGCTTGCAGGCGGGTTATTCCGACCATGTTGAGGAGAAAGGATACGCGAGAGGGGTGAAAGTGGGGTTTCGGGGCACTAGTTCTGTTAATTGTAAGCTTCCGGGAACAGGCGTTTGATTCAGAGGGGCGAAACCGCAACAATGCGGTACATATGAGAACGGTTTATATCGCTGTTGGCACGAACCTGGGGGATCGCCGGGCAAATGTGGCGTTTGCGCGGGAGGCGATTGGTGCGCTGGCAGGGGTAAATGTGATGCGAGTAAGCCGATTTTATGAGACCGAACCGCTGAAAGGAGAGGGAGTACCAACGGATCAGGGGATGTTTTTAAATGGTGTGTTGGAGGTGGTGACGGATTGGCCGTTGCGAAATTTGCTTGAGGCGCTCAAAGAGATTGAGTTGGCGGCTGGTCGCGAGGCGAAAGAGGATCGTGTTCGTTGGGGGGCGCGGGTGCTGGATTTAGATATTGTTTTGAGCGGGAATGAAGTATTGCGGGAAGATGATGCAGCAGGTGGATTGATCGTGCCGCACGAAAGAATGTATGAACGGTGGTTTGTTTTGCAACCGCTGTCAGAATTAGCAGGTGAGTTGGTCCATCCAACATTGGGATTAAGCATCAATGAACTATTAGATATTTTGCCCGCAGAAGATATTTCATTCGCCACTGTTGCGATGGGTGAGGGTTATTGATGAATGATGTGATGAAAACAACTTGCCGGGTGAATGAGATTTTTTATTCAGTGCAAGGTGAAAGCACATGGGCAGGTGAGCGGTGCGTGTTCGTTCGACTGACCGGTTGTCATTTGCGATGTCATTATTGTGATACCGAATACGCCTTCCGAGAAGGTACAGCAATGACGATCGAAGAGATTGCAGCAGAAGTAGATCGCATTGGGAACGGATGCGATCTGGTTGAAGTAACGGGAGGCGAACCACTCCTGCAAAAAAGTGCAGCTACGCTCATGAAAGTGCTTTGTGATCAGGGTAAAACGGTGATGGTGGAGACGTCAGGGGCGTGTGATATTAGCGTGTGTGATTCACGCGTGATCCGGATCATGGATTTGAAGTCACCGGGTAGCGGAGAGGTTGATCGTAATGATTGGGCCAATATTGCAAAACTTAGTCAACAGGATGAAGTGAAATTTGTGTTGTGTGATCGGGCGGATTATGAATGGGCGCGAGACGTAATAGCAGAACATCAGCTTGATCAGAAAGTGAAGGCTGTGCTGATCAGCGCCGCCGGTGAGATGGCGGGGACAAATGAGATTAAAGGTGTGGCGGGCTTGGACCCCAAGGTGCTGACTGAATGGGTATTGGAAGATGGATTGAATGTGCGTATGCAGGTGCAAATGCATAAGGTGATCTGGGACCCGATGTTGCGTGGGGTGTAGCGGTACTGGTCAATGTTGTTTGCGGTGAATACAAAGACGACTCCTGTGATCGGGTTCCGTGGGAGATCTTGTTACAATGGTTCTTTTCCAGCAGCACGCCTCTGCTTTATGTCGTGGGCTGCTCCGTATGTGGGGATGATGTGATTTGTTTTGAATGGATGAATGACGATGAAGATTGCACTGACTAAGACGATTGATTTTGAAGCGGCTCATTGGCTACCTAAGTTTCCGGAAGGCCATAAATGCCGCCGCCTACACGGCCATTCGTTCAAGGCCGACATTATTGTGGAAGGTGAAATCGACGAAGAGATGGGTTATCTGATGGATTTCGGTGAGATTAAGAAGGTCACCCAGCCGGTTGTGGAGCAGCTTGATCATTACTGTTTGAACGATATCGAGGGGCTGGAGAATCCGACAGCGGAGATGCTTGCGAAGTGGATTTATGACAAACTCAAGGGCGAACTTCCGTTACTCAAGAGCGTTGTCGTTCGGGAAACCTGTACTTCCAGTGCGACCTATTTTGGTGAATAATCAGATTTTGCTGATGGGGTGATAACTTAGTAAAGAACGTCGTTTCCATGCGCATAGAGCCTCTGTGCGTGAAGGATTCACACGCGCGGGAAAATTTGTCTTGACGCTGTGCACCACATGACAGAAAATGGGCATTAGACAGACGGTGAACAATAAGCACGGAAGGAGGTGCACCGGCCAGTGAAAATGTTTTAACCTTAGGACGGACGCATTTCGTAGTTACGATTGAGCCCAGACTAAGGACGTGTCTGCAAGGCAGCAAGTGAGATACATCGCACGATTGTGCAACCTGTCATACATTATGAATGATTCATTTGGCTTGCTCTTTTGCAGAAATCGACGCTGCTACTCAGCACACTGAGTAGCAGTTTTTTTGTGCATTGTTGCGACCAGTGGCGGGTGAGTATGATGGTGTGGCCTTTGCTGTAATTCAATAAACATTTTGGAGCGATAGATGTCACACGGAACGATGCTGCACGTGATCAACCACCCTTTGATTGATCATTATCTCACGCGAATTCGTGATGTGAATACATCATGTGCGAGGTTCAGAGAACTAGTGGGGTTGGTGGGGAAATTGCTCGCTTATGAAGCAACGCGGAATCTGAAGCAAGAAGAAGTGGAAATCCAAACGCCAATGGAAAAATGGGTGGGCAAGCGGCTGAAAAATACGGTTTGTATCGTGCCGATTTTGAGAGCGGGAATTGGTTTTTCGGATGCGATCGTCGCATTGTATCCTGATGCACATATTGGGCATATCGGGGTGTACCGTGATGAAGAGAAGATGGTACCGGTAGAGTATTACAAGAGCTTGCCGAAGCAGATCGGTGAGGAGCCGGTGCTTTTGGTTGATCCGATGTTGGCTACGGGTGGCAGTGCGATCGCGGGGGTCGATATGCTCAAAAAATATGGCTGCAAGAATCTGCGGTTCATCTGTTTGATCGCAGCACCAGAGGGTATTGAAGCGTTTCATATTGCACATCCGGACGTGCCGATCTACACCGCTGCCGTTGATCGTGAGTTGGATGCAAACAAGTACATCCTGCCTGGGCTCGGCGATGCGGGTGATCGCATCTTTGGCACGATGGATGAGAAATGCTAACCCGGTGGGGTGGCGAAGGGATCAATCATTCAGCAGGCCGATGACCTGGTCAGCCAGCTGGTCGATTGTGTTGCGAGAAACATCAACGATGTGATCGGCTGCGGCAGTATAAGCGGGCAAACGCTCAGCAAGAACCGCTTGGATTTCTTCAAGGTTACCGCCTTGTTGAGTGAGGGCTGGTCGCTCGGTTTGCGAGGCTACGTCGCCATGAATCCGCGCATGCAGCACCTCGGGGGATGCGGTGAGGAAGAACCGTTTGGCGTTTGATTGCGATTGGATGGCAGATAGCGTGCCGGGATGGGTGAGTGTCCCCCCCGCTAATGCAATCACGTTGCCATCTTGTTGGAGCAGATCAAGAGTTACCTCGTGTTCGGTTTGTCGGAAGTGCGGCTCACCAAATTGCTTCCAGATTTCTGCGATGGTGAGGTGGTCGTAACGGGCGCGAATGGCGTCGTCGACATCGACAAATGGGCGTAAGAGCTTGTTGGCGATGGCTTGGCCAATCGCAGATTTGCCCGAACCGCGGTAACCGAAGAGGATGATGTTCATGAACGCATTATAATGGCGATGCGGGGTGGCGGGTTGAATCGTCAGGCAGGGTTTAAGGCATTCAATGGACGACAAGGCGAAAGAACAATATCTCTCAAGGCTGCGCGGGTATCGGAACCGTAAGGATTACGATTTCTCGATGGATTTTATGCGGGCGGATTTTAAGCGAGATGTGGAGAAGCCGTATAAGCAATTAGCTGCGATGGTGGAGGTATGGGAGGAGATCGTGCCGCGGGAGTTGGCGGTTCATACGAAGCTGGAAAGTCTGAATCGTGGCGTGTTGAAGGTGGTGGTGGAAAGCAGCAGTTGGTTGTATGAGTTGGATCAAAAATTACGAAGCGGCATGCAGACAGAATTGGTCAAGGGTTATCGGGGGAAAGCTTTTCGAAAGGTACAGCTGCGAGTAGATCGACGTCCGTTTGTGGGGCGCGGAAGTTAAAGTGTGATTGAGATACTTTGGGGTTTTACGAGGGACGGTGGGGATTAACAGAAACCGGGTGTATTCAAATCCGCATGGTGACGATATGGTATGTGTCATGAAAATGAACTTAAGATTGTGGTGCGCCGGATTCATCGTAGCGAGTGGGTTGTATGTAGGTGGTTGTGAAACCGGACCTGCGATAGCACCACCGCCGCCAGGCTATGGCGACCAAGGACTCATCTCTCCCAGCAAATCGCCCTCGAAAGCAGGCAAGGATTCTGGTCAACAGAAAACCTCAGAGGCGAATGCTGCGGGTATAGAAACGGGCTCAGCAGAAGAAGGCAAAGCGAAGGCAGCGATACCGATGCCGTTCCGTGAGATCACTGCTCGCAAGTTGATGCCGAATAAATCAACGAAAGGCTCGTACACGGAGGCGGCCAATGAGCAAAAGGGGAAAGTTTATGCGTATAGCTATGAAAAAACCGCTGATGGATTAATCCTGACGATCGAGGGTGTACGGCGAAGCTACTATCGATGGGCTAAAGACGGTGCGCTATGGACCTATCGAGATGATGATTTGAAAGAGAATGTGCGTGTGACCTACGATCCAGGCATTTTGATATTGCCGAAGGAGCTGAAGAAGAAGCCAGAAGTTAAAGGTGAGGCGAAAGTCGAAGTCTACAGCTTATCCAGCGGCGAAAAACGTGCCTCTGGCTCGATGAAATACGAAGTTGTCGCGATTTGGGAATCCAAGTTAGATCTGCCTGCGGGTACTTTCGACTGCTATATCGTTCGGGAAAAACGTGATTTGAATCTGGATCTTGCGATGGTCACCGTAACCCTCGATACAGGATACGCTGCTGGAATTGGGGAGGTTATGCAAGCCGAATGGCAGTCTCAAAAAACGTTGGATTTGTTTATCAAAAACTCCTCGCGTCGCCTCGTAAAATCCAAATAACATCAGCCAGTTTGATACATAGCATTTATGGTCCTTCATTATTCAGTAGGCCTTGAGATGTTATAGGACTACGCATCCTTTTCAGCCTTGTTTAAGCGTCCCGCTCAAATGCACGATAATTGAGTTAGGGAATTGTCCCCGGGATAAACGCTGAGGATGGAAATACGTCAATGAGCAACAGTGTCATCAGGCTGATCTGCCCCAATCTGAAATGCCGCAAGGTGTTGAGTGTGCCTGCACATGCGCGTGGCCGTAATGTCAGGTGTCGTGCATGTTCGATGCGTGTGACGGTTCCGGGCAAGGGTGCTGGTAAAAAACAACCCACCGCTGTTGTGGAACCGACGGATGAGCAGCTAGCTGGCAATGAAGCCGCTGCAGCCAGCAATGAAAAAACTGAGTAGCTTTTACTCACCGGTTGCAAAACAATAAAGAAATAAAAAAAGCACCCGTTTATGTGGGTGCTTATTCTTTATCGTTGATATGCGAACATAAATTACTTTTCGTCGTCTTCAAGAACTTCGACATCATCCAGATCAAGTTCAATCTCACCAAGGTCGAGATCGCTGTCGTCCAAAGCACTGAGCGCAGCGATTTGATCGTCTAGCGCATCATCAATATTGGATGATTCTTTGAGTGCTTGCGCATCTTCATCAGTGGTGAGAGGGATGGTGGTGTGGCCGGATTCACCGAGTGGAATCGATGAGTCGTCAGGATCGATTTCCCCCAAATTCTTGGGTGGTTGAACCTCTTGTGGTTGTCCATCAATGACAACCGTGAACGCGACGGGCCCAATGTTGATGTTGTCGCCGGGCTTGAGCACTTCCTCTTGGATACGGGTATCATTGAGGTAGGTACCGTTGGACGAGCCGAGATCGCGTAGATGAGCCTGATCGCCATCCAGCGTAATCTCGCAGTGCTGCCTGGAAACAGATGATAATGGGATACGCAAATCGCAAGTGTTCTTGCGACCGACGACGACCCTGCCCCGCGTGATGGGAAAATCACGTCTGTCCCCATCAGCCTTGAACATCACTAGCGAGACGTTCATCATGCGACCTCACAGAAAAGTTGACCATTTATCACAGATCAGATTTTAACGGAGCAGCGTGGGTGCAGCAAGCTCAACAAAGTCATTATGGACACGTATTTAGAGGCAAAAACGACGCCGATTTGGTCGACGCCCTCTATGTGCACGTTCCGTTTTGCTTCCATAAGTGCCACTACTGTGATTTCTACAGTATTGTGGGCAAGCAAGACGGTGAAGGCGACCGTCAATCCGCCTTCATTCACGCACTCCAACTTGAATTATTGGGGCGTTTGTGCGAGAGGCGATTGAAAGCAAAAACAATTTTTGTAGGTGGCGGCACCCCCACCCTCTTGAATGCCGAATGTTGGGCACGATTGCTTGAAATACTATCCCAAACTGTCGAAATTGAGCATGTTAAAGAGTTCACCGTTGAGGCTAACCCGGAAACAGTGACTGCGGAACTCATGCGACAATTGGTACAGGGATACAACGGCCTTGGTGTGAACCGCCTCTCCATCGGAGCACAGAGCTTTGATGAAAAACTCCTCAAAGTTCTAGAACGCTGGCACGATCCATCCAATGTTGGCAAGGCGGTCGGGTATGCGCGGGAGGCTAACATCAAGCAGATCAACCTCGATATGATTTTCGCCATCCCTGGGCAAACCATGGCTCAACTTGAAGAGGATGTTGCTCGTGTGATTGATCTTGAGCCAGATCATATTTCTGCCTACTCACTTATTTTTGAACCCAATACGCCGTTAACCCAGAAGCGAAAAATGGGATTGATCCAATCTGTTGGCGAGCAGCGCGAACACGACATGTATGCTCGCGTGATTGAACTGCTTGCCGCCGCGGACTATGAACAATATGAAATCTCTAACTGGGCCAAAACAAAAGACAATCATTGTCTACATAACCTGCTCTACTGGCAGAACGCGAATTGGCTTGGCGTTGGCCCCGGCGCGGCCAGTCATGTGAATGGGTTACGCTGGAAGAATGAAGCGCATATCGGAAAATATCTCAAAGCATTCGCAGATGATTCTGCCGAGGCGCTTCCTCCAATCATGGATATTGAACGATTAGATACAGATGGACAGGTTGGCGAAAAGCTGATGCTCGGGTTGCGCTTACGGGAAGGTGTTTTAAAGCAATGGATAGATAGCCATGTACCCACAGATAGCGCGCGTGGCAAGATGATTGCTGAACTGAAAGAAATCGGGATGCTCGAAGAAGTGGAAGGATATCTTCGCCTCACGCAGCGAGGCTTATTCGTCGGCGACGCCGTGATCTCGCGACTGCTCTAGATTTGACTTTTTAGTGGGGGATGTTGTCGTTGGCTGGGTATTGAAGAGATAAGGGGAAAGCAACCAGCCAAGCAGGAGGCCGATCAAAATGGCGATCAGGTTACGGATGATTCGCTTGGAAGGTTTTCTCATAACGTTTTTGGTTTACTTTAAGGATTGAAAAACCCGTCACTAGCGGTGACGGGTTTGTAATTGTCACGATGAAACTTACTTAGCGTTTGCGGCGGCGTTGCTTGAACGATTTCGTGCCGCCCTCTTTACGATCACGCGCTGAAGTAGCTCGGCGTTGCCTTCTGGACATCGGGCGACTTGATCCTTCTTCACCCGCCTGATTTGCTGCGGAGATGTCTTCTCGCTGTACCGCGGTTCCCTGCTCCGCTGCGGTAGCGGCATGCTGAGGTACTTGTTGTGCTTCAGCATGTTGCGCCTGCTGTTGGTCGCCGTAAGCATTGTTGACTTGCACGTTGGGTGTGAGCCTTGCTCTAAAGATCAGATCCGTCACACGGTCGCGTGTGTTTTGCTGCATTTCATGGAAGTGATTCGCACCTTCACGCTTGTACTCGATCCGCGGGTCTTTCTCAGCGTAGCCGCGCAGCCCGACCGAATCCTTCAACTGGTCCATACCGTAGAGATGGTCTTTCCACGCTTGATCTAGAATCTGCAAGAGTACGAAGCGCTCGAGTTGCGTCAACTCGATGCGGAGCACGCCGCGCGCCTTTTCGGTGATATAGGCTTGTGCGTCTTCGGCCTCGGCGACTTCTTCCAAATCCAATGGCGGGCCAAAACGACCTTGATACCATTCGTTGAGTTTCTCGGTATCGCTGCCATATTGCGACATCGCTTCTTCGACATGCTTTTCAAGCTTGCCGTTTTGGAGCCATTCCTTACCTTCAGCTTGCAGAAGTTCAAACAGATCCTTGCCGTTCTTGCCATCGACAAACTCGCCGTCCCATTCAAGATTGAATCGCTGCTTGACCCACGTGAATAGTTGTTGCATCGCCCAGTTCGGGTCTTGTTGCGCTCCTTGGTAAACCACATCTAGAATGAATTCAACCGGGTAATTTACTTCTCTATTCGCATATGTTTCACGCGCCTTTTCAAGAATATGATCAAGCGTTTGCTCCGGTTGCATGTCGATTAGTTCTTCTGGGTTCAGTTTGATGCCAAACTTGTTTTCGGCCCAGTTCGCAAGTTCTTTTTCGCCGAGATTTGGCTCGATGAATTTTTGAATGCCGGATAGATCGGCTTTGTCCAACTGCTCTTCCGCACCGGTAATGATCATGTCAGTTACTTCAGGCAGGTTCATCCCACGCAATTTCGCAGCATTCAGTTTCACGCCAAACCGCGTTTTTGCCCACTCAGCGAGCCCTTTAAGGTCCCATTCCTGCGGTGGAATATCATCCGACATGTACTCGCCAATGGTTACGTCAATGACTTGGGCGAGATCTTGCTTCGCATTCCGCAAAACAATCGTCCTTAGCTCATCCATGTTATCCAAGTGAAGTTTGGATGGCTCGATCGATACATCAATCTCGCTACGAACCCATTCAGCAGCTTGCTTTTGAGCGTACTGTTTATCTTTATAGATGTCGACAGCATCAGCGACAGCTTCTTCGATATAGTCAAAGACAATACTGGTAATGTTTTTACCTTCGAGGACTTCTTGGCGGAGGCCATAGAACGTATTTCGTTGGTACTCCATGACCTCGTCGTATTCGAGCAGATTCTTGCGGATTTCGTAGTTGCGTTCCTCGACCTTACGTTGAGCGCGTTCGACGGACTTGGTCACCCAACGATGTTCGATGGCATCGCCTTCTTTCATGCCGAGGCGTGAGAGTGCTGAGAGTGTGGTCTTGCCTGCAAAAAGTTTCATGAGATCATCTTCAAGTGAGATGAAGAATCGGGACGAACCATTGTTACCCTGTCGACCCGATCGGCCGCGAAGCTGATTGTCGATTCGGCGAGACTCATGGCGTTCGGTACCGATGATGTGCAGGCCGCCCATATCTTCGATGTCCTGCCAGATCTTGATCTTGTTCCAGTAGTACTCGGGCAGGCCGTTAAGAATCTTGTTGCACTGGTCGAACGAGTAGGTTTTTGCTTTGCTTTCTTCGATCCACGCATCACGTACACAAAGATGCTGGAAGAAGGCGAGCTTGCAGTCTTCGACGGACATACCTTGCACTTCGGCAGCTTTTAATCCTTGTGAAGTCTGTGCGAGGTGACGGTATGCCAATTCGAGCAACTCTTCGTCGGTCATCTCTGCTTTTGCCGTTTTCGGCAGAAGATTCCGCAGCTGCCAGTGTCGAACAAGATTTGCGCGATCGATCGGTGTGAGTTTAATGTCGGTACCACGGCCGGCCATGTTGGTAGCGATCATGACCGCGCCCAGTTCACCGGCATGCGCAACAATGTTTGACTCACGTTCGGCCTGATCGACCTTCGCGTTCAGCACTTCGTGTTTGATGCTGTATTTCTTGGTGAGCATCTGCGAGAGCATCTCAGATTTTTCGACCGAGGTAGTGCCGACGAGGACGGGACGGCCGAGGTCGTGAATACGTTTGATTTCTTCGACGATGGCGAGCCACTTGTCCTTCTCAGAAAGATAGATCAGGTCGTCGCGGTCGGTACGGGCGATCGGCAGGTTCGTCGGGATACAAACCACTTCGAGGCCGTAGATCTCGAGGAATTCGGTCGCTTCGGTGACGGCGGTGCCGGTCATACCTGCAAGGCGTTTGTAGAGCTTGAAGAAGTTCTGAATGGTCACTGTGGCGAGGGTTTGTGTTTCCTCTTTGATCTTCACCTTCTCTTTAGACTCAACGGCTTGGTGTAGGCCGTCAGACCATTGACGCCCGATCATGAGGCGGCCCGTGAATTCGTCGACGATGATCACTTCGCCGTCACGGACAACATAATCCTTATCGCGCTTGTAGATCACATGTGCTCGTAGCGCGTTTTCTAACAGGTGGGGGAAGTCCATGTTCTGTCCAACATAGAACGAACCAACGCCTGCTTTTTTCTGCGCTTCAGCAATGCCATCATGCGTGAGGTGAGCGGCCTTCTTCTCCATTTCAACTTCGTAATACTGCGTGAACTGATCGCGATCTGCTTCAAGTGCGGGCAGCTTCCCTTCAAGTTCCTTCATCTCCTCACGCATTGCGGGGATCTTGGATTTATCGCGCGCGTTGCGGATGTCGCCTTCAAGACCTTTGATACGGAGTGTGGCTTGTTGGACGTATTTATCTTTCGCATCCCATTCGGTCTGCTGGCCGACGAGATGTTTGGCGATCTGATCGGCGGCTCCGTATTTGGGCGCATCTTGATGAGCCGGGCCGGAGATGATCAGCGGCGTGCGTGCTTCATCAATCAAGATCGAGTCGATTTCGTCAACGATACAGAAGTCGCGTGTTTTCTGAACCTGCTCTTCGGGTGAGAGCTTCATGTTGTCACGCAGATAGTCAAAACCAAACTCTGAGTTCGTCCCATACACCACGTTGCACTCATAGGCTTGCGCTTTTTCCTGTGGCGGTTGCATGTGGAACGGATGGATCGCGCCCACCGTTAGGCCCAGCGCGTGATAGAACGGGAAGACCCAGTCACGGTCGCGTTGCACGAGGTAATCATTGACCGTCACGATGTTACACTTCAGGTCATCAATGATCGCGACGTAGCATGCCAGCGGGGCTACGATCGTTTTGCCTTCCCCCGTTTTCATTTCGGCAATGCGGCCTTCACCGAGGACCATGCCGCCAATAAGTTGCACATCGAACGGTCTTGCACGAAACGGCGGTTTCGAGGTTGTATAAATCTCGCGTACCGCATCGTAAAGTTCGTTCGGCACTTCAACCTGCAAATACCCCAGTGCTGGCGCGCCGCCTAAAACTGGCTGAGGCTCAATCGCATCAGCTTTTGCTTTGATCTCGGCATACACCGATTGCAAATGCTCTGGTAATTGTGATGCATCAAAGTTATGTTCGGGATTGAAAATATTTCGGATACCCACGGCACGGTCCATTGCTTCACGCGCATTTGCCATGATCTCAGGGAGCATGTCGGTGACCTTTTCGCCATCTTTGCGACGCTGAACAAATTGGGCGGTACGCTCACGGATTTGCGCATCGGTGAGTTGGCGTGTTTCTGCTTCTAGAGTATTGATCGATTCGACGCGCCGTTGATACGCTTTGAGTAGACGATCGTTGCGGGAGCCGAAGACTTTAGTAAACGCTTTGCTGATATGTGGGATGACCATGAGGGTTGCCTTGAAAGTGATCACTCAATCGTTGATTGAGAGTGTTGTTTAATCGTATGCCTGCCACACTAAAGAACGTAGTGACGCCATGGAATGACGTATCTGTCAGGCTTAATTTGTGAGTAATTGGCCGCACTAGCGGCTTACGCATGTCAATGTTCGATGGCCTTGAATGTGTAATATATACACAGCTTCAATCAGCCTATCCATCAATTATGACAACGTAGGTGGTGGCAGGTTGAGCAGCGTCAGACGATGCTGCCGGGAGGGGATATATGAAGATTCACGGGATGGCCGGGTGGCCAAAATCGCCGAGAGGCTCGGCTGGATTTGTTGGGTGATCGGCGTTGGAGCTGTAATCTTGTGCGTTTTGAGATGCTCAGAACACCGGGCAAGCTGATCCATGAGCGAAGCGAGCAGCCGCCTTTCGGAAGACTGCATCGTGATGCGATCAGCAGACGCCAAATGACTTTGTAAAGCTGAGGCATCCGCAACTGCACCCAGTGATAACATGACCGATAAGGTCAGCATCAGGCATGGAATCGCTGGATGTTGCTTGGTCGCGCTCACAGATGTCATTATCGTCCAGATGTCTAGCGAAGGTCAAGCTGATCCGTGGATCACACCGATTTTGACGTTGGGTAGGACCGATTTCCCAAGT